>CAZPIK010000125.1:0-10952 GCA_964586185.1 uncultured Candidatus Sumerlaeota bacterium | reverse complement strand
ATTTCAAATCTGAAATCCGAATGGTTTTAGCCGCGAAAAGGCGCAAGAGTCACAAAAAGCAAAACTATTTTGTGTTTTCTGTGCTTTTTAGCGGCTAAAGATTGTGTGCTATTTTCGGCTAAGTGCTTGGCTCACAATCTGAATTCTGAATTCTCTGCGCCTCTGTGTCTCTGTGACTCTGTGTCTCTGTGGTGAATTTATTTCGTCGTGTTTTGGAGTCGTCCCTTGAGCCACGCTTCGCAGTTTTGCGTCCAAGGTACCGCAATATTTTTCACGTATTCCCCGCGACCTAACCCAAACCCATGCGGGCCATTCTCGTAAAGATGCACTTCGTGCGGAATACCATTCGCGCGCATCGCGGCTGCGAACATCAAACTATTTTCGTAGGTCACGCCCTTATCGTTGACGCCATGCACAAGAAACGCGGGAGGAGTTTCCTTCGTCACCTGCTTCTCGTTACAGAATAATTTAATGAGTTCGTCGGACGGGTTTTCGCCAAGTAGATTCTTCCGCGATCCCTTATGCCCGTGCTCACCCTCGAACGTAATGACCGGATAAATGAGAATCATGAAATCGGGACGGCAACTTTCGCGATCAATCGGATCGGCGGCGTTTGGATCGCCCGAATCAAAATGAGTCCCCGCGCTCGAGGCGAGATGACCGCCCGCCGAAAAACCGAGAATGCCGATCTGTTCGGGATCGAGATGCCATTCCTTTGCCTTGGCCCGCAGCGTCCGAATGGCGCGTTGGGCATCTTGCAGCGGCGCGGGATTTCGATAAGCCGGCGCGTGACGATACCGCAAAACAAATCCTGCGACGCCGAACGAACACAACCATTCCGCCACTGGATCAGCCTCATGCGGAGCTAAGCCTCCATATCCACCGCCCGGACAAACCACAACCGCCGCGCCCGTCGCGAACTCCGGCACCGGCAGGAAAGCCTTAATCGTCGGGGTGTCTTCCTCTCCTGTTCCTGTCGCTCCAGGCGCACCCGAAACCCATAGCGGCATCGGTTGCGGTGGTTCGGCGTGAACCATGGAAGTGAGTAGCAAAAACATCGCCGCGTAAATATTTAATGTATGGTGTTTCATTTTACATTAAGCCTCGGGCGTGCTTGGGGCGGCTTCGTGTCTTTCTTCCGGTGCAGGCCAAATGATCGAAGCGACGACCGATAGGGTGAGTATGCCCGCCAGCACCCCCAACGCGACCGGGACGGGTATGTGGATATAATGGTGAATGATCATTTTGATACCGATGAAAACGAGAATCGCCGCTAGACCGTAATGGAGGTAGTGGAAAATTTTCATAAACCCGGCCAAGGCAAAGAACAGCGCGCGAAGTCCCAGGATCGCGAAAACATTCGATGTAAAGATGATAAACCGATTCTGGGTTATGGCCATAACAGCCGGGATCGAATCGAGGGCGAACAGAATGTCGGTCGTCTCGACGACGATCAGCACGACCAGCATGGGCGTTGCCGCGCGCTTGCCGCCAATCACCGTGAAAAAGTGATCCTTGTCGTAATCGGCGGCCACCGGCATGAACCGCTTGAAAACCTTGAGCACTGGATTCTTTTCAGGGTCAATCTCTTCGTCCGATTTCTTCCACATCTTAAGACCGCTAAAGACCAGAAACGCGCCAAAGACATAGAGCATCCATTCAGCCCTTTCGATGATCGCGACGCCCGCAAAAATAAAGATCAGCCTGAACACCAACGCCCCGATGATGCCCCAAAAAAGCACCTTATGCTGATAGGCGGACGGCACGCGAAAATACTCAAAGATGAGCAGGAACACGAACATGTTGTCCACACTCAACGACTGTTCAAGCAAGTATCCAGTCAGGAATTCCAGCGCAAGTTTCTTACCCGACCAATATAGAATTCCCAGATTGAAGATGAACGCGAGCGACATCCAAATGCACACCCATGTGATTGCCTCTTTAAATTTGACCTCGTGCGCTTTTCGGTTAATAACGCCCAGATCGAGCGCCAACATCGAACAGACGAAAACTCCGAAACCAACCCATAGCCACGCTTGTGTGCTCATCGCTCCCCTTCTTTCAGCGCGTCATCATAGAGGCAATTTCCGCTAAGCTCCAGCGGATTGCGACATCTCAATCTCTCCATGTGTAATTCGGTGAGACAACCCAGCGGCATCTCGGATCACCAAAGCGCCATCAAGCGCGATTTCCGTAACCTCGCCCTCTATATTTTTTCCGCCAGTTCGAACTCGCACGTTCTTGCCGATCATTGCGCATCGTTTTTGCCAATCGCGCGCGGCGGATTCCGAGCGCTCCGGTTCGGGCTTTCTCATCCACGTCAGTAATCGATACGCAATATCACCCGCCAATTGCTCGCGCGGCCAATCGCGTCCTGTGGCAATCTTGAGCGATCCCGCCCGCTCCGTTAGATCATCAGGAATTTGATCGGCAGAAAGATTAACGTTGAGTCCAATTCCGACGATCCATCCTTGAGTCGCGACGGTTTCCGTCAGGATACCCGCAATCTTTCGCCCATCAAGTTCAACGTCGTTCGGCCACTTGATCGTCACGCGTTTTTTAAGCGGGGTTCCCATTTCACGCGAGATCGCTTTAATAGAGCGACAGACAAACGCCGCGGTCGCAAGGTTCATCACAAGCGGACTCGCCGTCTTGGTAAAACCCGAAGGGATTGCGAGGCTGAACAGCAGGTTAACGAAAGGGGGCGATTGCCAGCGGCGACCGTGGCGTCCGCGTCCCGCGCTTTGAGACTCCGCCGCGATGATTTGGGGCGAAACGGGTCGCCGCGACAGATATTCCCGCGCGCGGTCGTTCGTCGAGGAAGTCTCGCGGTAAACCCGCACGCCAACCTCGCTAAAGTCCGAGCCGAGCGCGCGGGCGATGGCGTCGCGGTCGAGCGCTAAATTCACGACTTCATGTACTCGCGAAGGACGTAATCGAGGATGCCGCCGTTTTTGTAGTACTCGACTTCAATCGGCGAATCAATTCGGAGCGTCGCCTCGAACTGCGTCGTCTTTCCGTCATCGCTCTCCGCAAGAACGTGGATATTCTTGAACGGCTCCAGACCTTCCGCAATGCCACCTATCTTGAACACCTCGCGCCCTTTGAGTCCGAGCGAATGCGCGTTCTGGCCTTCCTTGAATTGAAGCGGAAGAATCCCCATCCCGACAAGATTGCTGCGGTGAATTCGCTCGAAGCTCTCCGCGATGACGGCGCGAACTCCAAGCAGCTTCGTTCCCTTGGCGGCCCAATCTCGCGATGAGCCCGTCCCATATTCTTTCCCCGCAAGAATAATAAGCGGCACGCCGTCCTTGGCATATCGCATGGCCGCGTCATATATCGGCACGACGCCGCCATCCGGCAGATGCACCGTGACTCCTCCCTCGACTCCGGGAACCATGAGATTCTTGATTCGAATATTCGCGAACGTCCCGCGCGTCATGACGCGATCATTGCCCCGCCGCGCGCCGTAGGAATTAAAATCGGCTTTGCTGACGCCACGCTCGACCAAAAATTTCCCGGCGGGGCTATCAGCCTTGATCGAACCCGCGGGCGAAATATGATCGGTCGTCACCGAATCGCCGAACACACCGAGCGCCCGCGCGCCGATGATGTCCTTCGGCGGTTCCGGCGTCGCCTTGAAATCGAGAAAGAACGGTGGCTCCTGAATATACGTCGAATCCAAATTCCACTGGTAGACCGAACCCTCCGTCACCGAAATCTTATTCCACTCCGGATTCGATTCGCGCACGTCGGAATAAAGTTTCAGATATGTCGCGGGAACGGTCGCCTTACGCAAAGCGTCGCGAAGTTCGTCCGCGCTCGGCCAAACGTCGCGAAGAAAAACCGGTTTCCCATTCTTACCCGTTCCGAGCGGTTCGGTCGTCAGGTCAATATCAGTTCGACCCGCAATTGCAAACGCGACAACGAGCGGCGGTGAAGCAAGATAATTTGCCTGAACTTGCGGATGCACCCGCCCCTCGAAATTCCGATTGCCGCTTAGCACCGCCGAGACGACGAGCTTGCCTGCTTGAACCGCATTCGCAATCGGCTCGCGGAGAGGCCCGCTGTTGCCAATGCAGGTCGTGCAGCCGTATCCAACAGTAAAAAATCCGAGCTGATTGAGCGGTTCGGTCAATCCGGCTTTATCCAAATATTCGGTCACAACGCGCGAACCCGGCGCGAGGCTCGTCTTGACGTAGGGCGCAACGCGGAGTCCTTTTTCTATGGCCTTTTTTGCCAGCAATCCTGCTCCGAGCATAACCGAAGGATTCGAAGTATTCGTGCAGCTTGTGATCGCCGCAATTGCGACCGAACCGTGCTTCAATTTCGCGCCCGACATTCCCTCGATAGCGGCTTCGGCATTCAACGTTTCGGTCGCTAAACCAAATCCGCGCTGCGCCGTCGGAGCCGTAAGCGACTCCAAGAAATTTTCTTTAAGCGCCGAAAGCGCGACGCGATCTTGCGGACGTTTGGGTCCCGCGAGCGATGCCTGAATGGTCGCAAGATCGAGTTCGAGAACGTCGGTAAAGATCGGATCGGGCGAGCTGTCTTCGCGGAACATCCCCTGCGCCTTGCAATAACGCTCGACCAAATCCACCTGCTCCGCGCTCCGACCTGTTTGTCGCAGATAGTTGAGCGTCTCGGCGTCCACCGGAAAGAATCCCATCGTCGCGCCGTATTCGGGAGCCATGTTGGCAAGCGTCGCGCGGTCGGCGAGGCTCAGTTGACTGAGTCCCGCGCCGAAGAATTCGACAAACTTCCCAACGACACCTTTCTTTCGAAGCATCTCCGTTGCCGTAAGTGTGAGATCGGTTGCGGTCGTCCCTTCGGGCAATTTTCCGGTCAACTTAAACCCGATCACTTCAGGCGCAAGAATATAAATCGGTTGCGCGAGCATCACCGCCTCGGCTTCGATCCCGCCGACGCCCCAACCGACAATCCCCAATCCGTTGATCATCGTCGTGTGCGAATCGGTTCCGACAAGGCTGTCGGGATAGGCGACCGTCTTCCCGTCCTTCTCGCCAAGCGCAACTCCCTGAGCGAGATATTCGAGATTCACTTGATGAACGATGCCGACTCCGGGCGGAACGATCCGTAGCGTCTTGAACGCCCCCTGACCCCACCGCAAAAATTCATATCGTTCGCGATTGCGTTGAAACTCCATGTCGGTATTGAAGCGGAGCGAATCCGCTGCGCCGTATTCATCCACCTGCACCGAATGGTCAATGACAAGGTCCACCGGAATCAGCGGCTCGATTTTCTGCGGGTCTTTTCCCATCCGCTTCATCGCGCTGCGGAGCGCGGCCAAATCCACCACGCATGGCACGCCCGTAAAATCCTGAAGTACCACCCGCGCGGGCTTGAACGCGATTTCCGACGGGTTCTCGTCTTTGGGTTTCCAGTTCGCCAGCGATTCAACCGTTCCATCGGTCACGGCGATTCCATCCACGTTGCGGAGCGCCGATTCCAAAAGCACCTTGATCGAATAAGGAAGCCGTTCAATACCGGGAAACCCCAGCTTCGCAAGTGCGGGGAGACTGAAATATCCAACATGTTTTCCATTCGCGAGTTCGATCTCGCTTCGCGTTGACGCAAATCGGCTGGGCTTCGTTTCGGTTGTGGCGGTCATGGGCGGGTGTCCTTTAGAAGAGTCCTTGCCGAAATCTTCCGGCAACGGGAAAACCTCTCCTTTGTATCGCAGTTTGCGTCGGTTTCCAAGATGGTTCGATATTGAAAATGAAGCATACCTTAAATCCCCCCAAGTTCATTCAATCGAAAAGCGAAACGCGTGGCCGAGCGATCCCGCATCGCGCGACCAGTATCTGCGCGTCGCAACGTAAAGGATCGGTAAAGTCGGCACGAGGAACAGCAATCCCGTGACCATCGCTATAATCCAGTCGTTGGTTTTGGCGTACTGAGTCCATGTATAAGCCAAACTTGCTCCGAGAAAATGGGTCTTAAAGAATGACCACCCTTCGCTGGCTTCGCGGCGGATGACCGCCCATGGTCCGCGTTGATTGAATTGCGCGAGGTTGCGGAATGTCACGGTCAATGAATAGGCTGCCGACGCCTGGACATAAATGAAAATGAATATGAGATATGGGATAAGGTAGGACATGGTGCTGAGCCAGTCTTTGACACCCCTCGATATGATTTTTTCACGCCAAAGCGGATCGAAATGGGCGCGGTCGTGGAGCGTTATGACCGTGACGTAGATCAATGTTGCCGTAGTCAGAAAAAAAACGACACCGATACCGAGCAGAGACCGACGGACGATACTCATTAGCGATGAAACGAACACCGCGAGATCAATATCCAGCCAGGTCAATCCCGAAAGCCGAAGATCGTCCCCCCACGGTTGCTCGGCGTTTCGGATAAAACGCTTGGGCGGCAATCGCGCCGAGAGTCCCAATGCGCGCGTAAAGATGAGGAAGACTCCGATGAGTGCGCCAAAAACGGTTACGTCCATGACTTGCCTCAGAAATTGAAACATTTGGTAGCTGAACGACGCGCGACGCGCTCCGGGCGCTATGGCCATCCATTGAGATTGGAAAAAACTGTACGCTGCGGCAAACGCAAACGGCAGCGCTATCAGAAATATGGGCAATATGCCGATATCCGACAGAATCCCACCGCGTCCCCGCGCAAACTCCGCCGGACCCCGATCCCAAAGCCAAAACTTTTTCCGACAAAATCCAATCCGCGCAAGGCGGAAATAAAGCGGATTCTCACCCACTTCGCGCGTCGCGGGATAGAGCCACGCGATCCATCCGGGTACGCTCGCGCTCGGCGAATCAAAAACTGGCTTATCTGTTTGAACGGCCACAAACGGGAAAACCCTGTTCCAAAATCGGCGTCAGGCTAACTTCCCGCCGCGCGCAACTCAATTAGAAAGGAAATCTTTGTTCGATGTAAAACGTGACGATGAATTATTCGAGGCGCGATTGTAGAGTGGATGTTAAAGAATGCGACAACACCAGAAGCCTTTTTTTCCTTGACACCAAATGGGCTATCGGACAAGGTCGCTATCGTAATATTGTCGGCACGAAAGTTTTTCGGTACGTTTCTTTTGAATCTAGCTTAGCGGGGGTCAAGTGCTATGTTGTCGTTTCCTACGGTTTGGCGCGCGGGTTTCTTTTCAAGAGCTAAATGTCACGCCTTGGTGGTTGCCGCGCTTTTTGGCGCGCTCATGATGTGGATGGCCGATCGCGCGATGGCACAGTGTCCCTCTGGCACCATTGTGATCAACAAGCCCTCGGTGGCTGGCTCTACCTGCTGGGATATGGCGGACAGCGTGGGAGGTGGGCGCTCGTATACCCAGCGTTTTACGCTTACCGCCCCGGCCAGCATCAACGGGATCAAAATTTACGGTGTGGACAACTCGGACGAAAACCCGGCGACGAATCCCTTTCGATTCCGCTTAATCTTTCGAAATAACTCAGGGGGTGCTCCGGGAACGATACTTCAGGATCTCGGCGTTTTGATTCCCGTAAGCGTCACCCCAATGGGTTTTACGGATTCGTGCTTTATAGCGGTCTATGAGTATTGCTTCCAGTTCCCCACGGTCAATTTTCCGCCGGGCACTTATCACATCGAGCACTATGAGTCCTTTTCGGCCGACATGTTTATGATTGATCGCGTCATTCCCGGTCCGGCCCTTCAAGGTTACGTCAGCAACACTTTTCCGGGTTCGACATGGACTTTGGACGCGTCGCAGGGATACGGATTACAGTTGATTGAGGGGGCCGCGCCGACGCCGACGCCGTCAGCTTCACCGACTAGGTCACCCTCACCCACACGATCGGCCTCGCCGACGGCCACTCCTTCTCCAACGCCCATTTGCTGCGTCGCGCCCGACGGATCGGGTATCTTCACAGGTACAGTGGACTTCCCGGCACCCTGCCCAATTGACACCCTTCCCGGCGCACCGATGAATATCATCAATGGATTGCCCCCCGGATCTCCGATACTCGCAGATTGTTCGGTTAGACCTCCATACTCGCCGATACCTGCGCTTGATTCTGGAACTCCGGCGACGGGCACGTTTGACGGATTCTTTTCCACGGTACAATTACAACTCACAGGAACGGGTGTTTTCACGGGTTACTCACGGACGCTTACCCTTCCCAACACTCAATGTCGGATTGGTTCCAATCCGAGAAACCCAGGAGTACCAATTCAGTCCTTTGATCAAGTGTTCGATCAAATGCAGGGGCAAATTTTGCCCGGTGATCCAGATTTTGATTTGCTCCGTATCACGGCGGGAAACTCATTCGGAATGCCCAGCCCGGGTCACACGACGCTCACCCAAATGGGACCGAATTGGGCTGTAGATAGTTTCTTTGATATCACCTACCGAATTGATTTTGTCGGACGCGCGGGCGGTCCGTTCGGTGGAATGTCCGGTTCGACAACGGGAACCATTCGGATGCAGGTTCCGTGCTCGGTCGGCGATTTCCCAACGGCAACACCCAGTCCAACGCGCTCTCCGGATGCGCCCACGGAAACGCCGACCCCCTCGCCCTCAGCATCACCCTCCCGGTCTCCTTCCCCGACGCCCGCTTGCTGCATCGCACCCGATGGGACGGGCATCTACACGGGAACCGTCAACTTCCCCGCGCCTTGCCCGATTGCAAACAACCCGGCAGTGGATCATCTCCTGATTATTGACGGGCTGCCCGTCGGTTCCACAGTTGAAATTGATGCCTCGCTGACGGCGCATACTCTCGGCACTGACGCCGGAGATCCCTCAAGCGGAACTACGGACGACTTTACCTCCGTCCTTGAATTGCAATTGAATGGCACGGGAGCTTACTCGGGGTACACTCGCTTCCTCACCATCCCCAACGTCGCAAGTGAGATTCTCTCGGCCCCGCGTACGCCCTCGACTTCGCCTCAATCGTTTGGCCAAGTCTTGTATCAACTTCAAGGCCAAATCGCTGGCGGCGGCGACCCCGATTTCGACCTCCTCCGCATCACTGCGGGCACTGGTTTCGGATTGCCCAGCCCCGGTCATACGACGCTCCTGCAAGCAGGCCCGAATTGGGCCGTGGATAGCTTCTTCGATATCACCTACCGAATTGATTTCGTCGGTCATCCCGGCGGGCCTTTCTCGGGTCGTTCCGGTTCGACGACGGGCACGATCCGCATACAGGTTCCCTGCTCGGTCGGCGATTTCCCGACGGTGACGCCAACCCCCACGGCCAGTCCTTCTCCCACCGTCGTTTGCTGCGTCGCGCCCGATGGAACCGGCATCTACATGGGAACCGTGAATTTCCCCGCGCCCTGTCCGATTGAGAATGCTCCCGGAGACCAACTCCACATCGTTGATGGTTTGCCGCCGCTTACGGAGATACTCATAGACGCATCGCTGCATACGCATGGTTTCGGTGGCGAATCGGGTACGCCGCTTGGTGGAACTTTGGATGATTCCTTGTCGCAGTTGTCTCTGGAGATGACGGGTACGGGATCGCTGACTGGCTTCTCGCGTTCCATTGTCATCCCAAATACCCAGAGCAGAATCATCTCGAATCCTCGAACCCCATTTGCACCCATTCAATCCTTCGGTCAGGATCTCAATCAACTCTTTGGTCAAATCACCAATCCCGGCGCTGGCGATCCCGATTTTGATTTGCTTCGTATAACTGCGGGTACCAATTATGGTATGCCCAGCCCCGGCCATACGACGCTGACGCAAATGGGGCCGAATTGGGCTGTGGATAGCTTCTTCGATATCACCTACCGGATTGATTTTGTCGGCAAGCCCGGAGGAGCGCTCGGAGGAATGTCCGGCTCGACGACGGGAACCATCCGCATGCAGGTGCCTTGCTCGACGGGCGATTTCCCGACGGCAACGCCTTCGCCGACGAGCACGCCTGATCCAGCTACGGAAACGCCTACAGCCTCGCCCTCTCCAACGGAAACGGAGTCACCTTCACCCACGGCGTCGCCCAGTACGTCGCCCACGGAATCGGCGTCTCCATCACCGACGGAATCGGCGTCTCCGTCGCCGACGGAATCGCCCTCACCCACGGCATCGGCTTCTCCGAGTGAATCGGCGTCTCCGTCGCCAACGGATTCGCCTTCTCCGACCGCAACGGAATCACCCTCACCCACAGCGTCGGCGTCTCCGAGTGAATCGCCATCTCCATCGCCGACCAATTCGCCATCACCGACGGCGACGGAATCGCCTTCGCCCACGGCGTCGGCTTCTCCAAGTGAATCGGCGTCTCCGTCGCCAACGGATTCGCCTTCTCCGACAGCGACGGAATCGCCCTCACCCACGGCATCGGCTTCTCCGAGTGAATCGGCGTCTCCGTCGCCAACGGATTCGCCTTCTCCGACCGCGACGGAATCACCCTCACCCACGGCATCGGCTTCTCCAAGTGAATCGGCATCACCGTCTCCAACGGATTCGCCTTCTCCGACAGCGACGGAATCGCCCTCACCCACGGCGTCGGCTTCTCCGAGTGAGTCACCCTCGCCCACGGCATCGGCCTCGCCCAGCGCGTCGCCGACACCCATACCTACACCGAACTTCGGTTCGAAGATCACGGCTTCGGACGGCGATCCCGGTGATCAGTTCGGCTACGCGGTTTCGATCGTCGGAACGCGTCTCGTGGTGGGCGCGCCGTATGACGACGATGTCGCTTCAAACTCCGGTGCGGCTTACGTCTTCGAGTGGAACGGTTCGGCATGGGTAGAGGTGGCCAAGCTGAAAGCCGCCGTTCCGGGTTCTTCCGACTTCTTCGGCGCTTCCGTTGACGTGAACAACGATACCAACCCCGGCACGATCGTGATTGGCGCACACGGCGACAACACGCCTTCGGGAACTGATTCCGGTTCGATCTACATCTACCAAGGCGCAGGCGGATCGTGGACGCAGGTTGCGAACCTCCGCGGCGCGGATACGGCGGCTTCCGATTACTTCGGACTCTCCGTCGCGATCT
>CAZPIK010000124.1:0-11057 GCA_964586185.1 uncultured Candidatus Sumerlaeota bacterium | reverse complement strand
AGGATCAGCAACGCATCCGCATTTTCGATAATCTCGCGTGTTTCCTCCCGCCCCATCGCCCCTTCATACACGCCGAGGCATTGCGGATGCCGCTCGCTCAAAAGCGACTTTCCAAGCAACGTGGTTGCGACGGGATAGCCCGACTTCTCGACGAGTTCGAGCAACTTCCCTTGCAATCCCAACCGATGGATTTCCACTCCCGCGAGAATAGCGGGGCGCTCAGACGCTTTAAGTATCTGGACTGCTTCGGCTAATGATTCCTGCAAAGTCGGCGGATCGCTCGTGTCCTTGCACACTTTCCACTGCGTCGGCGCGGGACACGGTCGAGTTGCCATATCGCTGGGCAATTCAATGTAAACCGGTAGCTTGCGGCGCAGGCAGGAAGCCAATGCGGAATCTATCAGTCCCGGCGCTTCATTGGGATCTTCGAGCGCAACGGCTGCCGCCGTGACCTTCTCGAAAATTCGTCGTTGCGTGTCGAAATCACGAATACGGTGATGCAGCAGGGGATTCTTCTCTCGCTCCCCTACTCCCGGCGCGCCGCTGATCAAAACGACGGGCGATTTTTCCGCGTAGGCTGCGGCAATGGCATTGACCGCCGAAAGCCCGCCGACTGCATAAGTGACACAAACTGCGCCAATGCCATTCACGCGCGCATAAGCGTCAGCCGCCAGCGCCGCTCCTGCTTCGCCGCACGTTCCTACCCACTCGATTTCACTCGCGATTAATTGGTCACAAAACCCGAGCACATAATCGCCCGGCACTCCGAAAATGTGCCGAACGCCCAATTCGCGTAGCCGGGCGATCAAGTATTCACCGACGGTGGTCGTTTTTGCGGAAGTTCCCGCGACCCGTTTGGCCTTCCGAGGTTTCATGCGCCAAGGGTGGACTCAAACCGCTGGAATTGCAAACGAAAATCGCCGGGGTAAAAAGCTCCCTAAATACCACCTACGTCCCATTCGTCCTATTTGCCCCCATGGGTCGCGAAAACTGCGCTCTTCACCCTCTCACGGGAATATGAGACACTTTTGCCTGTCGGGAAGACGCACCATGACCCTCATCGCACAATCACGCGGAAGATACCGGGCCGAAGATCTCGAATCGCCCGGCGCTCCTGAGAAATTTGCCGAAATCATCGAAGGGGAACTTGCCGTTATGTCGCCCGCCGGACGGAAACACAACAGAATTGCCTACCACTTTCAAAAATTATTCGACGCTTTTTGTGCGACGCGGCCGGAACTGGATTTCGGTGGCGATAACGAGGGATTTCTCCTGCAACGCGATCCCGATGTGCTGTTATCGCCCGACGCCTCGCTGTTTCGATACCGCTCCGAAGCCAAGTCGGTTTGGCTCGAATTTGCCCCTGAAATCGTTGTCGAGGTTCTCTCGCCTTCCAATCATCCAGCCGAAATCGCCTATAAGCGCGATCGGTATTTCGCCGCCGGAGCAGAACAGATTTGGATCGCCGATCCCGAAACCCAGTCCATTGAGTTTTTTTTTCGCGACGGACGGCGATTGCTCGCCCAAGCCCACGACATTGTACAATGTGAGGGATTCGCCGCCGGAATCGAAATCCGGCTCGACGACATTTTCGCAGTTCGGTCTTAAATTTCTCCGGAAACGAATTTTCTTCAACCTTTGGCCCTGGTCTCCGTCTTTACTGTCGGAAGCAGCCAACGAGGCGCGTTATGCAAGGCCTTCTCACCGATCACTACCTCCTCTCCGCCTTCGTCAAGGGCGACGCCTCGGCATTTGACGCGCTCTTTCGCAGATACGCTCCCCGCGTCCATGCCACCGCCTATCGGATGACCGGAAACTGGGAAGAAGCCGAGGATGTCCTTCAGGAAGTTTTCATTCGGCTTGCGCGGCAAGCGGCGTCTATCCGTCGGGAAAAGGCTCTCTCCGCATGGATTTACCGAACCGCGATCAATGCCTCGATTGACGCGCTCCGCAAACGCCGGAATTCCGTTTCGCTCGACGCCGACGAAAAATCCGCCGGGCGAATCATTCAAGTCGAAAGTCTTCGACGCGAATCGTTGCGCGAAGAGTCGCGACTCAAAGAAGAATTGTTCGCGCAGATCGAAACCTATATCCCGCGATTGCCCGAGCGACAGGCCGCCGCGTTCGTGCTTCGAAGTTTTCAGGGACTAACCCACGCCGAAGTTGCCGCGATCATGGGGTGCGGCGAATCGGCGGCGAAGAGCCACTACTCGCTCGCCTGCACCAAGCTGCGCGAGTGGGCGTCCGCTGATGCCGCGTCACGCGAGAAAGCAAACCCGAAAACGGGCGAGGTGAAATCATGAACCTCGGTTGCTCGAAAATCGAATCACTCATTCCCTTCTGCGTCGAGGGAGGCCTCGACGAATCACGCCGGACCGAAGTGCATGCTCACGCCGCAGAATGCCCTCGATGTTCGGAGACGCTTCAGTTGCAGACCTCGCTCCATCGCGCCATCGCCGAGCGATCGGGCTTTGAGCTTCCCTCCCATTATTACGAGGGAGTTCTCGCCGAAATCCACCGTCAATTGCCCGCGCAGCCGAGCCGTATCGCGATTCGCCGTCGCCGGACGTTAAGTCGCGAAGCCATCGCCAGCGCCGCCATGTTTTTCTTCGGATTCGTTTGGCTCTGGAGCGCGTGGGTTCCGAAGGCATCGGACAAATCAACTTCTCCCCCTTCCAATATGTCACCCGCAACAACGCAAGTTGTTCAGGTCGCGTCGAACGCCCATCAAGTCGGCAAACCAGCAAAACCCGAACGCCAAATCGTCTGGGTCAAAGGAGTCGGATTGCTCTCCGCCGATTCGCCCATTTTGAAAATGCCCGCGTCCGTGCGACGCGATCTTGGAATCGCCGCGCTGGCCGTCTCGCCCATCGCGATCCATTTCCTATCCAAATAAGGTTACGCAATATGAACTGCCGACGCGCTTTCACCTTTATCGAGATCACCATAGTGGCCTGCATCATCGCAATCTTGGCCGCCATAGCGATTCCCAATTTCCTTGAGGCGCGAGTTCGCGCGTCGGTCACCCGTTCCAAGGCCGAACTCGTCGGACTCAAAATGGCCATTGAAGCGTATCGGCTCGAGTATCGCGAGTATCCTCGGAATCTAACGCCCGGCATTTCCGATCCGCGCGATCTCGTTTGTCTTACAACCCCCGTCTCATTCATCGGCTCGCTCCCGATGGATTTTCTAACGATGCAAGAAGCGAGTCCGAGCGGACATCGCGACGACGCGGCTCCGATTCCTTACCGATATATCAACGGACTGCAAGTGAACCCCGAAGCTGGTTTGCGTCCCACCGCTTCGTTAGCCGAACCGTCCATCGCACCGCCAGGTTTTGTCGCGGGCGTCTTGTGGGGAAGCGGACCGTTGATCCTGCAACACCCAACCCGTCCGGGGATGAAAGTGTACTATGACAATTTGAAAAAGAACGTCGCGACGGCGATAAGCTCATCCGGAGAAATCCAAGCCATGATCTCCTACGATCCGACCAACGGAACCACGTCCCTCGGCGATCTTTATCAATCGCTACCATGAAGATATGTCACCACAGAGACACAGAGGCACAGAGAATTAAAAGGCCGAAATATGAAATACGA
This sequence comes from uncultured Candidatus Sumerlaeota bacterium, assembly GCA_964586185.1. GTDB lineage: Bacteria > Sumerlaeota > Sumerlaeia > MVZB01 > JAJFLK01 > CAZPIK01. Next base: position 7,458 of record CAZPIK010000124.1, on the reverse strand, counting down.
GATTTGAGATTTGTAATTTGAAATTTGAAACATGAAGAGTGAAGGGTTATGTCCCATAGTCAAAATTGGAATTTGTGTATTCTCTGTGCCTCTGTGTCTCTGTGGTTGTATTCGCATTCTCTGAATCGAGGTTAACTCATGTCCATCTTCGCGGTTCACCGATCCCCTTTGTTCGATTATCTTCGGCTCTTTCGCGCGCCGAAGCGGTTCGAAGACCTCGCGCTTTTCAGCCGCCACATCGCCGGAGCGATGGACGCTCGCGCGCCGCTCCCCGTCATCCTTCGCGCGTATCTTCACGAAAACAATTCGCACAGCCTCGGCAGAGCCATCGAACGGATCGCCGACCGCATCGAAGCGGGCGTTGAACTCTCCGCCGCGATGGAAGAATTCCCCGACGTGTTTCCCTCGGCTTACCGGCGGCTCGTCCGTTTGGGCGAGCAAGGCAAGACGCTCGGACAGGTCATGGGACAGCTCGCCGACACAATGGAAGAAGGTCTCAAGACGCACGAATACTTCCGCCGCAAAGCGATCTATCCCCTCTGTGTGCTCGTTCTACTTTTTAGCGTCGTCACGTTTCTCATGATCAAGATCATTCCCAAGTTTGTCGCCATTTATACGGAACTGGGAATGGAATTGGGGATGCAAATCCCCGGGCCCTACCCTTGGCCCGACAACATCACCCTCTATCTGAAAATCATCGGCTTTGGGCTAATCCTTACCATTGCCCTGCTGATTGCTTCGTCGTTCGGACTGCGTTTCAAGTTTATGGGTTACGGAAAACTCATGCTGGAGTTGCCACTCGTTGGCCCCGTGCTCCGAATGGCCGAGACCACCAAGTTCGCACATTATCTTTCCCTCCTGCTCGAACACCGACTTCCAATGGCCGAGGCGTTGGGTCTCCTGACCGACTCCTCCGAAAACACGTATGTCCGATCCGCGATGCTCGATTTCCAAAAGCGATATGAATCGGGCGAACGCCTAAGCGATCTCATTTCCGCGCAGCCCCTTTTTCCGGCGGGTATGGCCGCGCTCATCGCCTCCGCCGAAGACCAGCGCGAACTCGCCGGAACGCTCCGTCACCTCGCGCGGTTTTATCGCGAACGCACGAATCACGGCCTTATGTCGCTCAAGGAAATCTACGAACCGTTCATCATGATTCTAATCGGCCTGACCGTCGGATTGGTCGTCCTCTCCATCTATCTCCCGTTGTTTTATCTCCCCCGAAGCGTCGGTTGATTTCCATGACAACATCGAAAACCCCAACTCCCCACGTCTTGCTCGCTCCCCCCGAAAGCGTCGAGCACGCCCCGGTCTGGCTTTCGCAGGCCATCGAATGGGCGCGGAGTCGCCGAGCGACCGACCTCCATTTTTTTCCCGCCGAAAAAGAGGCCGCTCTTTGGGTGCGGGTGGACGGCGAACTCCGCGAAGCCGCTCGCTACTCTCCATCCATGCACCAGCGGATGATCGCACGATTGAAAGTCATGGGCCGCTGTGCTGATTACGCGGGCGAACTTGTTCAAGAAGGTCGCTTCTCGCTGAACGGCGAGGCTGTCCACGGCGAGGCGCGATTCTCGATCATCCCAACCTTACGCGGCGAAAAAGCGGTCATCCGGCTCCTGACTGGCTCTGAAGAACTACGTCACTTGGATCGCCTTGGATTTTCCGAGCCGCTGATTGCGGCGTTGCGTAGCGCAATGGATCGCCCGCAAGGATTGATCCTCGCCGTCGGTCCCAGCGGATGCGGAAAAAGCACTGCGCTCTACGCACTTCTCCACGATCTCCATTCGCGCACGGGACGTCCGATTTCAATGCTCACGATTGAAGATCCCGTCGAGCGCTCGCTTCCCTTTGCCGCTCAGATCACAGCGGACGCTTCGCGGGGACTCGGATTTGCGGAATGCCTCCGCGCCACGTTGCGTCAGGACCCCGAGGTCATTTTGATTGGCGAAATTCGCGACGCACAAACCGCCGAAACCGCGCTGCAAGCCGCGCTGACGGGTCATCGGCTACTCTCTTCGATGCACACGCTCACCGCCGCCGAAGCGATGATCCGGCTCCGGCAAATGGGCAGCGCTCCTTACGTCATTGCCTCGGCACTCGCCGGAATCCTAAATGTCCGCCTTGTTAAGTTACTGTGTCCCGATTGCAAACGTAAACGGGATTTGACCGACGCCGAGAAAGGTTTAGTTCCTGAATCGAAGGAGTGGCCCAATCTAACGCTCTTCGAACCGGTCGGTTGCGATTCCTGCATGGGAACCGGTTTCCGTGGCCGCACCGCCGTTGGAGGCTGGTTGATTCCGACCGCCGAAACACAGAACGCCCTTGTCAGAAATGCCTCGGCTCAGGAAATCGCGCCGACTCTCCAAGCTTGCGTGACACAGCGAGATTCTGCGCTCGAATTTCTGAGTCGCGGAGAAATTGCCATCGAAGAATTCCAACGCGCCCAAGGCTGATGGCTCCATGGAACCAGAAAAGAAAAAGACTTTTGCGCAACAGTTGGCGACGTTGCACGTACCTGTGCCTGTTGCGGCTGTGGGTGTCACTCTCTTTTTGGCAGCACTTTGGCTCTACGCTAGGCCGTTTGCGGCCATGGTTGAGGCCACGCCTTTCCTCAAATGGTTCGTCGGAATTACGAAGTCCTTTAACTTTGGCGACCGCTCGAATCAGGCTTACTCTACAGATGATAGTGCTTTGAAATTGCTGATTCGGAATCATTACGATTTCGTGCGCCTATCTCCCGTCGTCGTGCTTTCAGTGTTTTGGGCATACGCCCACTATCGAATAGCGGCATCCAAATCCTTTATCGCATTTGGACTGAACCGGGTACTGCATTGGGTTCTCACGCTTCTGGGAATTTTCATCGGCCTTGTACTGATGGCGATCACAGATTCACATATTGCCGCCAAGAACTTCGAAACCATTTCGATCAACGCACTTGTATTCGTGGCGTTCGGCCTTCCGCCCCTGCTCAAACGGCATTGGCCTTTATCGTTCGCGTCCATTGCAGTTTTCTATACCGCACTCTCAATGGATTTGCTGATCCTCGGCTACCCCGGTTGCACCAGCGCGTTTCTGTTGAACCTCATCGTATTTCACAACCGCGCCCACGCCGCCTATTGGTGGCCGTCGCAATTGCCCAAAATTAAAAATCGGAGCGGATTCACACTTATCGAACTTCTCATCGTCATCGCCATCGTCTTTATACTTGCATTGGGACTTGCCAGGGTCGTCGAGACGGCTCATCTAGCTTCGCATCGTCAAGAGGAATGGAACGACGCCATCGAGCTTGCCGAGAGCCAAATCGCATTGATCCGTTCAGGCGAATCACCCATCGAAATTGGAACTCATCCCGCCGACGCGCGCCTTTCGGAATTCCACCCTCTCGCCAAGCAAGCACTAGTGGAAGTTAAGCCAGGTCCGAGCGATGGCCTTGCCGAAGTAACCGTCAATGTTCGTCTATCTAGCCACGCCCAAGATCGCGTCGTCTCTCTCGCAGCCATCATTCCAACGCGCGCGATGGAAGGAACCGCGAAATGAAACGTTCCAACCTCGTTAATGCCCTTCGCCTTTTCACTGTGCTTCCTTTGGAGTGCGGCGGCTTGACGCCGCTTTGGCACAACCCGATCCCGCCCCGTCGAGCCGGGGCGAGTAAATGCGCAGTCAAGCCGCCGCACTCCAAATCTCGTCACGGCTTCACCTTGATCGAACTCCTCATCGTCGTCGGCATCATTCCCATCGTCACGGGAGCGTTCGCGCTTTCAATGATTCGAATAGGCGACTCGCAAACGGGACTCGTTCGGCGGATGGAAGCCCAGGAGTCATCCTCTGCGGTTCTTATGCTATGGCGTAACGACGTTGCCGCTTCACAAAACGTTGAGATCGCTCCAAGCGGAGACCGCATTACGCTGGCGGTTTCAGTTGCGAATCAAAAGTCCCAGAGCGTCACTTACCGTCTTACGGAAATGGGACGCCTCACACGCGAAGTTACAGATGTCCAATCGAATCAGATCGTGAAGCAAGAATCTTTTGGCGACAACGCCCGCGATTTGAACTTTCAACCCATCGGAAGCAAAGGCTATCGGATGCAATGGACCATTCGCGACGTAAGCGGAATCCGCCGCTACGAATGGAAGAAGGGAGGATTCGCCGCGAGGCTCAAATAGAGAACACCGTCTGCAAAACTAATCGAAGAATTTTACGCAAAGGCGCAAAGACGCATAGGCGCAATGAAGATGACGAATAAAAGGATGTAGATTGCGACCATGATCGCGCAAGGAATTTGCAGTAATACCGACGAACATGAAAACCTTAATTAAAAAGTCTAAACGCTCGAAAGCAAGTGCCGTCCTTGCGCCTTCGCGCCTTCGCGCCTTTGCGTATGTTTCTTCTTCTTCGCAGCGCGGATCGTTGCTGCTCGTCTCCCTCCTCATGCTCCCGATCGCGGTCTCACTTTTTCTACTCACGCTCACGCAAATAGAAATTCTCTACGCCCACGCGCAACGCCGCGAGAAGAACGTCCAATCGCGACTCTTGGCCGAATCGGCGTTCGCGATTCTCAAATCGCAGCCCGAATCGGCGCTTGCATCCCGACAACCTGGCGAATGGTCGAAGGGCGTGATCAAGGGCGCGGGAAAATATGAGATTCAAATCACGAAATCCGACGGCAAGATCAGCCAATTCCGTCTGCTCGGAACGGCCGAGCGCGCTACGCACGGACGCCTGCGCCACGCCATTCAATCCGAAATCCTCGCCACCTACGAAACCACTTCAAAAACTTGGGCGCTGAGCCAACCCAAAACAATGATTATTGGAGTCAAAGTCATCCCCCCAACGGCCGAAGAAACCGCCGAAGGCAAATAACCCCCGGCGGTCATCCATTCCATTTCTTGCGCCCGATGGCAGAACGTTTTAGTTCTACTGCTTGCTCGAATTCTCTTCAATCATCGCCAACATCTGCTTCATGTCTTCGATATTTTCGCTATCCGGGAAACGCTTGATCCCGTCGGCAAGTATGACCTTCGCTTCAGCTTCTTTTCCCATGTTGGCGCGCAGCCATGCCCGATAAAGATGCGCTTGAGGAACAAGCGGACTCTTCGGATATTTCCGCTCGAACGCATCATAAGTCTCGATTGATTTGGGCAAATCTTCCTTCGCTTTGGGCATCGCGTGATAGAACTCCACGTCATCGGCGACTTCCGTCTTGTCTGACGGATCATTTTTTGCCGCTGTTTCGTAAGCCGTAATCGCCGTCTCGAGTTCATCTTTCTTGATGTAAATGTCGCCGAGTTCCTTCCACGCAGCCGCGTTGGTAGGATTCTTTTCCACTTCGCTCCTCAGCTCGGGCAGTCGTTTGGCAAATACCTTGTAATTCGCCAGCCGATCCAGAAACGACTTGGCCGGACGACCACCGATAAACCGATCCTCCTCCTTGCCGTCGGACGAGAACAAAATGAACGTTGGAAAAGACTCAACCTGAAACTGCTCCATCCGCTTGGGATCAGCCGCTTCGTCAATATATACAGCCACCCAATTCTTAAGCGCTTCCTTGACCTCGGGTTTTGGATACACCGTTTTAATCATCTGCTGGCACGGTCCGCACCACTCCGCCGAAAAAACGGCGAGCAGCGGCTTACCGCTTGATTTCGCAAGTTCCGTCGCCTTGGTCCAATCCGTGAGCCACTCGGCGGGCAAGTCTTTGGCCGAGCCGAACGCGCGCGTAGCCATAGAACCGCTGAACAAGACGACTGCGGTAAGAATTGAGAAAGTGCGTTGAAAACGCTTCATGTTGCTAACTCCAATCCAATTTCAAAGGGTGATGATTTTATAGCAGGTCTTCCCGACCCATCTCAACTAAGGCTTTGACGATTCCTTTGACGTCCTGCGCGCGAGATTTCGGAGTGATCAGAATAGCCTGACCGGTTCGCACGACGATCATTTCTTCGACGCCGTGCATGACAACAGTCGGCATATCCGACTCTCCGGAACGGTTAGGAGTATTGTAAACGACGTTGTTGCGCGAATCCAGCATGATGACTTCACCGATCGAACTATTTCCCGATTCGCATGCACCGACCATTGCCGATAGCGAATTCCAGCTGCCGAGGTCGGCCCAACCAAAGTTGCCCTCCACCGCCACTACGTTCTTTGCTTTCTCCATTACGGCCACGTCAATTGGAATTGAGGGCATCGCCTCGAAAGCCGCTCGAATATCCGACTTCGATTCGGTTCCATTTGTTCCCTTCGAAATGCGCGCGAGTGGTTCGTAAATTTCCGGACAATGCTCGGCGAGCGCCTTGAGCAATGTTTCAACACGCCAAAAAAACATCCCGCTGTTCCAACAATGCCGACCGGAATTCAGAAAATTCTCAGCCGTTGCGGCATCAGGCTTTTCAGTAAATCTGACGACGCGACGAATCGGGGGTTGGCTTGCTGATTCAGCCTCAAGCGCTTCCCCCAGCTCCAAATAACCAAATCCCGTTTCCGCGCGAGTCGGACGAATGCCCAGCGTCACTAAATCGTCATGGGAATCAGCGTGAGCAAATCCAGCTTCAACAACCGTGGTGAACTCCGGGCCGTCTTCGATCTCATGATCAGCGGTCATTACTCCCATCACCACTTTCGGACCCAGAACATTTCGGATTTGAACCGCGGCCAAGCCCAGACACGCTGCCGTATTTCGTGCCATCGGCTCAGCGATGTAGTTCGAGGTCAATAAACCCGGAACTTCGCCTTCAATGGCCTCGCGCAACCGCTCACCCGCGACAATGAAAACGCGATCACCCCCGACAAACCCCGCCGCTCGATCGAAGGCCCGCCTCAATAATGTCTTTTCGCCTGATAGTCGCAACAGCTGCTTGGGAGTTCGGCGATTACTCAGCGGCCAAAAACGCTCACCTGCGCCGCCAGCCATAATAACCACACATCTCTCGCCTTGAGCTTTGGTTCCGACCGGGTTCACCGTTGTAATACCTTCCGCACCCTTAACTTAGACCCCGCGTCATCATACCGATTTTTTTCGATATTTCCCCGGAACTTTTCAAAATTGGACTTGTCTGCTAGGATGCAAGGGCGGGAATTGGTGGCGCAAAGCCGCAATTACGCGCTTCGGCCTGCTCAATCAGGGCAAGGTGAAAGGAGATGTCTCATGAGACGGTTTTACTCATTGATGGCTTTGACGGCTCTGGCGAGCCTTCCGCTTCTCGGAACGGGCTGTGCCACGCACACCGCAGAAGGTGCAATAACGGGCGGATTGCTCGGCGCTGGCACCGGCGCGCTCATCGGCCACTCGGTCGGTCATTCAGGTCCGGGCGCATTAATCGGCGCGGGCGCGGGATTGCTTTTGGGCGGTCTCGCGGGCAATGCGGCCGACGCCTACGATCAGGGCTATGCGCGCGGGTACCACGAAGCCGACGACCGGCGCTACGAAGAACGCGGCGAACCTCGCCACGACGGACGCTA
>CAZPIK010000123.1:0-11268 GCA_964586185.1 uncultured Candidatus Sumerlaeota bacterium | reverse complement strand
GGAATTCCGGGACGTTTGACCAATAAATAATTCACTTTTCGCCTTTTGTCCACATGCCGACTTCCACGTTCGCATAATCCATCCTCGCGTAATGCGTCATCCTAATCGCCTCTTGACCCGCCAAATCCTTTCACGGCTCCCCGCCCGGCGCAAGTCTAAGAGCGAGAATTCGGGGACGTTTACTGGTTTGATAATTCGCTTTCGTCCTTTTATCCCCAACGTCACGACCTCACCCTTGAATGCTCCACCTTTTTGCAAACCGCGATTCCATAGTCCCCAAATCCTTATTACTTTCTGATTGTTGTTGGCGTGGCGCTCGTTCCCGACCTACCCGTCAGGGTATCCTGACTCATGCGCCTGACATGCAAGACAGATACAATCTGATCCATGATGGTAAAGAGTACGCGGTAGTCTCCAACCATCAGATGCCGGATTTCCTCTTTGAAAAATTTATTTTCGGGAGCGAGCGGACATCGGCTTGGAAAACGTTCCAATGATACGATTTTTGTCTCAAGGTCGCTTAGCCATTTTTTTTGCCGCTTGCGGCGATTCGCGCGCAATCCACCGCTGCGCAGCTTTGAGTTCACGCTCGGCGGCGGGTTAAATGAGGATGGTATATCTCTTCATTCATCCACTTCCTCATCAAGTTCTCGGCGCATTTCTTTAAGGACCTTACGAATAGGACGCCCTTCGCCGCGCTTGGTGGAACTTAATCCCCGACGGACACCCTTAATGGCGCTGGACTGCTCAAGAAGGTTTAAAAGAGCCTGGTATCCCGCCGCCGATTGCACAACAAGCTCGGTCCTGCATTTGTTGGTAAGGACCAATGAGTTCCCACTCTTTTTCAGGCGCTTCACATATTGCGGCGTCTGGCGCTTGAAAGATGTCAGCGATTCAATATCGCTGATGATATTCATGGGTAGCGACCTTTCAGCATCTAATTAGCACTCTTTAAGATGTTAATCTAGAGTAGTTCTCCAAAGTTTTGTCGTGTAGGTCGGGTCTCCTGACCCGACGTCGGCTCTGGAGAGCCGACCTACAAGATCGGACAAAACTTTTGAGAACTGGTATAGTATGGGCTTCAACGCAAGCTCGCGGGCACTTATTCAAGGCGGCACACAGCTTTACGCCTAAAAAGAGATATCCCCCGGCCTCTTGTCGGACCGGGGGATTTGTTGGTTAAGGTGGGGGGTTCCTTGCGGAACCTATCGTTCTAGAAGTGTGTTTTCATAGGTGGGATGGTGCCGGAGAAGGGAATCGAACCCTTACGAGGTTTCCCTCGCGGGATTTTGAGTCCCGTGCGTCTGCCAGTTCCGCCACTCCGGCGACCACAAATGGTCGACAAGAACACCATATCCTACGCGAATAAAATTGGAAGTCAAGACCACCACGTACAATACGCGCTCAAATTATTTTGAAAACTCCGCGTAGTCGCCATCAAGTCGTGGTTTTTCAATGATCCCGTCATAAATAACGACTTTGACGCGCACCTTAAAACTTTTTCCCGGTTCCAGCGTTTCGCTGCGCGGTTCCTGAGTTTTGTCGTATTCGTGCCTCCCCCAAGGATTCAAGGCGAACAGTCCGTAATCGCGCGCGTGCCAATAGGGAGGGAAGTTGTGGGTTTGTGGGTGGACATAAAGCGCGAGCGTCAAGGGTTCATCGCCCCCCGCCGCATTGAAGACCGAACCGCGCTGCGCGACCCATGCGCTCGGTTTCCCCCAAACGCCTTTGGCCATCTCCAATCCTTCGGCGTTGATGTATTTTCCGGTGCCGCCGGTTTCTTGAAGTCGTCCCGCAACGCGAATCGCGAAAGCCCCTTCCTTTGAATCGCCGAACGCAACGGGCGCGTCGGTTGCGGTGAGCGTAATGTCGTGATCCATCCAGCGAACGCCCTCCGCGCCACCGAAATTCACGGTTCGCTTTTCAACGAGAATGAGTTTCGAATCGTTATCAATCCAATCGAGCGTGAGCTTGAGCGCGTGTCCGTCAATGGCGGCTTCGCGATGCTTGATCCGACGTCCGCTGCTTTTCAGGTTCCAATAATCAATGCCATTGACCGAGCCGTAATTGAACCAGAGCGATTGGTGGTGCGGGTGATCGGTTGCTTCGCCTTTAATCGGCGGAATCGAGCGATTGATTTGCGCGCCGGTAGTCGTGAGAATCGGGTAGAAAATGGGCTTGTGAAATTGCTTTTGCTCGTCGGCGACGTAAGAGGTGAATGGTTTTCCGCCGACGGAAACATCGAATTGGACTTTGCCTTCCACGGCCTTGATTTCGACTGGGACGGGATCGGCAAGAGCGCATGAGACGGCGAGGATCGAGGCCGATCCCAAAACCGCGACGCGCAATGATCGCAAAAAAGAAAATGAAACGGACATGACAGTTACTCCTTCGGCTCTTTCAGCCGGATCCTTCGAATCGCGGCTACGACTGCATTCCCGAAGGGTACATCATCGCATTGGATTTGTTAAGCACTCCTGATACGATTCGGACGCGCGAAATGCACCGCCATTCGAAAGCACAACCGGCATGAAATCAAATTCGATGAGATCGGGATTTTGTGGGGTGGCTTTTGTCGCGCTGATATTGGCCTGCGCCCAATCGAAAAAACCGGCGGCAAATTCGGTATCGCTTGCGCCGCCAACTTTTGAAGCGACCGCCCCTGCAGATTTCAGCGGAATCCATAACGTCGTGGCTTATGGCGAGAATCTTTATTCCGGCAGCGCGCCCGAAGGCGATTCGGCTTTCGATACGCTAAAAGAAATGGGAATCACCACGGTCATTTCGGTGGATGGCGCGGAGCCAAATGTTGCGGCGGCAAAGGCGCGCGGATTGCGTTACATCCATCTTCCCATCGGATACAACGGCATGAACCATGAACGGACGCTGCAAATCGCGAAGGCGATTCAAACGGCGGATGGTTCGGTTTATGTTCATTGTCATCATGGAAAACATCGCAGCGCAGGCGCGGCGGGCGCGGCGGCGGTAACGTTGGGACTTTTGGATCACACTCAAGCGCAGCAGCGCATGAAGGTCTCGGGAACCTCGCCTTCCTATACGGGGCTTTACCGATGCGTCGCCATGGCGAATCCTGCCAGCCGGAAGGAATTGAAAGCCGTCTCATCCGATTTTCCGGAGGTTTGGAAGTCGAGCGGATTGGTTCAGGCGATGGTCGAGATCGAACATGCACTAGATCGCCTTCTGAAGATCGAGAAAGCAGGTTGGAAAACTCCCGCCGATCATCCTGATTTGGTTCCCGTCGCCGAGGCTGGGCAATTGGCCGATCTTTATCGCAATCTACAAGACGACCCCAAGGTTAAAACTTATCCGAAAGAATTCACCGAGTCGTTGCTGAAGTCGTCGCACGAAACGGAGATTCTTGAGGAGGCGCTCTCGACGTCCAACGAGAACCCTGAAAAAATGAGCGCGACGCTTAAAGCCATTTCGCAATCGTGCAAGGAATGCCACGTCAAGTATCGCGATTGAGATTTCATCGAAAAAGGACTACCCCATGGATTATCAGGAAATCAAATACGAGGTTGCCGAGCGGGTGCTCACGATCACGCTCAATCGTCCCGACCGGATGAACGCCTTCACGCGCGTTATGATGACCGAACTGATTGACGCCTTCGACCGCGCCGACGCGGATGACGAAGTGAGAGCCATTGTCGTCACGGGAGCGGGCAAAGCGTTTTGCGCGGGGGCGGATCTCGGCAAAGGCGGCGAGGCGTTTGATTATAAGAAGCCCGGAAATGAAGTCACAAAATCCCAAGTGGACGAACATCGCGACGGCGGCGGGTTGGTCGCCCTCCGCATTTTTCGTTCGATTAAGCCAGTCATCGCGGCGATGAACGGCTCGGCCGTTGGCATTGGCCTCACGATGACGTTGCCGATGGACGTGCGGATTGTTTCCGAGGACGCGAAATTGGGATTTGTATTTGTGCGGCGCGGAATCGCTCCCGAAGCGTGCAGTTCATGGCTACTGCCGCGAATCGTCGGCATCGCGCAGGCGCAGGAATGGGTTCTGACAGGGCGGATTTTCAAGGCGCAAGAGGCGCTCGCGGGACGGCTCGTGAGCCGCATCTTGCCGACGGCGGAAGTCTATCCGGCCGCGTTGGCTCTCGCGAAAGAGATCGCGGAAAATACTTCGGCGATTTCGGTCGCGCTCTCGCGGCAGATGCTCTGGACGATGCTCGGCGCACCCGATCCAATGGACGGCCACCGGGTCGAATCGAAGGCGATTTTCTACATGGGGCAAAGCGCCGACGCCCGCGAAGGGGTTCTATCGTTCCTCGAAAAACGTCCGGCGAAATTCAGCATGAAGCCGAGCAAGGACATGCCCGATTTTTATCCTTGGCGCGATGAGCCGCCGTTTACGCCCAAATAGGACAATGGATATTCCGCTGTGGGAGGAAGTCGCCGACGGCTGAATTGATAAACTGAGGTCTTCCAACCACCTCAAGAAGTGAATTATCGAACGAGTCGCGACGAAATTCTGTTCCCCGCAATTGACTTTCCTCGGAAGGTGTCGGTACAATCCTGCCGCGCATAGCCAGCTGTATCCATTTGTATGGATCGGGTTGGATCGCGCGATTTGTCGCAAGTGTTGGGAAACCCCGGATGCGGGGACAGATTATTCGGGAGGCAAATGCGGAAGAGCGGGGGGGATCCCGATCCGCAAACAGACATGAGCTTAAGCGCCGAAAGTCATCGCGCCACCGTCAAAATTCGTAACAAGCTGGGGCTTCATCTCCGGCCTGCGTCTAAGCTCGTTAAATTGGCCAGTCAATTCACGGATTGCGAAATTGGCCTTACGAAGAACGGGCAGCTTATCAACGCCAAGAGCATCATGGGCGTAATCATGCTCGCCGCGGAACAAGGCAGTGAACTAACCATTGAGGTCACCGGAAAATCCGCGGCTAAGGCGCTCGCCGATCTGACCCAGCTTATCGAGAGCGGATTCGGCGAAGACTAAGAATTCTCAGGGAATCATTTTTGTACGCACCTCAGTCATAGGAATGGAGGCAACGACCGAACATGCAGAAGATTACAGGAAGCAAAGTGGCCGCAGTGGCCGCACGCGCACTCGAAGCGGGAGAAGGACTTCTCCGCCTCGCCCCTACGTGGGTCCCGCGCTCATTCCTTCATCCGGGACGCCGACTCAAACTTCGTCCCTCCGATTACTATGCCCTCGGCACGCACCGCGGCGGCATTGATGAACGGTGGTTCGCCTCGACGACTCCCGCCGCCAATGAAGGCGCTCCCGCCGACGAGGGCTTGAGTTACGTCGTTCACGAGGGCAAAGCCTTTACGCTTCGCAGCGCCGTGGCCGCGCATGGACCGAGACTCATCGGCCAGGCGATTTGGTCGAAATACAAAAAGTGGCCGGTCTATAGCAAATTCTTCGATAACATGGGACCCATCCCGCATCACATGCACCAAAACGCGAAGCAGGCCGCGCTCGTTGGGCAGGAGGGCAAGCCCGAATCGTATTACTTCCCGCCGCAGATGAATGCGATTGGCAACAACTTTCCTTACACCTTTATGGGTTTGGAGCCGGGTACGAAAAAGGAAGATGTTCGGCGATGCCTTGAACGGTGGAACGAAGGGGATAATGGTATTCTCGATTTATCCAAGGCGTATCGCTTGAAGCCGGGCACGGGCTGGCTCATTCCGCCGTGTGTGCTTCATGCGCCCGGTTCGCTCGTCACGTATGAGCCGCAATGGGGTAGCGACGTTTTCGGCATGTATCAATCGCTCGTCGAGGGGCGCGCGGTTCCTTGGTCGCTCTTGGTCAAGGATGTTCCAAAAAAGAAGCACGACGATTTGGATTACTTGGTCGAGCAACTCGATTGGCCGGAGAATGTGGACGAGTATTTTAAGGACAACCACTATCTGGAGCCGATTCTTGATAAGGGAAGCGTCGCCGAAGGATTTCAGGATCGGTGGATTGTTTACGGAAAAATCTCCGGCGAGGAACTTTTCTCGGCCAAGGAGCTAACAGTCGAACCGGGGCGAAAAACTATCATCAAGGACAACGGCGCGTCGGGCGTCATCGTCGTGCAGGGGCGCGGGCGCATCGGTAAGCTCAAAGTGGATTGTCCGGCGATGATCCGATTCGGCGAAATGACCGAAGACGAGGTGTTTATCTCTGCGGAAGCTGCCGTGCAGGGGGTCGAGGTTGAGAATACTGGCGGCGAATGCCCGCTCGTTTTGCTTCGCTATTTCGGTCCGGGGGTCAATCCCAAAGCGCCCAAAGTGGGGGATCACAAGAAGCGGAAGTAGGCGGGGTCTGCCATGCCGAAGTTCAAAACGTTCGCATCCTGGCTTCTCATGTTGATGGGATCGTTCTTGGCGACAAACTTCGTTGTCGTGCTTGTATTCATACGCTTGGGCATGGTGGGTTCGCCTCCTCCCGGCATTGCCATATCCGAGGGCGCCAGCCTGTACGCTTTCATGGTTAGCATCCCGATTTGGGCACTCGTTGTAATCCTTGCTGTGGTCTTTCGGCTCTTACTTACTCTCGTAAGAAAACGCGCCTGATGCGTGATATATTGAAGTCCCATTGATATCTGATTTGTGATAGCATCCCTTCATGCGACAACTCGTTAACGACTTCAAGATAGACAAGACGGTGATTACGGCTGGGCGACTCACTGATCCCAATGATGACGCGGCGTATTGGCAAACCCGCACCGTTAAGGAATGTTTGGAGCACGTCGAACGACTACGACAAATGAACTATGGATACGATCCAAATACCACCCGACTTCAAAGAGTTCTTGAGTTTGCTGAACTCGAACGACGTTGAATACCTCCTGATCGGGGGCTTTGCCATGGGTGCTCACGGGTATCCAAGAACCACCCAGGACATTGATGTCTGGATTGAACGCTCCTCGGACAATGCTAAGCGAACACTGAAGGCCTTGCGCGAATTCGGGTTTGATCCGCCTTCCGAAATCGAATCGCGCCTCCTTCGGGAAGATCAAATCATACGAATGGGATTGCCGCCGTTTCGCATTGAAATCCTTACAACGATCTCCGGGGTCGCCTTCGCCGATTGTTACGCCCGCCGCCAGATGCGGCAAATTGACGACCTAACTATCTCCGTGATCGCTCGGACAGATTTGATCGCAAACAAGAAGGCCAGTGGAAGACCCAAAGATCTTTCCGATGTTGCTACGCTGGAAGGAAGACAATGAAGCCTTGTATTGAGCAGATTCCAATCCGCCATTAGCTCTTGAGTTTGGCGATAACCTCGGCCACTCGTCCGCCGATTTTCATGACGCTCGCTTCGAGCGCGGAGTCTTTCATTTTGCCCGACTCATCGAATGCCTCGTGTGCTTTTCCAACGGCCACTTGGTGCGGGATGACCATCGTCTCGATATTTTCCAAAATTGCGCGCAGGTGGACGAGTCCGCGCAAACCGCCGAGCGCGCCGGGCGAAGCCGACATGATCCCCGCGATCTTTCCCGCGTAACACGCAAGGCGACCTTCTCCGGGCAGAGGACGCGAACACCAATCAATCGTATTTTTTAGCAGCGGCGTGATCGAACTGTTGTATTCGGGCGATGAAATCAAAAAGCCGTCGCTCTCGATCATGAGCGCTTTCAACTTTTTCGCGTTTTCGGGCAAACCTGATTCCGCTTCGAGGTTGCCGTCATAGATCGGCATTGGGAAATCATGGAGGCTGATGATTTCCACCTCCGCCCCCGCCCGACGCGCCCCTTCGGCGGCAACAAGCACTACCTTTTGATTGAACGAATCTCTCCGCGAACTGCCGGAGAAGGCCAGAATCCTCGGTTGGTATGCCATGTTCACTTACTCCTCTTAGTCCAATACTCCGAATCTGATTGTACGATGTGTTAATACAAAATGGCGTCCTCGTCGATAAGAATACGGGAAGCGATGCTTGCGAAAAGCGGAGAGCGCCCTGCAATGCACCGCCTAACTTCGAACGAATGTTGGCATATCATGTTTCTCATAGCTGCTGTGCTATGCTTAACTAAGTTGGGGATGAGCAGGATGAGTGTCGCCATGAAAAGTCTTCAACGGTCTCTCATTTGGTTGGCGCCTATTGCTCTCTCGTGTATTTTGCTTGGTTCAGCCCACGCGATTAATATCCAATTGACTTCAGTTGCAACGGGTTTCACCGAACCGCTCTACCTGACTCATGCGGGCGATGGGAGCGGAAGGCGGTTCGTTGCTCAACACGCGGGACGCATCCGCATTATTGATTCCGGCGGGACGGTTCTTGCCACCGATTTTCTTAACCTTGGCGTAACGGTTGGCCCCAATATTGGTCTTGCGCGTTGCACGAATGCCAGCGGCGGAGATGAGCGGGGACTTCTTGGATTGGCCTTTCATCCCAACTACATTTCGAACGGCTACTTTTACGTTTCCTACACTCGGGCGAGTGATGGCGCTTCAATCATCGCTCGGTATTCTGTTTCTGGAAATCCTGATGTTGCCAGCACCACAGAAACCATCATTCTGGGACCTATCGTGCAACCGCAAACCAATCACAATGGGGGATGGATGTCGTTTGGTCCGGATGGATACCTATATATTGGAATCGGCGATGGCGGCGGAGCAGGCGATGATGACGCGGGGCACAACGTATCAATTGGCAATGGACAGGATACGACGACGCTGCTTGGCAAGATACTTCGCATTGACGTGGATAACCCCCAAGCGCCGAATAATTACGGCATTCCGGCGACCAATCCCTATGCGGCGAGCGTCGGCAGCGAACGCAAAGAAATTTTCGCGTACGGCCTACGCAATCCATGGCGATCCGGATTCGATCGTGGAACGGGACGCCTATTTAGTGGCGACGTTGGTCAGGGCGCGCGTGAAGAGATTGATATCATCGTGAACGGCGGCAATTACGGCTGGCGGATCACGGAAGGTAATATCTGTCATAATCCTTCGTCCGGATGTTCGTTTGCGGGCCTTGTCGCGCCGATTTTTGATTATCCCCATTCGTTCGGGAATTTAAGCGTCACGGGCGGTTATGTTTATCGAGGTCCCTCTTACCCGGCGATTGCCGGGCTTTATTTCTACGCCGATTATTCTTCGGGACGGATTTGGACTTTGCAGGAAACCGCTCCCGGGGTGTTTGGGAATAATACCCAACGACGAGACGAGACTTTTACGATTAGTTCCTTCGGCGAGGATGAAGCGGGTGAGGTCTATGTCTGCGGTTTCAACAACGGAAATATCTACCGCATCACCGATACGGATCCGCAGCCTTCGCCGACAACTTCACCCACAGCATCACCAAGTCCGACACCCAGCCCAACTCCAAGTAGTTCTGCCACCCGAAGTCCTTCGCCGAGTCCCACGGCAAGTTCAACACCGCTTCCAACGTTCAGCGCATCACCCACGCCGAATGCCGCTAAAAACTGGGAAGCATTTGAATGAACCAGATTCAGAAAGTCGGTCTATCCGACAATCGCGATCAGTTTTGCGAAACGGTTTTTTCCGTTATTTTGCTCTTCTTAACGGGTTCGGCGATGAACGGCACGTTGCGAGTACCGCGGTCGCCCGCGGCGCCAAAGACGTTTTCCGCAAGCATCTTGCCGTTCACGATCACGCCGTCATCGCGCATCGTTCCGCTGATCGTAATCTTGCCGAGTTGTTCGCCCATCGGCAGCCGGAAGGAGAACGATTTGTCTTTCCATTCGACCTCGGCGGGGGCGACCCAGACGACTTGCCCCGGAATCGCAATGAGCCAGCGGGCCTTACCGGACTCGGGAAGGTCGAGAAGCATCGGCGGGTTCAAATTGCCGAGAGGGACTTTCACGCGGTAGAGCGAATCCGTTTCGTTCTTGGCGAGGAAATCGTCTAACCGTCCCATGAGGTCGGGGGAATTCATACGGATCCCTTCGGCGGGATAGACCGCGATCGCGCCGATCATCATTTCGTCGTGCGAACCTTCGCCGAAGCGGAGCCATTTGCTTGGGTCGGGATTGTTCGGGTTGTTGGCGGTGTTATCGTGATGCCCCTCAACCTCGATAATCGTTCCTTGGGGAATCAGCAGCGGTTCCTTCAAATAATAATTCCACTGCCAGTTGAAATCATACGTGGGAACCGAAAGGAGGATTTCCGTCCGACCGTCGGGGAAATGCGCGGTGTATTTCATCGCCTTGCCGCGCGTGTGCATGTGCGGAAAATACATGTAGGCGTAGAGGTCTTGCTCGGCGAGGTAGTTTCCCCGGCTCACGTAATCGGGATCGTTCGGCGGAATTTCCAAGGCAAGGCTGAGAGGAGCAATAGCCGCCGTGACTTTTCTGATCTCGCCTTTGCCAAAATAGAATCCAATTCGCGTCTTGTCGGTTTGAGCCTCGCCCGACGGATGATAGTGCATGTTGACCGTCATCTTGGCGTGCTTGCCGATTTCAAAACCGATGCCTTCGGGGTAAAGCACCGGGGGCGTTCCGACGGCCCAACCGCTGAACGCGCCGCCGCCCAAACCATCCTGCGATCCTCCGCCAGTCATTCCGCCTTCGCCCGCGTAGAGCACCATGTGATGAGTGACTTTGGGGTTTCCGGGCTTGTATTCGATGGCGCGGAGCCACTTGTCGTCGGGAATGTCGAGTTCGGCGACGAGATTGGGAAATTCATCGGGTCCCGTCGCGGGGACTTTGAACTCGGGAAGCTCGACAATATAATCGGGCGGCCCCAATTCCCATTCGGGCGGAGCGGGAGGAAGCGCTGGCATGAGCGAAGGATCGCCCTCGGGTGCGCCTGCATCCACCCAATCCGAGATCGTCTTAATATCTTTATCGCTCAGCGAAATGTCGTTGCTGAATTTTCCATAACGCAAATCAGCTTGCCAAGGGGGCATCTTGCGACTGACGACCTGCGAGCGAATAGATTTCACCCAAGGGCGCACGTCGCTATAGCTCGACATGGACATCGGGCCGATCTGACCGTCGCGATGGCAGTTGATGCAGTTCGCGAAAAAGATTGGAGCGACATCCTTCGTGAAAGTCGGCGATTTGGCTGCATCGTCAGCAATGCCGATCGAAGCGCACACCAATACCCCCAGCGCAACCAATGAACACCGTATCATGGATGTCTCCTCTCTGTGTCTTCAACGTATTCTCACAAAGCAACCCAAACCCGTCAACGCATAAGAAGATCACCGACCGAGCGGAATTCTTTGTGTCTGTAATACTAACGGCATATACTGTTGCGGTTAGGCCGTTCCGGCATCTCGGCCACCTAATATCATTCCAACAGGGCCGTGTTCATGCGTTT
>CAZPIK010000122.1:0-11337 GCA_964586185.1 uncultured Candidatus Sumerlaeota bacterium | reverse complement strand
GATCCAGCGATCCCCGGCATTGGTGGGGTCTATCGCATAAGCCACCAGCGCAGTTGCCGCCTCGGGACTTTCTGGCACTTCCGCCAACGCCAACAGCGCTCGCAATCGAACGGCGGGATCGGTATCGCTTAGGGAGGCGGCTTCCAAAATCAATCGCGATCCAACGTGGTCTCGCTGTAGCACATCCAATGCCGCGCGACGGACGCCCGGCGATGAATCCCGCAAAGCCCTCTTCAGCGCTTCGGAAACTTTGGTATCCACAAGATCCAACGCATCAATCCCCTTGAGCGCCCAAAGCGCGTGTATGGCCGCAGGCTTATTGCCGATTTCATCCGGTTTTGCTTTGCGTATCGTGGTCAGCAGATTGGATTTCGCGTCCTTTTTTCCTCTCTCAACCAAAAGCCGCTGCGCTTGCAATCGCCAGAACATATTGGGATCGCCGAGCGCGGATACCAGCGCTTTGGTCTTTGCCTTTTTCAAATTGCGCGGTCGCCTTTTTTCGGCGTCTTCATGGACGATTCGATAAATGCGTCCATGCTCGCGGTCGCGCTGCGGAGTCACGTAGGCATTGCCAATTCCCGTCTCAAAATTCGGCGGCGTGGGATTATGGCGGACAATGTAATTGTACCAATCCACCATCCACACCGCGCCGTCGGGTCCCACGAGCGCTTCGGTCGGCGCGCACCACGGATCGCTGCTGGCGAATAAATTCCAACCATCGCGGGCGACAAACTCGCTCCCCTTTTGCTTGAGCCAATCAACATGCACAAGATGTCCCGTCGGCTCGGTAACGAACGTCGCGCGATTCCAGAATTCCTTCGGAAAATCGCGGGCGGTGTAAACGGTCATCCCCGCTGCCGCTGTATAGCCGTTATGCCAATCCACTTGCCGGATATTTTGCGTTACGGGATGGAAATCCTTGTGATCCTCAATCCCCGCATTACCGACGCCGCGCATCCCCCGCACGCCCTCGAAGAATCGGTTCGGGATCGCAAAATGAACATGGTGTTGGTCGTTGGCCTTCGAAGCAAACACATCACCCGTTTCGCTGAAACCGAGTCCCCAAGTATTCGATTCCGTCGGTGTGAGATATTCCAAATCCGTGCCATCCGGCTTGAACCGAATGAGTCCCGCGCCGAACTTGAGTTCGCGTTCGCCAATCTTTATTTTCGCGCCGCTATAACCAATCGTCGCCCAAATCCAATTGTCCAAACCGTATCGCAAATTCCCGACGACAGCATGGGTGTCCGACCTACCGAAACCGGTGAAAAGAACTTTGCGCTCATCCGCGCGATCGTCGCCGTCAGCATCGGAAAGAAAGAGAAGATCGGGCGCTTGAAAAAGAATAACGCCATTTCCGAAAGGCAACAACGCGGTCGAAATATTCAGTCCATCCGCAAAGACCGTAAACTTGTCCGCCCGACCATCGCCGTCGGAGTCCTCACAAATCTTGATGCGATCGCTTCCTTTGCCGTCCTCGTGAACGTCGTTTGGGTAGTCCACGCTCTCGATAATCCACGCTCGACCCTGCTCGTCGAAATTCATGGCGATGGGACGAACGATCTCCGGCTCAGCCGCAAAAAGTGAAATCGAGAAACCTTCGGGCGTGTGCATCCGCTTCATGGAATCGGCGGGCGAGAGCGGCGGCGGCGGATCGGCCAGCAAATAATTTTCCGGGAGTGGAATTTCCGGCTCGGTGTCGGGGTCAATTCCGATACTCCACCTTAACGCACGTTCGATCATCGCGATGAATTCGGGTTGTTTCCATGTCCGTTCATCGTGTCCCAGCGCGCTATAGTAAACCCGTCCTTTGCCCTGCTGCCGCACCCAGCAATAGGGTTCATAGCCGCCTTCATGTTCGCGAGCCATGAGGACGCGAATATCTTTGCTCACTTCATTATGGACATAAGTTTCGTCCCATCCTTCAAAGCTCTTGAGTCCGAGCATGGCGGGATGTTGCGCATCTAATATCCGAGATCGAAAAATCGCATCGCCATGAGTATGAAACCTGCCGCCGATCAGCGTCGTGTATTTTGCGCTGTTACGGAAACAATGCGACGCGCAATGAATCGCGACCAATCCCTTGCCGCTTTCGACAAACTTAAGTAACGCCGCTTCGTTTTCCGGTGGTAGGTCGCCATTATCCTTATAAATAACCAACGCTGAATAAGCCGCCAACCGCTGATCACGAAGCTCTTCAACCGATTCGGTGTAATCCGCTTCAATTCCGCGCGAACGAAGTTCAGGGATCAAGTCTTCGGCTCTTTCGCTCGGTTTGTGGCTCCCCGAACTTCCGCCTAAAATCAAAACGCGAATCGCGACCGTGGAATTTGAAAACCCGATCACCGGCCACACCGATCCCCATGCCACCAGAATAATTCCTAGAATTCTCCAATTCATGATTGCTTGAAACTCCCATCCCGATTGCGCGCACGAAATCGTAATCCGTTGAATTCGCTCAAACAAGTTGGATCAACGAACTATTCGGGAAAGATTCCCGTTACACGCACCTTACGATTTGATAGGATACGGCGGCTATGACCTACGGACGATTCATCTTCAAGAACACTTTGCGAAACAAACGGCGGACGGCTTTAACCGTTCTCAGCATCGGATTTTCATTATTTCTCCTCATCATGTTGCAATCGCTGCTTGATTTCTTCGAGGAGCCGCCGGGCGGGGACAAGCGCGATCTTCGTCTCGTCGTACAGCGTTCCACGGCCTTTGTCGATGGGATGCCGATGTCCTACATCCAGCGGCTGGAGAAGATTCCCAACGTGAATCTCGTGATTCCCGTTCAGATTTTCGGCGGCTATTACAAGGATCCTCAGAACATCTTCCCCAGCATGGGCACCGATCCCACCAGCGTTTGGAAGATGTTTCCGGAGCAACGGGTCACTCAGGAGACAATTGACGCCATGATCAGGGATCGCACCGCCGCAGTAGTCGGCGTGCGCCTCATGGAGCGGTTCCATTGGAAAGTCGGCCAAAAGGTTACACTGATCAGCGGCCTTGTCGCGGAAGAGTTGGAATTTACGATTGTAGGGACCTACGATTCGGAAATCCCCAATCAGGATGACGCGTTCTATTTTCGATATGACTATTTGAATGAAGCCATGGGGGACACCAACCAGTGCTCCTTTTTCTGGCTTCAGGCCGATCACCCCGACAGCATCCCCTCGATCGTCGAAAAAGTGGATGAGACATTCCGAAACACTCCGGCGGAA
The DNA here is from genome assembly GCA_964586185.1 of uncultured Candidatus Sumerlaeota bacterium. Classification (GTDB taxonomy): domain Bacteria; phylum Sumerlaeota; class Sumerlaeia; order MVZB01; family JAJFLK01; genus CAZPIK01. The sequence continues at coordinate 8,110 of CAZPIK010000122.1, read as the reverse complement.
ACTCGCACGACCACTGAAAAGTCATTTATCGTTGGCTTTATCTCGATGCTCGGTAACATCCGCCTACTCATGCGTTCGGTTGCCGTCGTCGTGGTTTTCACGATGCTCCTTGTTGCAGGTAGCACGATTGCCATTACGATCCGCGAACGCTTTCGCGAAGTCGGCATCCTCAAGTCCATGGGCTACACGCGCAACAAGGTTCTGATGATGATCCTGGGCGAGGCAGCACTCATTGGGACTTTTGGGGGACTTTTTGGATCGGGACTGGCATTCGCTCTAAAATTTGTCAATTTGTACGCGTTAACGGGCGGGTTCGTGCAGGAGCTACCGATCAAAATCGGATTTTATTTCACGGCGATTAGCCTCGCGCTGGTGATCGGACTCGCGGCGAGCATTTTCCCCGCACTCCGCGCCTCGCGCCTTACCATTACCGAGGCGATGCGTAGGCTGGAATAATTCCGACGGCGCGGATTCATTCGCTTCGTTGCCGTTCTTCTCGAAATTCAGATTCTTGTTGGCAAAAAGTCGGGTCTTCCCCTACTATCACCTCAGTTGCGTGATGAGCCATAAATTGATGCGAGTCGAGGGCCTTTGAAGTTCACTTCAAGATTCATGAGTGTTTGGATCGAGTGGAAACGAGGGGACCGTTGAAAATCCAAGGCGTTCAGTTCCTGACGTTGGCCTGGGTAAGCTCACTTGCCTTTGCGATGAGCTGCTCGAAAGGCGACGACCAAAGTGGCGCGGCTGCAGCGGGCGGGATTGATGTCCAAAAATTCACACAATCACCCCACTTGGTTCTGGACGGCAAACAGGACGAGATTTTTCAATTAAATGTGGACAAGGTCCGCCGCGTTTCCTTCTACGCAAAAGTGCGCGACGCGATTTTCGAGAACCCCGACCGCAAAGCGTGGCTTGAGGCTCTCCGCAAATCGCTTCAAATGGACCCGCTTGATAAAGTCGAGCGCGTCGTCGCTGGGATGGAAGAACCTCTTGATTTGGAGGATCCCCTTAAGAACGCCGTTCTCGTCATGGTTGGCGACTTCGGTGACCCGATGGAATTCATGAACGGCCTGCGCGGATTTGCCCTCGAACGTTATTTCAGTTCCGCTCCCGATGTCATCAAGTCCGAAACCGATTATCCCGGAGTTCATCTCTATTCCATCATGGGAGCGGAAATTAAGGATTCGCCGGGGAAAACGCAGGACTACTACGCCGTGTTCCTCGGAGAAAGGGTGCTGCTCTTCTCCCGAACGCGCACGCAGGTGGTACGCTGCCTCGAAGTTGCCGCAGGCAAATCGCCCGACATGAACGCGAATCCCAAGTGGCAGTCCCGGCTTGCAAAGGCCCCGTTTAATGCGTTGGTTTGGGGAATGGGCAAAACTCCCAAGGTCATCAACGAAAAGATCAAAGAACAGGTCAATACCGAACCTGAACTTAAACAGCTTTTCTTTTTACACGATACATCCGAATTCAATATCAGCCTAGGGTTTGACGGTTCGGATTATACCTTCAAAGGGGCGTTTTCTTGTGAAGAAGCCTTCAGGAGCAAGGGAGTTCGCGACAATTTGGAGGAAATGCGTCGTCGGGGCTATATTCCCAAGCTTATCGCGCGTTTTGCCGGGGAGGGCGCACCCAGCATTCCCGTCTGGGAATCCCTTTTCGATAATCTAACTTTCTCTGTTGGCCCGGATGCCGCCCTTGTTGACCTCAATATGCCTAAATCGGACATGGAACAGTGGATCAAGGACCTTTTGAACCCTCCGAAGCCCGATAACGATTCCGGAGACGGCGCCTGATCACGCAGAGACACAATAAAAGTGAAGAACTTCCATAAAATCAAAGGTTGGTGTTGAGAATTCGATCGCTCCTACCGATAATGAATAGAGTAATCTCGTTTTGAAAGCCATTCCGAAGGGTTTCAAGGCGGGTTTTTAGGGGCTAAACCCGACCCAAAACGCGACCGGAGCTTTTTATGCCCGTGACCGAACAAAGTTCAAGAGAGATGCAGATTGAAGGGCGCGAGGTTGAGGGAAGCCTTCGCGTATTTAAGTTCCCTGAAATTCTTCAATTCCTTTCGATGGGTAAGCGGACAGGCATTCTTGGACTGTCGCAGGACGACCGTCGGGTTGAGGTCTCGTTCAAAGACGGCAAGATTAATAACGTCATCGCCAAGGATCGTTACGTTACTCTTGGTCAGATGCTGGTTTATTCGGGGCATCTCACGCGTGAATCGCTCGCAAAAGCCTTGGATATCCAGCAGGCGGGTGGCGGGACCAAATTTCTTGGCGAAATTCTGATCGAGAACAATCTCATCGGAATGGATCAACTCAAGGCTTCGATCAAGCTTCAACTCGAAGAAGAGTTATGGGATCTATTCAGTTGGGAAAACGGTAACTTTAGATTCGAGCAGGGCGCGGCGCGTTCAAGCGGGGCAATCGAAATTGGTTTGGATGTTGCGGCTCTGTTGCAGGAGGGCAATCGCAGGCTTCAGGAATGGATGGTTCTCCGTTCCAACATCAGCGATTCCGCCGAAATTTTTCAGATCAATCCCGATTTCGCAGGACCGCCCGAACAACCGCTCGACGACAAAACTTGGCGCGTTTTATCGCTCGTTAATGGGCGATTGCCCGTGGATGCGCTGGTTCGCTTCTCCAATCTGGGCAAGTTCGAAACCTATTGGGCGCTCGATCATCTGCTTAAGGCGGAAATCATTACTCGCGCGGGGGCCGAACCCCGCATGAACGATCAAGAGCGACTTAACGCAACGGTGCGAATGAGCGCAGGCGCAGACGGCGCGTTGCCCGTCGCCGGAACCAAGGAAAAGAAAGCGGCCAAACCCGCCAAGAGTGGCAAGCTTGGATTTTTTGGCAAAAGAAAACAGTCCGAGGAAGAAATCCCGGATGTTGCCCATCTTGAGGATCCTAACGCGCCCAGGGAATTCCTGACCGATATCGGTCTCCTTTGCGCGGGCATCAATTCTGTTCTAAAGACGCTTCAAGCCGAGCCGGTTTTTTCCGCCGTTGCGGGCGCGGATTGGCTTGAGTGGATGTGGCGTATGGCGGAGCAACGTCATCCCCGCGCTGACGCGATCAAATTCCAAGGGGACCGCCTGAGTTCAGACCTTTACGACCAGTACGCGCGTATCGAGGGGAGCATCACGCGAGCGCTTACGGGAATGCACGAAGATTGCGTCGCCGCGCTCAGAGTTTTCTGGAACCGCCTTGAGGAAAAAGCGAGAGAGGCGCGGGGAAATAATCCTTCCACCGCCGAACTATTCGACCGCGTGGATCGTCACTTCTCGCAGGCAACGGCGGCCATCTGCACGCCCGATTTCAAGTTTCACCATTGGCGTATTGAAGAGCGCGGCGGCCCCTCGCGTCCCGCTCGCTGAGGTTCAAAGGGGAGAGCGTAACCATGCCGGGAGAATCCATACTCATCGTCGAGGACAATTCAGCCGAGCGCGATTACGCATTGGGCGCGCTTGAAGACGCCGGTTATCGCGTCGTCACCGCAGCCAACGCCGCCGCCGCGCTAACTTTTCCCGAAGTCAAAGACGTAAGCGCCATCGTCATGGACGCACACCTGATGGGAGTGTCGGGTTTCGAGGCGACTCGAATGTTGCGCCAACAGGGCAACACGCATCCCATACCCATCCTCCTTCTTATCCCCGAGCGTGAAGTGGATCACCAGCAGGACATCTCGCCCCGCGGCGCCAACGGCTATTTGATGAAGCCCTACGGCGCAAAGGCGCTCGCCAAACGCGTCGGACGTTTGATCGAGGAACAGCATCTTGAAGATCTCGCGCGGCAGTACATGGAAAATGCCGCCGACGTGATGATGGATGGATTGGCCGAGAAGCACATTAAGGCGGCCGTCGAACGCAAGACCCAGATCATCATCGAACGTTGCATTCAGAGCGTCGCGACGGCGGTGGATCAACGCGCGCGCGCGCAGGTCAACGAAAGCGTCACGGCCTTAACCGCCGAAAAAGAGCAGGAGCTGGTGAAGTTCACCGTTCGCGAAGTCGCGCAGTCCATGGTCGAAAAACTCGCCGAGCGGAAAGTGACCGAGGCGATGGAAACCGTGCTCGCCGAACAGGCTGAACGAACGGTCAAGCGGATCGCGGACCAAATTCTTCCCGGAGCCATTCGCGAACGACTGAAAGACACTCTGAACAACACGCTCCCGAGGGAAATCCAGACCCGCGTTCAGCGCACCGTCGAAAAAGAAGGTCCGGAGATTGCGCGTCAACTTGTCACGACGGTCGAAGAAGCAACCAATAAAATCGTGCCCCGCATCGCGCGCGAACTGACTCCCGAAATCATCGAGAAACGTTTCAAGGAAATCTCGGCGGGGCAAATCCCTGCGCTCGTTCGCGAGCACGCTGCCGTCGAACTCGAAAGCCAGATGCGCCAGCGCCTGGAACCCGCCATCCACGATTCAGCCGCCAAACTTCGTCGCACCGTTTTCTTCCTTACGGGCTCCATGGGACTCATGCTCGCCGTCGTTCTTGCGGTGGCTCTTTACTGGAAGGATTTGATTGGCTTCGCCAAATAATTGCGACGGTCCGTCGAGCGAAATCCCATGCGGACGGTAGATCCCCTTCGACTCCTTTCCCATCTCCAGCTTTCTGAAATTGTTTCGGCTGTGGCGACGTTTCAGCCCGACACTGCGCCTTCTCACCGGTGCGAGCGGCGTGCGGCCGTGGCTATCGTTTTGCGGGAAACACCTTCCGGCGTCGAAACTCTTTTCATCCGACGAGCTGAGCATCCTTTGGATCCGTGGTCGGGACACATGGCTTTTCCGGGAGGTCACTGCGATCCCGAAGACGCAACACTTGAGGCAGCGGCTCGGCGCGAGACGCTTGAGGAAGTTGGTCTGCTTTTAAAGCCCGAGACACTCATTGGTCGGCTTGATGATCTTGATGGCGGCCGGATTCGACCTCACGGTCTTAGCGTATCGCCTTTCATCTATACAGTCGAAGGCGAGACGATCTTGACACTCAATTCCGAAATCGCCGAAGCCGTTTGGATTCCGCTTACGGCTCTCGCCGATCCGGTCAATCTTGGAGTGTATAAATATCCGCCGGATCCCTTGAATCGTGATTTCCCCGCGATCCGCTATCGTGATTGCACGATTTGGGGGATGACGTATCGAATGGTGGAGAATTTTCTGAAGCTCTATGGCGTCGAGATTCCAACCGATTTCCCGCTGACTGAAATCGAGTGACCCGCAGCCCTTCCGATTTAACTCATGCCCATGCCCATTGCCCCGCTCACCCGATTTCGTTTGCTTGGCTCCCTTGCCATTCTGCTTATGCTTGCGTGGGGCGTGGTTGCCTGCGGCTCTCGCGACGCGCCCGACTTTCTTTCCAAACCCAAAGCCATCACGCACAAACTTGACGCGCGTCAAACGAAGCTGCTCGATCTCCGGTTGGAGAAATGCGAGTTGACGTTCCGCCGGGTCAAGGGCGATGAAATTATGGTGACAGGCAACATGCGAGTGCGCTCGACCGACCGGGCGAGGGCTGAACTCGAAGCCACCAAGCTCGATCTGGAAATTCAGCGCGGCGGATTTACGATGCTCACCGCGCCGATCATCCAGCCCGAAGACTCGATCGAAACTGAATTGGAAATTGCCGTCCCGTCAAACGTTAACCTCCGCGTAGTCATCGGTCGAGGCTCCGTCAAAGGTGAAATCAATCCGCCGCTCGTTTCCGATTTCCAGGTTTTGACGGGCGACATTGTGCTAACCATGCCCAACGACGCCTCTGCGCACGTCCACGCGGAAAGCAACTTTGCCGAGCGGTTTGAAATTTCCGGTTTCGACCGGATTGTCGGTAATCCGATTCAGCAGCTCACTCACTGGGAATATGAAGGGCAGATCGGCTCGCCGATGCATCTCTTCGGTTGCCGGCTCGAGGCGCGAGTTAACGTAGGGGGAATCGTACTGCAGGGTCGGCCCGATAACCCGTAACATACATATAAGGAGAAACGAATATCATGATTCGATGCGTCATAACGCTAATGTGGGTTGCCTTGATAGCCACGGCTCACGCGGAAGCAAAGTCCGATGAGGGAATGTGGAAGCCCCTTTTCAACGGCAGGAATCTTGATGGGTGGAAGACGGATCAGCCTAAGCTTTGGGTCATCGAGAATGAAATGCTCATCGGTCGCTCGCCGGGCATTTTAAAGAACACGTTTCTCTATTCCGAAAAACTTTATGGCGATTTCGAACTCCGCTTCGAAGTCCGGCTCGTGGACGATAAAGGTAATAGCGGCGTGCAGATTCGCACGGAACGAATGCCGGACGGTCACGCGCGCGGTTATCAGGTGGATATCGGCAAAGGGTTTTGGGGGTCGCTCTATCACGAAGAGGGACGCGGAATGCTTTCGCATTTTAAGCGCAAAGAGGGCGCGCCTGACGATCCGATCAAGCTCGATCAGTTCAATCTGTTCGAGGTCTCGGCTCGTGGACATCACATCACAATAAAGGTGAACGGAAAGACCACGGTGGAATTAGACGATCCCGAAGGCGAACTGAAGGGACACATCGCGCCGCAAATTCACTCCGGCGAAGCGATGGAAATCCAGTTTAAGAGCATCGAAATCAAGGAAACAACGGACGCTCATCCCACTGACAAAGCCAACAAACCTTGAAGAGCTTAAAGCCACTATCAACATCTCAATTTCGTCTAGTATCCTTGCGTGTCTTACAATTTATTTGCAAGTCTTTAACCCTTTCCGCACATGACCCAAATAAGCTCTGATCGAAATGAATTACTGCGATCCTAATCGCGGCTTGGAGACCGTTATGAACCGACTTCGATTTTGTTTTCTTCAAGGCCTTCTGGCGTGTCTTTGCGCGATTCCTTTGCGAGGTGAATCCGCCGATGCAAAGAATGCGATTCTTTTTATCGGCGACGGCATGGGGCTGACGCAGGTTACCGCCGCGCGCATTTTCAAAGGGAACGCCCGCGACGGCCAACTGACGCTCGACACTCTGAAACATACCGCGCTGGTGCGAACTTGGTGCGCCAACAATATGGTGACCGATTCCGCAGCCGCTGCGACCGCCCTTGCCGCCGGTGTAAAAACGAATACGGCCGTAATCGGAAAAGACGCTCGAGGCAAGGATGTTGAAAGCCTTCTGGAGTTGGCAAAAAAAGCAGGAAAATCGGTGGGTGTTGTGACTACGACGACGATCACCCATGCCACCCCTGCATGTTTTTATGCCCATGTTCCCTTGCGCGCAGATGAGAACAACATCGCCCAACAATTTGTGGAACTCGGCACGCCGGATCTCGCGTTTGGCGGCGGGCGACAATTCTTTCTCCCGGCAACGGTTGCCGATGCCGAACGGGGGGAAATGGGTTCGCGAAAGGACGGTCGCAATTTGATTGAGGAAGCGCAGGCCAAAGGCTATCGGTTCATTCAGAAGCAATCTGAATTCGACGCGCTGGCCGCCGAGATTGCAGAAGGACGCGAGCCGGGCAAAATTCTTGCGCTCTTCAACCATGGCATGATGAACTACGAAGTTGAGCGCGCCTCGGATACGTGGGGTGAGCCGACGCTCGCGCAGATGACCGCTCTGGCCATCAAAATTTTGCAGAGAAATCCGAAGGGCTATTTCCTCATGATCGAAGGTGGACGGATTGACCATGCGGCTCACGCCAACGAGGCGCAAAAATTGGTCACCGATCTCATCGCTTTCGATGACGCCATCAAAACCGGACTCGATTTGGTCGAGCCGGCAAACGATACGCTCGTCATCATCACGGCCGACCACGAGACAGGCGGACTCGCAATCAATGGCTATCCGCCTCTTCAAGTGAAGGGACTGGACATGCTCTCAAAAGCGAAGGGGATTGGCGCGGCGGAAACGCTCACCTTCGCATCGGGGCCGGGCGCGGATCGAGCCAAACAGGAAGGCGTTGATCGGACTCTCCCCGGGTATAAGCAGCCTTCGCTACTACTCACGAACTCAGCTTTTCACACGGGAACCGACGTGATCGCTTGGGGAGCGGGTCCCGGAGCCGATGCGATCCACGGAACGCTCGATAACACGGACATCCCAAAGATCATTCGCAGGACCATAGGATTATTGCCCT
>CAZPIK010000121.1:0-11411 GCA_964586185.1 uncultured Candidatus Sumerlaeota bacterium | reverse complement strand
ATTGCGCTCCCTCCTTTCCATCGCCCGCGCGTTTTTCGCCACGATACTCCGGCGTCAACAAAATCGCCTTGATGATCGGCTTGATCGCATAATCGCTTTTCTGCGCGGCGTCCCAAAGTTCGCGATAAAGCGCGCGCTCGTCGCTTTCCGCCCTCATGCCGCGACCGAAGAAAAACGCGAAGTGAGTATCGAGCATCGTGCGGATAAAACGCTCCTTTTTTTGCGCCGCGAGAGCGAACGCCTCAAGTCCTTCGCCACGAAACGGATACGAGGGAACCAATCCCTGATCGCTCGCGTCAATCGGCAACCCGCGTTCGTCATGGCGGCGAAAGTTGCCGAGGTCATCCCAATGCTGCCGCTGAAACGCGAGCGGGGTCAGGACTTTGTGGCAACTGTAGCACGCCGTATCGGGATTGGTCGTTGAAGCGGCGGTGATCCCTTCGCGCTGGGCAACAATCTCCGGCGGAACCTCAAAAACATATCCCAAAAACTTCTCCGCGACCTGGGCCGCATAATTGAAATGGGGCAATCCCGGTTTGCCCTCAATGAATCCCTTCATCGTCAGCAGTCCCGTGCGACCGAAATACTTCGGGCGATCCTGCCGCTTCATTTCTTTATCCACCGTGTAATCGGCGGTCAGGATTTCTTGAAACGGGCGACCATTAAACGCGACGTAACACCAAAGCCGCACGGCTTCATCCTGCGATTCGGTTCCGTGACTTTCGAGATAGAGTCGAATGCGCCGGAAATAGAAATCCTCGAATTCCTTGGAGTTCAAATAATCGCCGATCAATTCCTCAACGGAAGTTCCCGATTCGAGTTTCGCGAATTCGGGTTCGCTCGGTGGACGCGCCGTCAAATCCTGCGCGATCTTTACCAAGAGCATTCGACGTCGCGCGATTTCCGCTTTTTCAACATCGCGGCTCGGCGGTCGCGAAAAAAGAAAATCGGGATGCGAAACGAGCGCGCGCGCAAGACCCTCCCACGCGCGTTGGTGTCCCGGCATTGCATTCGCGGTGAACCGCACCTGCGCAGCGTCGCGCGAATCGAAATCCACCCAAGGGCCGCCCGTCTGACGCCATTCGTAGCTCAGCTTCCCCGCTTCCACGTCATAGCTCGATCCGGCATTCAGCGTGATTTCCGATCCATACGCCGCGAGCGCAGGATAAGTGACTCGCGCAATGGGAGCCGAACCCGACGCTTTGACCGTCACCGGCACGCGCGTGTCGTTATCGTCCTGCCCCGCGTAAACAATCTGGGGTGTGTAGTAAACATCCTTCCGCCACTGATCCTTTTTCTTCGCGGGCGAATAACGGATTTTTAATTCACCCTTCCGCGCGCTTTTATCGTTCAGGCAGTCCTTACCGACAATATTATATGGGCGAAACGGATAATCATCGAAGACAACCCAGCCGTCCTTGCTGTCGGCGTCAGGATCATCAATGACAATCACAGGGCCGCCGTCGTTCGGAACGAAGCGCACGGCATCGGCAGTCACACGCTTGGTCGTGCCCGCATTTGAAATCTCAACGTAGTCATCCACGGAATCGAATCGGAATGCCGTGCGCAAATCGCGATACGGAATCTGATCCACAGTTTGATCCACAAAAAAAGTCGCGCGACCTTTTTCGGGAGCCGCTGCAAGCGCAGAAACAGCCCAACTCGCCTCGCCCGCCGTCGCAACTTCGACCAAAACATTCTCGGCGCCCTTGCCCTTTTTCGGGGGACGCATCCAAAGAAGCTTGAGTTCGTATTGCCCATCGCGCGGCGGCGAAAGTGGGATTTCAATTTCGCATCCGCCCTTGGCCTCGTCGCCGTCGTCCAGATACTTTACTTTACCCGCGTCTTTGAGTTTCCACGCGCCGCGCAGTTTTAGAATCGGATTGTCGGCGGCAATGATCTTGCGTTCATACATTTCAGCGTTATCAAGCGGCCCGATGATTTCAAGTCCCGCGAAAATAACGCGCCCTGCCGTATCGCGATTCGTGAGGTGAACGAGTTGCTTCGAGTCGCCGGTCTTTAGCGCAAAAACGCCAAGCGAACTATGAACCAACCAAGGCGGCGTATTCTGCGCTTGATTGACCAAGACTTGTTTTGCAGGATGACGATCCGCTTTTATTTCGATTTCAATTTCACGGCGAGTGGAGCGACCCGATTCCCCTGTCACGGTCAATTCGAAGCCCAGCGTTTCATCGGCGGGTTCGACTTTTTCCAGTGCAACACCGCGAAGAAACGTCCACGCTTTTTGAATTTCGGATTCACTCGGTTCGCGGAAAAGCATCCTCCAATATAAACGGCGGATTGAATCGCGCGAGGTCGTGGGCGGCTTTTCCGCGTCGGTAATGTCACGCGAAGCCTGCGACCAATTCTCGAATGGCCCGCTAGAAGCAAAATAAGCTTTCGACGCAACGTCGCGAGCCATGCGATCGAGCGCGGCAAGATAAGGAGCGGTTGGCTTGGAATTCTCCGCGAAATAGCGTTCGAAATCCGCGCCGCCAAATTGCGCGATATTCTCGGCGAAAAGATCGGCCTCACGTCGCTTCCAATCGTCACCGAAGATCAATTGGATTTTGCGGCGAAGCTGATGATAGGTGAGAAAGATATTGTCGCCATCGGGCGTTACGTGCGCTTCAGTCGGAGCGAATGCGACTTCGAGTTCGGCCGGAAACGACTCGTCTGCGGTATGCTCAAAACTCCGAGTCGCGTCGAAAAGATCATTCACGAATGAGCGCAACCGCGAAATATGCCCGTCATTCCACGCGGCGCCGGGAGCGGGGGGCATTCGCGACGACTCATGCGGTGCGGTCAGCTTGACCAGCAGCGAAGATTTATTTTCGGGATCGAAGTACTTTTCGCGGAAAAGTTTGGCAAAGGCCGCATTTGCATCGCCGGGAATTTCGAGTGGCGTCATCGTCGAAGGGCCGTGGCACTTCATGCAACTCCCCTCGCTCGTTGGCTCGATCAGCATCGGATGAATTTCTTTTGCGAATCGCGCGGCGAACCGCTCGCGATCTTGCTCGGTAAACTCAGCTGCAGTTGTCGCAACGGGCACAGGTGGCGTTGCTGTCGGCACGACCGCAGGAGGAGTCGCTTCGATCTCAGGCTTCGGAATTAATTCTGGGTCCGTCTTAGCTGGCGATTTTTTCAATCCCTTCGTCAACGCTCCAGCACGATGAAGTGCTTCGATCTTCTTTTGAAGCGCATCCAATTCCGATTGTCGCTTATCGCGATCTTTTTCCGCTTCACGCAATGCTTTTTCAAGCGTCGCCTTTACCGCTTCAGGATTTTCCGCGATGAGTTCAATCGCGCGAAGGATTGAATCCACATTAACATCGGTTGCGGACGTCGGCGCATCTTCGGCAATTGCACTCGCGCCGCAACACGCAACCACAAACGCCACCCAACACGCGAACCACCCGCGCATCTGGCATCCAACTCGAAAACGGCACTTGGGGTTCGGCACAACCAGCCTCCCCGAACTTGAACGATTGGAGATAATTAGATTGGGTGGATAATCCACCAAGCCCAACCCAATTTCATCATAAGGTGAACGCTCGAATTCATGCAACCGGGATGAAGCGAGAACATAGCGTTCGAAGACTTCCTCGCGCAGAGGCGCAGAGCTCGCGGAGCCTTCCGTTCAATTGACCGCTATCTTCATCCTTCCGACACGATGCTGACATTCGATTCAATTCATTCAACTCCGCGCCCTCTGTGCCTCTGCGTGCCACCACCGCGTTTCCAAGCGACAAATCCTTGACGGCATTAAAGTAATTCTCGAACGTTTCCCCCTTGACAGATATTGTATCACTGTTAGGATAACCAGACCATATATTGACGCTTCACCTAAAGCGTTGAACTTGCGTCAGATATGGTTTTCGGGTAAAAGCTTTACGTGGGTTTCGAGGGTCCGATTTGTCGCGGGGGTGTTCTGCGATGGTTCGGAAGCCAACTTCATAGCTGCCCGTTGATCCTGTTCCCGTAGGAGTTTCCCGCCATGTTTTTTAAGCGGCTCGAAATTGTAGGTTTCAAATCGTTCGCAACCAAAACGATCGTCGAATTCCTTCCCGGCGTGACGGTCATCGTCGGCCCGAACGGCTGCGGAAAATCAAACGTCCTCGATTCAATTAAGTGGGTGCTCGGATCGCAATCGCCGAAGTCGCTGCGCGGCAAGACGATGCAGGACATCATCTTCGCGGGATCGGCTTCGTTCAAACCGCTCGGCGTCGCGCAAGTTACGCTGACCATTGACAACTCGCGGCGAATGCTTGACACCGATTACGACGAAATTCAAATCAGCCGCCGACTTTTCCGTACAGGCGAAAGCGAATACTTCCTTAATAAGGTTCCTTGCCGTCTGCGCGATATTCATAACCTCCTGCTCGGCACGGGCGCGGGAATGATGTCTTACTCCGTCCTCGAGCAGGGGAAGGTGGATCAGATCATCAACGCCAAACCGGAAGAGCGACGTTATATTTTTGAAGAGGCTGCGGGCATTTCGAAATTCAAAGTCCGCAAACTCGAAGCGCTACGCAAGCTCGAACGCACGGCGACGGATTTGAAACGGCTCGAAGACCTCGTCGGTGAAATCACGCGTCAAGTCGCGTCGCTCAAACGTCAGGCCGCTAAAGCGGAACGCTACAAAGAAGCCTCCGCCGAACTCCGCAAGGCCGACATGGAGCTCATGACGCTCCGCAGTTCGGGTCTTCGCGATCAGCTCGTCGAGGTGCAGGAAAAAATCGCGTCGCTTCAAGATCAGATTGCGGAGTTGCAAGCGCGCGGCGCACAGAAATCGGCCGAGGATCAGACCCTTAGGAATCGCGCGGATGAATTGGAATTGAAGCTCGCCGAGCAATCGCGCGAACACGCAAGCCTCACCGGGCGCATCAAGGATTTGGAACATCAAAGCGGGCGGTGCACCGACCGCATCGAAGCGAATCGGCGTCGCCTGCAGCAGCTTGAAACCGAATTTGAACAGTTCACCGCACGCGAAGCGGAACTCGCTTCGCGACGTGATGACATTGCGCAACGGCTGGATCAGGCCAGCGCCGAACGCGAAACGGCGGATGGCGCCCGCCTCGAAATCGAAGCCGAGCACGGACGGATGCGGATTCAATCGGAAGAGCGCACTCGCGCGCTCGAAGAAGCGAACCGCGAAGTCGCGCTGCATCGGGACAAACTTTCCAAATGCGAGAATCAAATTCGCATCGAGGAAACCTTGCTCCTGCGTCATGAAGAAACGCGACGCGAATCGGAAGGGATTCTTGAAAAGCTACGCCTAACCCTCGTCGAACACGAAGGCCGCAAAGGCGAAATCGAAGGCAAGCTGGAAGAAACTCGCGGACAAATCGAACAAGCTCAAACCCATTCTTCCTCGCTCCAGATTCGTTTTGCCGAAACTCACGCGCGAATCGCCGATCTCTCACGCGAACGCGATGCCGCGAACCGTGAGTTGCATCAAGGGCAAGCGCGGCTTTCGATTCTCCGCGAGTTGAAATCCAATTTCGAGGGCTTCTACCAAGGCGTTCGCGAAATCATGAAGGCAAACGCCAAGGGCGAACTCGCGGGGGTCGTCGGCCCTATTGTCAATCTCGTCAAATCGAAACGCGAATATGAATTGGCGGCAGAGGTTGCGCTCGGACCCCATCTTCAAGATGTCGTGGTAGCCAGCGCCGATGCCGCGCGAATCTGCATGGATTTCCTGAATCGCGGCCAGTTCGGTCGCGTGACTTTTCTTGCCCTCGACCGATTGGGCAATGGCGATCACGAGCAGATTGATGCCGTCCTCGCGCAGGAAGGCGTCGTGGGTTATGCGCCGCGTCTTGTCGAGCACGCCGCCGAGCACGAGGCCGTCGTTAAGATGCTTCTGGGTCGCACGGTCGTGGTCAAAGATAAGGACATTGCGGAGCGGCTCCACAAAGACTTCCCGCATTTCACCTACGTCGCTCTCGATGGCCAGATGATTCACTTCTCCGGAGCGATGACGGGCGGAAATTTGAAATCAAGCGGTCTCTTGGGTCGCGAGCGTGAAATTCACGAACTGTCAGAAGCCGTCGCGGGCTTAACCGCGCGACTCGAAGAAAATCAAACCAAAATCCAAACCGAGCGAGCCGCCGCCGATCAACTCTCCGGCGACATGAAAGCCTGCACGGGCGAACTGCACGAATTCGAAGTCCGCCGCGCGGGACTGATGAAGGAACTCGAGTCGGTCGTCCGTCATCACGACGAATCGAAGCGTCAGCTCGGTCAGCGCGAAGAACAGCTCCGAACGCTCTCCGGCGAGATCGAATCGAAAACGGCGCGCAAGGCCGAACTCGAAGCCGAACGAATCGGACTCGATGAAATCGTCGCGAAAAGCGCAGGAAGCCTCGATCAACTTAAGGAGGACGCCCGTCAAGGAGTCGAAGCGCTCCATGCCTTGGGTCAACGCCTTTCCGAAGCGCGAGTTGCCGTCGAAAAAATCCGCGAACGACTCGTGCATTTGGAGGAGAACCGCGCGGCCATCGCGCGTGAAGAATCCGCACTGGCCTTGGATCGCGAATCGCGCGGAAATGAACGCGCTCACCTGCTGCAGGATTGCGATCTCGCGCAGGCGGAAATCGAAGTCGTCCGGAGCGAACTCAAGGGACTCTTTGAAAGCCGCGAAACGCTGGATCATGCGCTTACCGAATGCCGTTCGGAAAAGGAGCAGATGGGGATCACCCTGCGCCAGCTTGCCCACGAGCTTGAGCAAACCCAGCGCGATGAGCGGATCGTCGAGAACGAGATGCACGAGCGACAGATCCGTCAGGCCGAGCTTCAGGGCGGAATCAATAATCTCACCGATCAGGCGCGCGAGAAGTTCAATAAGGAACTGATGGAGATCGTCGCCGAGGTCGGGCCGCTCGAGAAGGACGCCGCCGCCTTGACGCAAGAAGTCGCTCAACTTCGCGAAAAATTGGATCGCATGGGAGCCGTCAACCTCGCCGCGCTCGACGAATACGAGGAGCAGAACACGCGCCTCCAATTCCTCTCTGCGCAACAAACCGATCTCGTGCAGTCCAAGGAGCAGATCGAAGCCTCCATCGCGCAGCTTGACGAAATGACCAAGCAGCTCTTCCACGAAACTTTCGAATCCGTTCGCGGTCATTTCATCGAAATGTTCCGACGGCTCTTCAATGGCGGAAAGGCTGATCTCGTCATTGACCAGCAGACGGGCGACCCGTGGCTGGAAGGCGGCATCGAAATCTACGCGCAACCTCCAGGAAAAAAGCTCCAAACGCTTTCGCTTATGTCCGGCGGCGAAAAGGCGATGACGGCCATCTCGCTCCTCTTCGGTCTTTTTCTTCACAAGCCCGCGCCGTTTGCGATCCTCGACGAAATTGACGCGCCGCTCGATGACGCGAATGTCGAGCGATTCAAAAACGTCCTGGTCGAATTCGCGGGAGGAACGCAGTTCGTCATCATCACGCACAACAAGCAAACGATGGAACTCGCCGACGCGATCTACGGCGTGACGATGGAAGAATCGGGCGTCTCCAAACTAGTCTCGGTTAAGTTCGAGCAAGCCAACGTCGAGGCGATTCCCTCGGCGGGATAGTTCGGACGATACAGCATTTTTACGAGCGGCGCGATTGCGGCAAAATCGTTCTTTCCACCCATGTATGGATCACACTTCATTCGACTTTTCGCGTCCGCAACTGCGTTGGCATTTGCAATCGCGGGTTGTAGCTCAAAGTCCGTGCCTCCCCAAAACTCCACCGAGCCAAACGAAATAGAAAGCCAATCTCAAGCCGCGAAAACAGGATTTCGCCCCATGACTGGCGTCAAACCTACACCTGAATTTGATCCCCTATATGAACTCGTCGCCACAGTGCCGGGCGATTGGCCGTATGCGCAGGCGATTCTACTTCCCGAACTCCGCCCGGTACAACTGGAAGCAAGCTTCAACTTGCTAGGCGAATTACCTTCAGGCTGGAATGAGGCTCGTCGCTCGGTCGCATGGCAGGCCGATCAAGGTAAGATTATCGCAAACTCAAACTCCCAAGAGAGCGGCACCGCAAATTGGGAGCCTCCGAACGGGTCACGGCTAGCGCACATCGAAGCTAAAGGCGAGATCATCCTACAAAACGGGAATGGAGAAACCGCAACGGTTCACAAATCCGTGACGTTCGATCTCCTCGCGCCCGCACTATCCACTGGAATGAAAGATGGCGTACTGGACGGTTATGAAATCGGCAAGTATCTCGACCCCCTAAAGGCGAATGGCAAAGGTGATTCGGCGATGGTCATTAAACATCCCGACCGATATCAAATGCCTTCTGTGTTTTATCGCGTAGATGCTGCGCAAAAAGGCCTCCTTATTTCCCCACGCATTACGCTCGGACACTTCGTCATTGATTACCCGTGGGGAAGCCTCGGAATGCCACAGTACGTCGCGATTGACCCCAATCTCGTCAGAAAACTCGAAGAACTCATGGACCTCATCAACGAAGACGATAAGTTTAAAGTCACGGGACTGACGCCGATCTATGGATTCCGCTCGCCCAAGTTTAACCTCGGCACGATGGAATCGAATCCCGAGGGCAATCTCAAGGTGCGTTACTCGATGCACCAGTATGGCCGCGCGATGGATTTCATCATTGATGAAGATGGCGATCTCATCATGGACGACCTCAACGGCGACGGCAAACACGACATCTACGACGCCGCCCAGATCATGCACTACGTCAACATCCTCGACCGCAAGTACCGCGACGAAAAGCGAATGGACATGCTCGGCGGCGCCGGAATCTACGAGCGGCATGATTTCGTTGGTCGTCCGCAAAGCTCCTACATCCATGTGGATACGCGCGGATTCGTCGGCGCAAATGGCCATCTTATCCGATGGAAAGAACCGCAGCCGGAAGTTTGGCCCGACGGAAAAGTGATTAAGTGGAGTGACATATGAAAAGTAGAACGCCAATGTGGGAGGCCGTCATGGGCTGCCGAACCGGCGATCGGAGATCGCCAGCCACATTAAACTTCAAATCGCTCGTAGTTGGATGGTTTGTCTTTTCCGCTTTTGCTCTTTGCGGCTCCATTAGCGCCCAGACAATCTCCAGAAAATTCGAGCGGCCTGAAAAAATCAGAGGCGTCTATTTGACGGCGTGGTCGGCGGGCAACGCCGAGAAAATGGATTACATCCTCGGAATTCTCGACCGCACGGAACTCAACAGCGTCGTCATTGACATCCGCGATACGGGCGAAATTTTCTGGCGCACGGGAATCGAGCTCGCCGAAAAAACCGGCGCGACCACCGTCGCCGTGGGTAAGCCCGACCTCCTCTTTGACAAGCTCGAAAAACGCAAAGCCTATCCCATCGCGCGGATCGCTTGTTTCCTCGACGACTTCATCACCGTCAAGGAACCCGATCGGGCCGTCCAAACGGCCGACGGAAAGCTCTGGCGTGATCGCAATAAACACGCGTGGCTCGACCCGTACAACAAAAAGAATTGGGAGTTTCTCGGCTCGCTCGCCGATTTCGCAATGGATCAAGGCTTTCAGGAAATCCAACTCGATTATGTCCGATTTCCGAGCGAGGGATCCGTTTCAAAAACCGTGTATCCCGCGAAAAATGATTGGCATGACCCGAACCACGAGGCCTCCGACGTTATTGCCGCGTTCGCTGAATTCATCCGCGAGCGGGTGAAGAAACGCGGGTTGCATCTTTCCGCTGACGTATTCGGCATCGTGAGCTCGCGTTCGGACGATCAGGGCATCGGCCAGAAGCTTGAAAAAATCCATAAGCCGTTCGATGCGATTTCGCCGATGGTATATCCCTCTCACTTTGCCGACGGCGAATACGGAGTTAAAAAGCCCAATTCAAACCCCTACGACATTACTTACAAATGCCTTCGCGATTACACTCGCCGCTTGCCCGGAGTCAACGTCCGTCCTTGGTTGCAGGATTTTTCCATCTACAAAGTCGATTATGGCAAAAAAGAAGTGCAAGCCCAAATCAAGGCCGCGCGCGAGAACGGCTATGACGAATACCTGCTCTGGAATCCGCGCAACCGCTACACTGAATCAGCCGTCGTGGATACCAGTGGATTAGTCTTGGGAAGCGCAAAATCTCAAGAGTAACTGACAGGGATGAAGAGGATGAACGGGATGATTCCCAGATCAGGAACATTCCAATGCGCCTTTTCGAATTCTCGGTTCCTCCTTGCGTCTCTGCGCCTTTGCGCCTTTGCGTTAATTTCTTTATACGCACAGTATGGCTTCGCCGAATCCCAAACCATTTACTTTTATCAACGCGGCTACGTTGCTGGCGGAAAATCCGCAGCCACAGCGCTGACCGATGCCGCGCTTGCAGGATTCAAGTGTCGTCATCCTGAAATATCGGTCGTCGTCATCGGGCTTCCATGGAGCCTCGAGGGCGATTTGAAACTTCGCTCGGTCCTCCTAAACCGTAACAAAGCCGATTGCTTCCGCGTGACGAACGACCAATTGCCCGATTTCATTCCGCAAAAAGGGGAACTGCTTTCGCCGATTGATGACCAATTGACCGAGGCAGATATCGCGGATATTGCTCCGAGCGCGCTTGATGCCCTTAGGCACAATGGACGAATCATGGCGTGGCCTCTTTGGTCCACCGCCCTTCACTTGATCGCAAACACGGATTTGATGAAGGAACGAGGAATCGAAACGCCGACGGATCGCCCATGGAACTGGGACGAATTCACGGAAGCGATGAAACGCGCAACGTTCAAGCGCGAGGACGGAACCGAAGTGTGGGGGCTGACCTCTCCCGCGCGCCCGCCGCTCTTTGAGTGGAGTCCGCTCATCTGGGCGCACGCGGGACCGGTTTTTCTGAATGCGGACGCAAGCGGAAATCCGAAGGGATTACGCCTTGCTCCGAATTTATCCCGCGCACTCGAACGCGCATCCGAACTTTCGGCCATGGGCGTCGTCCCGCGCACATTCGGAACGGACGACCAACCCGCGGCGCAGGCACAGTTTCTCGAAGGTCGTGCGGCGTTCATCCTCTCCTCGCCCGCGTTCGTCAGGACTCTCGCCGCCAAGAAATTCCCGTATCGAATCCTCCCGCCTCCCGTCGGCGATTACGGCAAACCGATCACGACGGGATCGCTCGGAGCGTTCGCCGTGGTCGCGCACGAGGGCGATCCCGCGCGGACGGCGGCGGCGCATTTGCTTGCGCGGTACCTCACTTCAGCGGAGGTCGCCGAGGACGCGCCCGGTTGGTTTCTGGCTCCTCCCGTCCGGCGTTCGGTCAAGTCGTTCGCGGAGAATCCCGACTACGCGGGTCTCATGGAAATTATTCCGACGACGGTTTACATGAACGTCCCCGGCGGCGTGGGATTTCTCGAATCGTCCATCATTCCGAAGTTTCAAGCCGTGCTCATGGGCAAGCTCGATCCCACGCAGGC
>CAZPIK010000120.1:5084-11414 GCA_964586185.1 uncultured Candidatus Sumerlaeota bacterium | reverse complement strand
CCTACATTCAGTACCATATTGGCGGGCAGAAGTACAGGTACGAAAAAAGCACCGAAGATCGGTGCTTTTTTGAGAATTCTGGCCCTAAGCGGCCAATTATACACCCTTGACGAGTCTGTGCGCCCCTTGATCATCAGTTGGAACCCCGTCTTGGAAGAGCTTACTCGAATTGCTGAGTTGTTTAAGGCTTCCCATAAAGATGATACGAACGTTCCAACGCAAATCGCGGCGTGAGTAGATCATAAAGGATTACAGGAAACCAAACAAGGGGTGCATCGTTGGCCTCTGGCGGCCAATGGCTGACTTGACAGATTAAGCCTGATCGTACAGGAGTGGGGGATATGAGAAAACTAAACATCAAGGGGCGGAAGAAAGAAGCACCCATAGCCAAAGCATCCCGACCTACGTGGGGATCGACCTTTCGGGATTATTTTACATTTGCCGAAGCCAATCTTCGTCGCCATGCCAGAAGTAACATTGCAGTTCGTACGGCTTGTTTGGAGATGTACTATCCGCCGGTTCTTCAGGTCGAAGAAATGATGGCCCTAAAACCCAAACGATTTACGCCGGGTCAGCGCAAGGCCATCCGCGCCATAATCAAACGTATGAGCAAAGGTATTCCGGATGAGCATTGGAGAATTCTGGATGAATAGAGAATTTCTGACGAGAGCAGGATAGCGCGCAAACGGGGCGACTTGAATCAAGCCGCCCCGTGGGGTTCACGCGTTCGCCGCCGCAATCAAAGGCATGATTCCCCTGCCACGGGAAATGCCTCCGATCGTCCGCTCAAACGCTCTCGGTTGGATCGTCGCCGCGAACGGTTGCGGCGGAGCGATAAACACGAACGCATCACTGGCCTTCCACATCGTAAACGGGTAAGCCTCCAGCGCGGTGATGGCGTCGCACGTTTCACCCTTTCGCGTGGTCTCGCGACAGATTGCAAGAAGGTTTGGGTGCTGCTCGGCATCGCGCACAGGCTTGTGGCCGATGATGAGCCGTCCGTGGCATAATGAAAACTCCTTGGGGAGTTGCGCCTTCAACAAAAGTGCAAGGCTCGGCGTAGCTGTCTCGAAACTTCTACGCCGGGCCTCCCTGAGGAATCGTTCTGTTGTCCGAAACCGACAACTTCCCAATACCTCACCTCTGATGATTCCGAGTCTGACGATCTTGACGCCATCGGGCTTTCCCCGGCTTTTCATCAAAATTTCCCGCGCGCTTGGACCGATCCGGCCTCGTCGCTCCTTCTCAAAGGCTTGCATGATGTCGGCGGCATACCGACCGTCCTGAAAGACCGTCCATTCCCTGGTCGTTTCCATTTTGGGTTCCCCCCCATGTATGAAAAAGGTGTTGCTGACCGGGGGAACACAAGGTTCCGCCTCAGCGCAAAAGGCTCCATAGCGAAGCCGCTTTGCGCCGGGGCGGAAAGAGAACGGGTTTTCAAGAGAATGGAAGGGGCGATGTCTGTTTCCATCTCTACCATATATATGCAATTCGTCAAGACCCCGCGGAATCGCGCAAAGTCGCTGCTAAAATCGTTGTCATTTCAGCGGATTTGACACGACCACCTCTTTCGTGTCGCAATGTGGCGGGGACTTGTCCACACCCCAAATGTCGTGTAGTGATGGACAATGGGGAGATGTCACTTCATCTTTTATGAAAACCGAGGCCCATCCGGGCCGGGAGTCGCTTGGCCCGCGAGAGGCCAAGTCCCGTGTCCGAAAGCCCACAACAATTTAATATCCGTAAACAAAAGAGCCGCCTTTCAACAGGGCGGTTTTTTGGTGTTCATGATTGAGCGCGGCTTCACTTGAGGGCGCGCATTTCTTCGTTTCCGCTTAATCTTTTCGCCGCGAGTGACGGCGTGTTTTTCTCACTCTCACTCGCTCTCTTTGTCATTACGATCCCATGTTCCAATCTTCATTCTACGATTTCATTGCCGAACTTTTTGTGGCCGTCCGAGGCCCATTTCCCATCCGTGTCGCACCTGACGATCCCGCATAGGATTGAAGGGAATATCGCATTTCGCGACGGCCACGCATTTCATGACTCCATCCCAACCGCTCAAAAACTATATTCGCTCGGCCCGAAAACGGGCCGGTCTCAGCCAAGGGGACTTGGCGTATCTTTTGGGCGGTCGGGGCGGAAAAATGGTTTCGCGATACGAACTGTTCCAGCGCGAGCCTATGTTGCCGATGGCGTTGGCGTTCGAGGCCGCGCTGGGCGTCCCGGTTCAGGAACTTTTCTCTACTTTCTCTCAATCAGCCCGAAGCACGGTTCAGCGCCGGGCCAAGGTTATGGAAATGCAACTGCGTCATCGAAAGGATACACGAGCCATCGAGCGTAAACGCGAAACCATTAGACGAATCCTCGCAACGAGCGAGGGAAACGGTGGTTCATCCTCTTCAATTTCATCATGAGCACCACCCCTTACAAATACAGACGCATCCTCGCGATTGACCCTTCGAGCAAAGGCTTTGGTTATGTCGTGCTTGAAGAACCCGAACGACTGGTGGATTGGGGACTCAAAGAAGCTCAGGAAAACAAGAACGAGCATTGTCTCCGCCAAGTTGCATATCTCGTCAGTCTCTACAATCCGGACTTGATCGCGGTCGAGGACGTTTCGCGCGGCTCCCGCCGGTGCGACCGCGTGCGCAAACTGATCCGAGCGATTCATCAACTCGGAATCAAGCATGGCGTCACGGTCCGCTCCATCAGCAAGCCGAAATTGCGCGAAGCCTTCGTTTCCTCGAATGCCACGACCAAGGACGCCATTGCAAAAGTTCTGGCTGACCGGTTTCCAGAGTTGGCCGACCGCCTCCCGCCACCGCGCAGGCCGTGGGATGGACAAAATCCGAACATGGCAATCTTCAAAGCAATGGCGATGGCGGTCGCTCTAAGAAGTGAGAAGTAATAAGTGAGAAGTAAGAAAAAGGTACATTAAAAAGGCTCCGCCATTAAAGCAGAGCCTTGTCTTGTGCCGATAGCATTACGCGGTTGCCGATCCCACCGCAGCCACCTCCTGCATTTCCGCTTCGATGGCGTCAATGATTCGGTTTGCGGTTTTGCGGATCGTCTCCAGCCGTTCGAGCAGCAATTCAGGTTTGGCATCGTAAAGAAGAAGGTAATCGGAACTGGCGCATTCGATTCCGAAATGACGGCCGACCACAAACGCGGTGGCGTCGGCTTCGACCTCACGGATCGTCTTGTTCGGTCGCTCGATCTTGTTCTCCTTACGAAAGTGTAAAAGTTCATGCGCCAATTCATGAACCGTCACAGCAAACGCTTCGGCGTCGGACAAACCGCGCTTGATGACGATCTTTCCACCGTAAGCCGCTCCCTCGGCGGACGATGCCGCGACGATCTCCGCTTCTTCCAGCGTGATACCCAGTCGGTCAATCGCCACCTGCAAAGCGGGGAGACAGTCGCCAACGTCGCCCCGCGCCACATCCAGTTCTGGCAAAGATTCTCCCTCAGTCTGCGAAACGTCGAAAACGTAAACCGTCTTGAAGATCGTGATCTTCTCGCGCGTCTCGTTTCGCTCGCTTTCGATGGTCTCTTCCTCAGATGCCGGTTCGTGGGGGTTGTCGCCCCGTTTCCAGACCGCCATCGGGGCCATAATCATGATCCCTTTCTCGCCAGAGAGAACGCGCCGCCCGAGTTTGTTCCACTGGCGAAGTCCGGCAACTTGACTGGCGTTTGGGCGTTGCCCGAAGATCAACATGAGATTGCCGAAACTGTAATGATGAAACGAGGCGGCAAATTCGAGGTAGTGAATCAACCTCTCCGATTTGCCTGCTTTCATCTGTTCGGCCAGTTCCATGACGTAGCCATCTAGTTGTTCTCCCAGCGCCCGAACTTTGTCTGCCCGGTTTGAAGTTCCGTTCCCATCCATAAAATGTTTCCTCCTCGCGACGTGATGATTGGCGACCCGGCATGAAGCCGGAGCGTCAAGACACACCGCGAAGAGAAGTAAGAAGATTGAAGTGGGAAGTGAGAAAGAAGAAAAGACGAAGGGTGGAAGTAAAATGTGAAGATCGGTTTCTGTCTTTCATGTTACGTCGTTCCATCGCATCGCAAAGGGGAAGGATCTGGCCTCGCGCGGCCGATTCCACGCTCTTTCCTGGAACTCTACGCCACGTACGCTGTGCGAAGACGCCCCATTAGCGGGCTACTGCACATTAAATTGAAGGAATGACAAATCATGACCGCGCAAATTTTGGAGAAACCGAAGGAGGTCGGCAAACGAGCAATGCTCGCAGTCGCCGATCTTATTCCCAATCCGGCCAATCGCAAGGTGGCTAAGGACGAGGAAATCAAAACCCTCGCTCAGTCGATCAATGAGGTCGGGTTGCTTCATCCTCTCATCGTCCGGCATCATGCGGAAGAGTCGGGCAAATACTCGATCATCGCCGGGGAGCGACGCTGGCGGGCATTGAAGCGGCTCGGTATGGAGTCGGCTCCCTGCCTACTGGTCGGATCGGACGAATCATCCGAAGCCGATGTTCTCGGCGTCGTGGAAAATCATCATCGCAAAGCCTTGACGCCGATGGAGGAAGCGCAGGCCGTTCGCGCGTTGCTCGAACAAGGGATGGAGACGGAGGCCATCGCTCGGAGTCTCGGGCGAAGCCGCGCTTGGGTGGCGAGACGATCAAGCCTGACCGACCTTTCCGAAAAGTGGCTCGCCGAACTCGCCGACGCCGATTCCAAGATCGGCAAATGGCCGCCGAGTCATCTGGAACTCATCGCCCGTTTTCCAGCGGAAGTTCAGGATCGGATGCTTGGAAAAAACGAAAACCGCTGGCAGTGGAACGTGCCGACGCTGGCCGATCTCAAGGCCGCGACTGGCGATTTTCTTCACCTGATTGCCGCCGCTCCTTGGAAAGCCGACGATGATACGTTGGTCTCCGAGGCGGGGGCCTGCGCGAATTGTCCGAAGCGGGCTTCGTGCGTCCCCGATCTCTTCGAGGAAGAATTGCTGGTGAACGGCAAGACTCAACGGAATGATCGGTGTCTCGATCCCATCTGTTGGGAGCAGAAAGCCAAAACCTTTCTCAAACGACGGACGGAAGAAGTCAAAGCGGAGCATGAGGACTTCGCCCTACTCGTGAATGATGAAAATGCCGATGATGTTGATGTTCCCGCCGAGCTTGAAGATCAACCCCTCGTATTCCGTCCCGACGTGACGCTTTGCAAAAAGTCGGACAAACGGGCGTTTCCCGCATTAGTCATCGCTGGACCGGGAATCGGGCGGATCAAATGGGTTCAACTTCCCAAGGAAACCAAAGTTCGCTCGAACGGCGTTCATGCTGAACATCCGAACGGAATCAGCAGCGTCAAATCGTCGGGCGAAAAAACCTTGGATCAAAAGCGCGAACCCTACGACCGCCGACGTCGCCAAGTCGTCATCGAAGCGGTGAAAGCCAAACTCGAAGCACTTGCGAAGGAAAAGTCGCTCGCCAAGGTCGCTTCGATTGAAGGCGGTTCGGCCTTGGTGCAAAAGGGGATTGCGGTCAAGACCCTTTTTCTTCTCAATGCGCTTCTCAGTCCATCGGGTTGGCGAAAGGACGTTCGTGATTCCCTACCTGCGTGGCCTAGCAAAGCGTCGTGGGAAGTTCTCGACACGG
Source organism: uncultured Candidatus Sumerlaeota bacterium (assembly GCA_964586185.1). Classification (GTDB taxonomy): domain Bacteria; phylum Sumerlaeota; class Sumerlaeia; order MVZB01; family JAJFLK01; genus CAZPIK01. The sequence continues at coordinate 5,790 of CAZPIK010000120.1, read as the reverse complement.
TTCCCAATTCCACTCTCGGCTCGGGCAAAATGCGCGAGTGGCTTGAAGGGAGGTGTTGGGAACTGATACGGCTCGCTTTGGGGACTCTCATTTCCCGCCATACAACCAGTCATGGAGACCGAACGAATGACGCGCAATACGCCGAAGCCGTGACGCTTTGCTCAATGCTCGGATTCGACTTGGCTGCTCTCCGCGCCCGCGCCGCCGAAACGATCCCTTACGCAAAATCGTGGAAGGATGAGGTCAAGGACGATTGGCAATCGGCATCTTCGGCAACAGAGTCCGTTTCTCCTTAAACCCAAAACCCACAACGTCCCAATCCAAACGGCTTTCGCACAAGCGAGAGCCGTTTTTTTTGTCGTCAGGGTCATTTGTCGTCGCCGGGGCCGGCGGTGATCGGTCTGTCCATGCCGGCCCCGGCGTCATCGAACTCGATTGTGCTGATTTCACCCCGCTTTCCGCATGTCGCTGTCTCGGTACACCGGGCCACGCTGCAAAACGACACTTCGAGTAAGTAGTGCTTGCGGAACCACTCAAACGACACATCCAGATCGCGTCCACCCTTATCCTGCGGCTCCTCTTTCTGATCTGGTCAGTCGAGTGGTTCGATCGAATGGTTGGGTATGAGAATCCTGACGTTGGTTAATTACGAGCGAGATACGTCCAACCACCCGTTTTCGCTTGACAAAATGCGGTGCTTGACAAA
>CAZPIK010000120.1:0-5065 GCA_964586185.1 uncultured Candidatus Sumerlaeota bacterium | reverse complement strand
GTGGATGAGTAAGTTAGCGTCGTCTTTGAGTTGTTCAGTTGTTGGTTTACAAGATCGAGGGAGGGCGGATCATGGGTCGGCGGATTCGTTTTGTTTTTGCGGCATGGCTGCTCGCGGTTATTTTTTTGGTGTCGGGCGCGAGGGGGCAGGATTACTGGGCGGGGCTTTCGTCCGATGACCTGATGAAAGAGGCGCGGGCGGGGTTTCATCTCGGATTGCTCGACGCCGACGCGCTACCGACCTCGGGCACGCTCGTCATTCCGACCTCGCTTGATCTCGTGAATCGTCTGCTCGCAATGCCCGCGCTTTCGGGTGAACTCCGTCGGCAGGCGTATCGCTTGAAGCTCCAGATCTTTGATCGGCGCGGACTCCACAGCGAGTGGCAGGAGACCTACAACGCTCTCCCCGCAACGCTCGACGGAATTCCCGCCGCCGATTGGGATCGCCAGCGGCTGCTTTGGTCCATCATCCATGACGGCGCGCAATACGAATGGGGCAAGGTTAAGAGCGCGCTGGCGCATTTCAATTCGGCGGGACTGAAAAAAGACGCCCGCGCCGATCACGTCCTACTTAAATGCCGCTCGGATATCCGGCACGGCGGTGGGAGTGCGCAGGGGTATCTCGATCTCGCCGAAGCCATCGCGGGCGACGCGACTTGGGAACTTGACGACCCGTATTTCGATCCCTACTTCGGCCAGACCTATTTCTCGCAGCTCGAGTCGTGGGCAATGATCGAACCGCTTCTGCAACTCTTGGGATCGAATCCCGAGGATCAAAATATCGGGCTTCGCCGTTGGTTCGAGTTCGCCGCGCCGTCGGTCTTGAATCCGCTCGGTTCGATTTTTCACGACGCCCCCGCCGACGCCCGTGCGGCACTGATCCGCGATTTTCAAGTCAAGGCGCTCGCCTTCGCGCCCGATATCACCATCCCCATCCCCGCGACGGGCGGCTACCGTGAACTTCTCGGCCACACGATCCGGATCGAAAACCTCATTTACACCGGTCAGGCGGAAGATATTCTGGATGCCGTCACCGCTGCTCCCGATGACATCGCAGGTTTCCCGCCGAACTTTATTACGGCGCATAAGATTGCGTGGCGGATGTTCGGGCTTGCGGGGACGCTGGCCATCGGCGACGCGGTGCAGGCAGTTCCGCAACTTCAGGTCGCAGTATTCCTGCTTCCTCCTTCGCCGTTTAGGGCGTTTACCCACTCGCTGACGGGACTTGCGCTGCTGAGCCAAGGGAAGCCGGAAGGGAACGAGGAGTTCGCCCGCGCTTTCCTCATCGCCATTCCTCATCCCAAGCTGGCCGATCAGATGATCCGGGGATTGCTCTCGAACACGAACGGGATGAATGCCCGCGCGGTACTCGATATTCTTGCGCAGCCGGTTTACCAGCCCTCGACGCTGCCGCAAACGCTTTCCGTCCGCGCGCTTTTTGCGATTCGGCATTTTGAAAAGTTTCCCGAAACCGAGCGAAACGAAATTTTATCGCAAGCGCTGGCCGATGGTGCGACCGCGCTGGATCGCCTTGAACGCAACGCCGATCCGGCGCAGGCACATTGGCGCGAAGTCTTAAAGGAGCCGCTGATTCAAGCGGTGGGAATTGTGGACGGCGAACAAAAGGCGCAACTCGCCCGAACGGGTTTCGAGCAGCAGAAACCGATCCGGCAAAATGCCGCGCTTGGGCAATATGCGCCGAATGTGGGCGGTCCCTCCAACTCAATCCAACCGATCTACGAGACGATCACGGAGTTCGAGCTGCAGGTCGCCAAGGGGAAGGGAAAAGACCTCGCGGCGCTGACCATTCAGATGCAGGGGCTTTCGGCGGAGCAGTCCCAAGCGGCTTTGGCGTCATTGCCCGATCATTACTTGGATCCGCATCGGGTGCGGGTCGGGCGGGTCGTGTGCGAGGAGGCGGATCGACGCGGGATCACGGTGCAGAATTTTTCGGGCGATTGGCGCGCGATGCGGGTTAAGCGTTGCGAGACGCTGCTGAACTGGCCGGAGACGAGCGGCGGGGCGCGCAGCGAACTCGCGGCGATCGCGTCGGATCCGGTGGGCGGGGCGTGTTGCAACCGCGCCCGCGTCGCGCTCGACGCCCTCTCAACTTCCCCCACCCTCGCGGGATATTTGTGGGCGCAGGATTGGCTCATCGCCCTTGAAAAAGAATTCCCCGCACGAACTCATTTGCATGATCAACTGACGACGCCATTGCTCATTGCGGCGCAGCGGCCCGATGTGGTCGCCTATCTCGCCGATCATTCGGTTCCGCCGCTCGTCCGGACGCACTATCATTACAACCTCGCGCAAGCCTATCGGTTGCTCGGACAGCCAGAGTTGGCGCTCCACCACTTTGAGCAAATGATCCAAATCGCCGAAGAAGAACAGGTGGGGGATGAGGTCACGCTCTTCGTCGCCGAGACGCGAAGGATGGGGGTCTGGATGGAACAGGCAGATCGCGCAGAAGACGATCAAACGAAGCGCGAAATTTGGCAACGCGTGGTGGAGGCGGCGCGACATCGGCTGACCACGCGCCTCGGCACAGATGAAATGCGGCAGGGTTATGGGTATTGGGGAAAAGTCGCCGCGATCAAGCTGAAGGATAGCGCCGCCGCGCAAGAATTCCGGGACTTCCAAGGCACAACACCCGCAGAAACGAGGCTCTTCTAATGGAAACGAAGCGCGCCAGAAATTATTTGAGTTTGACCTTATCCGCCGTGGTAATCGTTTGCGCGGCTTGGTTCATGACACGGGCGCGAGTGTCCCCCGCCCATCCGGAACCCGAAGAGACGACGTTTTCGAGCGAGCCGGGAATGGATATTCACATGTTTCAGGGAACCGTTGAAATTGCGGACGGGGAAACATTCGAGGCGTTTGTGAATCCGGCGGCCCCAAGGACCGTCGGGCAATACTTCACCGATTTGCAGATTACATTTACCGCCGCGGATTCGGACACGGTGATCCCCCCCGGACCATTTCCGGGATGCGCCGGGGACGAATATCAGTGTCGAGATTTCAGTCACCCCGGCCCGCCGCCCGATCCGTCTATTCAATCTTGGCCGCGTCCGACGCAGACGCGCTTTAGTCCGACGATCAATACTCCAATCACCGAGCCAACAACGATCACGGTGACGATGACTTGGCGGGATGACGGTTGGTTCGGCGACGGCTTTTTCAGTTCCGACGGCTGCAAATCTTGTTATGCCAATCGGCTTGAAGACGAAACCAAGGACACCGATGTCGTCAAGACGGTGACGATTGAAGTTAAGCCACCTTGTGAATGCGACATTACCCTGGAAGACGTTTCTGGTGTGATAGACAAAGGACATTCTGTACCATCCATTGATCGTCCAACCAGACATCCCAAACTAATCATAAAGAACAAATCTACAACAAAGACGTGTACTTACGACTGGACGATTCACGATTCCCCTGCCGATCCAGATGTCTATGCAGATGTATCAATTTCACCGTCAGATGGCTCTACCCCAGCAATACCACCTGGCGGTCAATATGAAACCAGCCTGACGATTTCTCCCGATGATTCATCTTTCCTAGGCGGAAAAGTCAAAGTAGAAGCTGCAGTCATCCAAGTGGGAACGAGTTATGAATCATGCTCTACAGAAGGAGAAATCGAAATCACTTGTTCGGATCAGAATATTACCGATGTCTGGGAATTAGACATGAAAGGGCTTATTGCAGATGCCTTGGACAAATTACCCATGAAGATTCCAATTGGTGTTTGCAATAATGATCCCAGTGGTAATGCGCAGGATATTAAATTTAAAGGAAGCCTTGTCTATAAGGATTGCTGTGATGGACAACAATACCGCAATGGCCTCGTACCGCCCTTTGACGGTAAATTAGACGCGAGCGCATCTCTTACCGCTGCCTTTTGCGGAAAGGATTTGGTCCTTTGGGGAATTAACGTTGAAGAAAGCATTTCCATACCTCTTCTGTGTGATGAGGTGACCGTCAGGCTCTTCGGTGGCGTAAAGCTCAATTTTTCGGCGTCTGTAACCGGGACACTTACTGAGCATCGAAACCCATGCAAACCGGAGAACTGCCTGGACGGTAATATCTCCTGTAAACTCGATCTTGATCTAACAGCAGGCGTCGAAGGTACCGCGCAATGCGATACCAGCGCCGATTTCGGTATTGAGGCAACTGGCACTGTTCATACTGGCGCAGGAATACGGGCGGGAGTCGTATGTCCTAACCACGATTGGTGTCTTGAAGCGTTTTGGGACGGAGTTACAATACGCCTTACCGTTAAAGTCCTTGGAATCGGAGTATCGCTGACTCCCATCGAATTCCTAAAGCCGGGCAAAGTCGGTTGCCCGAATAATTAATTCATATTCTCAAGCTTCGTAAACGTCACTTGAAAGGAAAATACAATGCACCGTTCAACTAACTGCTTAATATCAAGTTTTGTCATTTTTTGTGCGGCTCTTGTGTGTATTGACGCAGCCGAGACTCACCACAAGATTGCCTATAGCTCAGAGGGTGAAAAGATGGTCTTGGAAATGGTCTTGTCCTGCGAGACCAGTCCATGCACAAACACACTAGAAGGCTATTTAAGTGAGTATAATGCCCATGGACGCGAGTCTGTAGAAGGAGTAATGGCTAAAGCAATTCACTCCCTAAGAAATAACGATATCGATGCTTATATGAATATTACTGTGCCATTAGACAATTCATATAGCAGGGAGGACGCCACCATTCTGTTTAACCAGTATCGGGCGGCTGGATACGAAACAGTTACTGCGGTAATGCCTTTAGCAAGATACTGCCTCGGGGATTTGTATTATTATGACATTAATCTTGACATGGGCACGACGGGCATACGTAAGGACGCTATTCTAATTGCGCCGGAAGCGGCGCTTTTTCGGCATGCAAGAAATCGAACACTGGAGACTCCCGTTCAATTGCTGTTTTCAAGCATAAATTATGGTTCTCGAACAGGAACGCCTATGACGTTAACGAGTAATACGTCGTACGATGCGCATTATGCGTTGGTAACTCCGTCCGCATCCAATTTGTCCTGTACTACCCCTACACTG
>CAZPIK010000119.1:0-11414 GCA_964586185.1 uncultured Candidatus Sumerlaeota bacterium | reverse complement strand
TGGACGCCCTTGCATCTGTGCGAGGTATTGCAAAGCGCGGGACTCGTTCGGGTCATATTCAAGAGCTGTCTTGAAACATTTCTCGGCCTCATCGGCGATTCCCATTTGCATGTAAGCAAATCCCAGATTATTCAACGCCTCTAAGAATACGGGACGAATCGCGATCGCACGGCGGAAATATTCGACGGCCTCTTCTGGCTTGTTCTGCTGGAACGAGACGATTCCAAGATTATTAAGTGCATCCACTTTATTGGGATTTAGTTCGGCGGCCTTGAGTAAATCGGCCTTACCTTTATCCAACATTCCCAATTTGACTTTGGCATAACCAAGACTCGCATAGGCGTCTGCGTAATCGGTTCGGAGTTCCACGGCGCGCTCGTAAAATGGAATGGCTTGGTCGTATTGCCCCTTGCGAGCAAGAGCGAATCCCACCTGAAAATGCGCGTTCCAAGACCTTTCATTCTTCGCCAGATTGTCGCGAAATAGTGATTCCCGGTCGCGGTAAAGAAACGATTGATTCCATGTCATGCACGCAAGAACCATGACGGGAATTCCAAGCGCAGTGACTTTCATAGACTGCAAGGACAATCTCGAAACACCGTACGAATAGGCCATGCCGAATAGAGCTATTGGACCGGCGCTTGCGAGATACTGAAAACGATCCGCCACAAATGAGAATTTCATATAACCGAAATCTAGAATGCCGAGCACAGGAGAGAGCGTGATAATAAAGAACAGCGCGGCGGCCAGTTGAAAGCTTCCGAACCGCCTTCGCATGAAGATAAGCGCGAGCAAAGTTCCGAGCACACAAGTCATGGCTATCGCGCCGATTGCATTCTGCGTTCCCATATCCCATCGCGGATAATTGGCCATGAGGTTCATGGGAAGGATGAGTTTCCAAAGATAGAAGACAACGGCTCTCGAAGCCAGAAGAGGCCGCTCCAATAAACTCAATCCCGAAGAATCCTCGCCGTGCGAGCGCACCCATGCGACGTCGGCAGCGGCCATAACAAATGCGATAGCGAAAAGGGGCATGATGGAAAGTAGATCGCGCCGCGCCTTGGGTTCATCTTCCGATGCTGCGATAAGCGCAAGCGCAATGGGCAAAGTCACGGCAATGGATTTCGCGAGCATCGCGAGAATAAAGAATATGCAACACAGCGCATAAGCAGTTTTGGCGCGGTGGGTGCGATATCGAAGGAATGCAATAACGGCGGACAGATAAAAGAAAGCGGACAGCACATCCTTGCGTTGCATGATCCATGCGACGGATTCGACGTGGACGGGATGGAGCGCAAAAACGAGCGCCGCGAGGAAAGCCCCGCGCGCGCCGAGCCGGGTGAGAATGATCCAAAGCAAAATGGAATTCGCGGCATGAAGCGCAATATTCACGGCATGAAAGCCGAGAGGATTCAATCCCCAAAGAAGATGCTCCAACCAAAATGTTGTGTAAACGAGCGGCCAATAGTGACTTTCATGATGCGCATAAACCGAAGGTCGAAACCAAATATCGAATATGCCGCCCAGTCGGCGCACAGTCAGGTTTTCGGTCAAGGCTTCGTCGTCCCAAATGAATCCGGCTCGAAGAGCGGGATAGAAGGCAACAAACGTGAGCGTGACGAGGAGCGCTCCCTTGAGAATTTCCTTCCACGGAAACTCGGACGATACCGATACCACTGAATGCGGCGATTTTTCCTTAACGCGCACGGATGGCTTGGAATGGATACTGGATTTTCGTCTGGATCTGACCACGTTAGACTCGACGATTGAATGTGCAATCGTCCTCATCGGTCAGGGAAAAATCCAGAACACTTTCTGAAATCCTACTGCAATCCCTTCTATCGCGTCGTATCTTACCCTCCGGATGCGGGCATTGAACGCATGGGCACAACCGAAACCGTCAAATCTTTCGCAAAAGGGCGCGTCGCCATCATAGATGATGAAGCGGCAATGGGGCATATCCTTGTGAAAGCGCTGGGACTTGAGGGTTACTCCGCTACGGCATTTACCGATCCGAAGAAGGCGCTCGCCGCCATCGACGCCGAACCGCCCGATCTAATTTTAACAGACGTCAAAATGCCCGGCATGAATGGTCGGGAATTGCTCCGAGTCATGCGCGAGACTCACCCCAAGATCCCCGTTCTTATTATGTCGGCATTCGGAACGATTGAGGATGCCGTCGGTATGGTGAAGGAGGGCGCGTTCACTTACATTACGAAGCCATTCCAACACGATCACCTTGCGCATCAGGTTGGCCTTGCGATGAGGCAGAGGTCGCTCGAACGGGAAGTGACCGAACTTCGCGAGACGGCGCAGACGCAATCGCGCGTCAAGGGAATCATCGGCGGATCGAAGGCGCTCGCACGAGTTCGCGAGCTGATTTCTCGCGCGGCGCGAACCGATAGCGCAGTCTTGGTTACAGGCGAAAGCGGCGTTGGAAAAGAATTGGTCGCGCGTGAAATTCACCTGCAGAGCGCACGTTCAAACCACTCCTTCGTCGCCGTGAATTGCCCAGCCATTCCCGTGACATTAATTGAAAGCGAGCTTTTCGGTTTTGAAAAAGGGGCTTTCACGGGAGCTGACCGCGCCAAGCCGGGGCTTATCGAATCTTCGGCGGGCGGAACGCTTTTTCTGGACGAGATCGGAGAGATCCCGGGTGAGATTCAAGCCAAGCTGCTGCGCGTGATTCAAGAGCGAGAAGTTCAACGTCTCGGCGCGATCCGTCCCACGCCCGTGGATTTACGGATCATCGCGGCGACCAATCGCGATCTTGATGCAGAAGTAAAGGCTAAGCGATTTCGCGCGGACCTCTACTACCGGCTTAAGGTTCTATTGATTGAGATTCCCCCGTTGAGGGAACGGCGCGAAGATATCCCCGATCTCGCGCGTTACTTTCTGACCGATGCAGCCAAGCGGTTCAGTAGGGAAGCGCTTGCGATGTCCGACGATCTCTTGAGTCGCCTTGAATCGCATGATTGGCCCGGTAACATTCGCGAGATGGAAAATTTGATTGAGCGAATGGTCGCGATGGGCGCGGAGAATAATCTCACTCTGAATGACCTGCCCGAAGACGTACATCTTGCGATGACACGACGTAAACGCGCAATGGGCGACGCCGTGGATTATTCGCTTCCTTCGGAAATTCACTGGCCTGAAAATTACCGCGAGGCTCGTGAAGAATTTGAGCGCAGTTACCTGAAACAAATTTTGCATGTCACGGGAGGGAAGATTGCCCTCGCGGCCCGGCTATCGGGGCTTTCACGCCGACATCTCTACGAGAAGCTCGAAACCCTGGGGATTGAAAAACCGGCCAAGGATCGCGAGGGAGAAACGGCGGCAGAGGAAGAGCGAAATGAGAAGTGAGAAGTGTGAAGTGTGAAATTAGAAAAAGGGAGAAGGTATTAGAGGGAGGGGAGAATGGTTCTTTGCGCGGACGGTAATGGGCTACCTATATGTATTCGTTTCGCTCTTCGCTTTTCACTCTTCTTACTTCACACTTCACTCTTCTCACTTGAAATCCAGCGGTGCGATCCACATTGCTGGCGAGAGGGAAGCGCCGGATTGCTGGAAGGTTGCCCGATTACGCATTTTTTCTAGGAACTCAAGATATAGAGATCGCTTTTCAGGTGTAAGCGGCGTGACGCCGAACTCGACTTCACCCGGATGCCGAGCGAGGGTCATCACATAACCCGCTGGACCGGCGCGTTGTTCTGCAACAAAGGCGAAGTCATCCAGCAATCGGCGCGGGGGATGAAACTGGAGCCAACGCCCCAACTCATATTCGTTGACGAGTAGATGCGTGTAACCCGCCTCGCGAATTTTGTTTCGCAAATCGTCTGCAGATTTCGCCGCCTCAATAAAGGCTCGGATCGGATGATTATCAAAAACCGATGCAAGCGTGATTAGTCGTTGAAAGTAGTATCTACGCGCCTCACCTATCGCAAGGATGCGAGAAGTTTCGGGTAGGCGATTGGCCTCCTCGAACATGTCCACGGTTGAACCAAGTGTGACTTCCAAGAATCCACGCGTCGAAATTCGCCCGGTCGCGTAATCGGCGTACGGCATGCCCCGTAAACCAGTTTGCTGAGGAATCCAATAGGGAAGCGACATCAGTACGGGAAGTAGTGCTAGCCACACTGCGCGGCGGCGGGAAAGGACGCGCTGAATTGGGATCGTCGCGGCGGCGAAGACGACGACTCCCGCAGCAAACACAGGCGCAAGAAACCGGTCGGCAGACTGCTGCAAGCGCCCCCAAAACAGAAATGCAATCACCGCGCCTGCGAGGATGGGAAGTAATCGTGCAATGACGATGGGATGAAGTCGCGGCGCGCGCGGGGCGGCCAATTGTTGCGCGGCCGTCACTTGAAGTCGCAGATGGATCAGCGCAAGGCCGCACGCTAATGCAAAAATAGGTGGACCCAGCGAAAATGAACCGAGGCGTTTCAGAAGCGACGAGAAGTAATCCACTGAAAGTAGTGAAAGCGGTGCATGCGTGAAGAGGAGAAAATCGAGTTGTTCGGGCGACCAGCTTTCGGTTGGGAAAATTGACGCCGCGAATGGGGCGAAGGGATTTCCAGCGCGGATCCAAAGCCAGATCATCCACGGAATAAGCGGAACGGCGACACCGATGGTGAAACCGAAAAACTGTAACACGAAAGTTGAATTGGATTTCGCCGCGCGCGTACTTCGCGAGTTGCGAAGCACGTACGACAAACCCACACACGTCAGTATCGCCGCCGTCGTTCCGGCGTTCGTCCATTTACTTGAAATCGCGCCGCCCGCCATGAGTCCGACATAAGCGAGTGTGCGGACGGGACTGGAAAAGTATCGGCGCGCGCGAATCAACGCCAGCAATCCCGCCATGAGAAAGACCGCACCAGTAAGGTCGCTCAGGCGATCCAGTTCAAGTTTGAAAATGACGGGATGCGCGAGCAGGAGCAATACCGACCAAGGGACGATTTCGCGTGGAACGCGCATACGCCGAAGCAAAACGCAAAGTAGAGCAACAAGCATAACGAGCGACATCCAATTCAGAATGCCGGAGGAAAGCCCGCGTGGTGTCCCTTCCAAAATTGCGCCGAGGAAATAGATCATCTCGGTAGCAAGTGGTTGCGCGGAATAGAAAACATGCGGAATGGGTGTCACTCGTCCCGATTCGAAATAATGGGGCAGCACACCGATATGATATTCAAGCGTGTCGTAATTGATCGGCGGTGAAAGGGCCGGACATAGCAAAGGGAATAGCGTCGCGCCAACGGCAAACCAACTCATAGTTTCTAAAAGTTTGGAGGGTGTGTTTCGTATCGTTCCTGGCGCACGGTTACGCACCGATAGACAACATGTAGGAATCGAGGGCGCGATGAGCAATGGGACGAGCAAAGCCGCTCCAAGGACGGCAAGCAAGTGGATCGGCCAGCGTCCCCAGATTGGGAATCCCGAGATTTGCCCGAACACCAGAATCATCGCAGGCGCAAGAGCCAATCCAGCGACGCCTTGCAATAAAACGGCATCGAGTCGCGCGCCGTCACGCGTTTGAACGAGCCTATTCCAAAGAGGGCGAGCGAGACGTCCACATGCAAATACGACTAGCAGCGCTTCTGCCGCGCCAGACCACGCGGTGAAATTGAGCAGGGGAATCCCCTTGGAATCAAGCAACGCCCCGCTCATTTGGCGCCCAAGATCGGAATCTCAGTGGATTCGGTCGGGTCGTACGGTTTGAGCTTCCGATTCGCTTCGACCCCTTCATCGGGCGTGGTTTCGCGAGTGGATTGCTCGACAGGAATCGTTACAAGCATCGTCGTCCCTTTGCCCGGATCGCTCTGGGCTTCGATGGAGCCGCGGTACATCCGCACGATGCCGTAACTGACAGAAAGGCCAAGCCCCGTTCCTTTGTCAGAAGACTTGGTCGTAAAGAACGCGTCGAAAATATGATCAAGGTTCTCCTTGGGAATTCCGCAGCCCGTGTCGGTAACGGAAATGTGGATGACCTTTTCATATCGCCCGTTCTCCCATTGCGTACGGAGTCCCGATTTGATGGTAAGGGTTCCGCCTTTCCCTTCCATCGCGTCGTGAGCATTCTGGAAAAGATTGATGAGGACTTGCTTGATGAGATCAGGCGAAACCATGACAGTCGGTAGATCGGAATCCAATTCCGTTTGCGTGACGATATTTTCTTTGGCGTAGCTTTTCTCAATGATCGCGAGTGTGTCGCGGATGAGTGTATTGATGTCGGTGAGCGATACGCTTTGCTCGACGGGGCGGTGGAGATCGAGGAGTTGCCGCACGATGCGAGCAATACGATCGAGTTCTTCGCTGATGATTCGGACGTGATCAATGTTGGGATCCGTCGCGCGTCGTCCTCCGCCAGACCGCTCGATGGCCGTGGATACCATGCGCAAATAATTCTTAATGATGCCAAGCGGGTTATTGATTTCGTGCGCGAGATTGGCCGCAAGTCGTCCTGTGGCCGCATGCTTCTCAGTCTGCACCAATTTCTGATTGGCTTTCGCAAGGTCGGCTGTTCGCTCTTCGACTTTTTGCTCCAGCTCTTGATTGAACTTGGTGATTTTATCATGGCTCTCAAGAAGCCTCTTGGAAAGGGTGTTGAAAGCCTCGGCAAGGTCCTGCAATTCATCGCGAGTCTTTACTTTCGCGCGGACCGAGAGATCGCCCGACGCCATACTCTCGGCTTGACGCCGCAGGAGTTTGATCGGTCCCACGATGCCAGTTGTGGATGCAATGGAGATGGCCGTCAATAGTAACGCCCAAATTAAGGACACTCCGATAACAGCCCAAACGAGAGTCGCCTGCGGAGCAAGAAAGTTTTCCATATCGTATGCGAGCATGACCGTCCATGGGTTTTGAGCGCTTCCCTCTGCGGCCAGTCTTGCCAATCGCCGACTCACACTGAACGCGACGAGATGCCATCGCGTCCGCTCCGATTCCTTGTAGCGCAGACTTAGCGGGCCCGACGCGTTGGTCGGGAGATTTCCAAACATCCGACGAGACGATTCCGCAAGCGCGAAAGGAACGCCGTGCGAGGCAAGAATGTGTCCTTTGGGTGAGTAAATCATGACGCCATCCGTCTCGCCTTCATGGCGAAATCGAATCCGACGCAGCAGCGCTTCGGGGGACACAAAGTAAATGAACAAGCTGTCATCCGGCGCGGGATACGCTTCGATCAGGTAGGGAGTCACACCCGACGGCGCGCGCTCGTTCTCCAATGGAAGATCGTCGAATCGCCCGTCACTGTAAATATTTTGCGTGTTGAGCATCTGGCCAAAATACTCGGCGTGGGAGCGAATACGGTCAATCAGTTCGAGGTTCGCGTCGCGTCGGGAGCGAATTGTGAAATCATCGGTTGAGCGGAACCGCGCGACGTAATCAACACCATCCAGCGTGAGGGCATCGCGAGCTTTCTCCTCGAAGTCCGTACTCTGCTGTGTAATGGCAAGTAGATCGCGGTGCTGACGCTCGGCCTCGGCGTCGAGACGCGATGCAATTTCCGTCACGCGATTTTGGAGCGGTCCATTCAGCGCCAGAGTAAAGACGTGTCCCCCGCCGAATGCAACGATGAGCACCCCCGCCGCCGCCGGGGTCAACCCAACGAGCAAGATCAGCAGAAGAAATTTCTTCTGAATCGTCAGCCTCATGCGGAAAAGCCTAACAAATTCGGTGGGCGCAATGCCACGGATCATTCTTTAACTTTTCTTTGCGTCCAAGGGCGACTTTGCGCTTAATTATGTCGCAGCTTTCGGAAGGCCTTTCGTTTCACATGAAAAAAATTGTTCTCGTTCAGAGTTTTGAAATCCGGGCGTCCCGCAAGGGCGAGAATTACGGCAACTTGACCGTCAATCTTGGCAAGGAGGGCAACTTCGTTTCTATGCCCGCCAAGATATGGCGAATTGATAACTTAACGCGCGCCGGACGCGATCTGCCTGCTCAAGGCGACGTCATCGAAGCCGATCATCGCGCGGATGAATACAACGGCGCGCCGCAATGGACCATCGAGGATTACCGCAAACTGGATGGCGATGAAAAGGCAAAGGCGTTCCAACTCTTCTCCCAACCCACGCGCATTGCCCGCGAATTCTATTTGAAGCGACTTGAGGATTTGATCGAGCAGACCGATCCGTCGCGCGTTTCAGGACGAATTCTTCGCGAGGTTTTTGATCAAGGTGATTTTCGTGAACGATTTTACAGTTCACCCGCCGCAAAAACTCGCCATCAGAATTATCCCGGCGGCCTTCTGGAGCATACGCTCAACGTCACGAGCGTCGCGCTTGCAATTGCCGATGCTTATGGAACGCACCACAGCCCCTTGCTTACGTTCAATCAAGAGGCGCTTTGTGTGGATCGCTCCTTGCTCATTTCCGCCGGATTGCTCCACGACATTGGAAAAATCGACACCTACAAATTTGCTCCCATGTCCGAGACGACCGACGCCAACAGCTTCGAGGGGCATCTTCCAATTAGTTACGCCGTCGTGCGCCAACTCACGCACCCCATCAAGGCCGATCCTCCTTACGCGGGCGCGGCGGATGAGGCCGACAAGCTCCTTAATTGCATTTTGTCGCATCATGGAACGCTCGAATTTGGCTCACCCGTGATGCCCGCATGCGTCGAAGCTGTGATCCTTGCCCAAGCCGATGTCACTGACGCGCGACTTTCGGAGATCACGACCGAAGGCAATCAGGCGCTTCGGCAGAACCCTAAGGCGCGATGGATTAAAAGCCGCGATTTCTCAGGCGGAATTTTCGTCGGTGACTGGCCTCCGCCGCCCGCGATTCAGAAGAATTCATAAACGACGCTAGGGCAATTGCGGTAATTTCGGTTGTGGTGCGCGAGTTGGCGGTGTCAGCCACGATTTAAGTTCCGGCTTGAGCGCGATTCCTTTTTCGATCATCGCTTGTCCGGTCTTCTGCTCGCCCAACGAGTAATAAAGCATCCCCTTACCCACGAGCGCTTCGGGCAAATCGGGAGCGATTTTAAGAGCTTCATCATAGCGTTGCATCGCTTCGCGCGATCTCCCGGCGTAAAAGAGCACGCGGGCCAAAGAGCCATAAGCCAGCGCAAAATCGGGTGCGAGTTTAACCACTCGCTCGTAAACCTCTATTGCGCCTTCCGAATGTCCGCGCCTCTCCTCCGCGTTGCCGAGCGTGTAAAGAATCGGGATGTAATTGGGATCCACGAATAAACCCTGGCGGAGCACGGCAACGGCTTGATTTTCATTTCCCATCACGAGATGCAATTCACCAAGATTGAGGTAGGCGAGAAGAAAGCGCTCGTCGCATTCGATCGCCTTTCGATAGCCCTTGAGCGCATCCTCAAGCTTGCCATCTTTGGCATTAATGACGGCGAGTCCGTGGTGCGCGGAGGCTGCGTGTGGATTCTTGCGGAGCACATCGGTGAACAGTTCGCGCGAACTAGAAAATCGCCGTGTCTGCTCGTAAGTCGAAAGCCCCAACAAGAAAACCAAAATTCCACATGAGAGCCATTTCATGTTTCCCGTCTTTTGGATTCCTAATGATCCCAAACCGCTTGCGATCCAGCCAAATGCGGCAATCGGCGCGAGCGAGGGGAGGTATTGAAACCGGTCGGCGACGGGCGAGATTTTCAAATAGCCAAAGTCCAGCATCCCCAAAACAGGTCCGAGCGCGACGACGTAAAAAGCCACCGAAAGCGCAACGGAAAGCCGAGCGCGGTTGCGGGCAATCGCGATTCCGATAATGACCGCACACGCCAAAACCCCCAGCGCGATTTTCGATGTCGCTTCCGTCCAAAGCGGATAGATCGTCGTAAGCTCGAACGGGAAAAATAGTTTTGCTGAGTAAAATGCAACGGCACGGCATGCGAACTGCAGACGGTCAACGAAGGACATGCCCGAATCGTACGATTCCGATCCATTCGCAAAATGAGCGTCAAAAGCGCCCATCGCCACGGCGACGAGTAAATAGGGAATCAGGTAAAGCGCATCATTCTTTTTCAATCTTCCATCGCGCCAAATGCTCCAAAAAGCAAGAGCGAACGGGAGGCTTATCGCCATGGATTTGCTGAGCATTGCGAGGATGAGCGCAAGAATTCCCAAGGCATGAAATGCAGGACGCGATTCCTCCTTTGCGCGAATCCATGCATAAAGCGACGCAAGGTAGAATAATCCCGAAAGGACGTCTTTGCGTTCGATCGCCCACGCCACCGACTCAACGTGAATGGGATGCAACGCAAAAACAAGCGCCGCGATCTCCGATCCGCGAGATTGTGACCGACGCAGAATCCACAAAAACAGAATCGCATTCAGCGCGTGCAAGAAAACATTAACAAAGTGATATCCGGCGGGATGATTACCCCAAAGGCGATGTTCAAACCAAAACGTCGTATAGGTGAGCGGCCAATAATGCGATTCGACCGCGTTCTTAGATGGCTCGAACCAGATTTTGTATAAGCCGTCCGCTGCCGCGACGAGTGCATTCTCGGAAATGGCGCGGTCATCCCAAACCCACTGTCCCGTGAGCGCAGGAAAGAACGCGGCGAACACCGACAGGAATAAGATGAATGGAACAAAAGATTTGAAGTGCGACGGAGCAGCAATATCAGCTGCGGGTGACTCATTCGTCTCCGATTGCTGAAGCCTCTTGCGTCGAGCGAATTTCGCCATCGCAAAACCTTATCGGTTTCTAGTAGCTAATCAAGGAGTGGTAAGGGCGTGATCCTAACTGGCTCCGTCCGTTCAGGAACGTCAGTTCGATCACCGTCGCGACCTCGACGACCTGTCCCCCGAGCCGATCTACAAGCCGGCATGTGGCGGCCAATGTTCCGCCGGTCGCCATAACGTCATCCAGCACAATCACTTTTTGGTCAGATCGGATTGCATCTTCGTGCATTTCAAGCGTATTGCTACCGTACTCTAGATCATAAGATTCACTGATGGATTTATAGGGAAGCTTGCCCGGTTTGCGCGCGGGAACGACGGCGCATTGCAATCCATACGCGACGGCCGATGCAAAAAGGAACCCGCGCGATTCGATTCCGACGACGCAATCCGGCTTCACCCTCTCAGCAGAATACCTGGCGATAAAGTGATCCACCGTCGTCCTAAACGCGCGGGGATCGCCCAGCAGCGGAGTAATGTCTTTGAATAGAATGCCCGGTTTCGGGAAGTCGGGTACGTCGCGGATATAGTCGTGAAGATTCATTGGAGTTTCTCTAGATGAATTGCTCGTTAACTTCTCAGCTTCGCGCCGCACTCGGTTTCAAGACCAGACTGAATACGCGACATAATGGCATTAATTTCCTCGTCGGTCATCGTCGCTTCCATCGAACGAAGACGGAAGCGAAGAGCGACGCTTTTACGGCCTTCGGGGACATGTCCGCCGCGATAAATATCCACAAGCGTGAGACTTTCGACGAGCGGTTGA
>CAZPIK010000118.1:10389-11450 GCA_964586185.1 uncultured Candidatus Sumerlaeota bacterium | reverse complement strand
ATTTCTCTTCTTCCTCTACCCATCCGCGAAAGAACCGGCGCGGTATTTAGGAATAGATTTAACCGCCGATGGACGCCGATTCACGCCGATGGGGAAGGGTTGAACTTCGATTTCAAATCGTGTGAAAATTTCCGAAGGTGGATGAAGCATGATGATTCGTCGCCAATTCTTTAGGCATCCGAAACCCTACTTCGATAAGCGCGTTGCGATTTTCTTAATGGCGGGATTGATCAGTTGCGGGCGCGAAGCTGTTTCCGATGATCCACCCGCAAATTCCTATGGCAAGCCGCAAGTAATTGTCGTGTCGCCATTCCATGGGACAAGAGCTGGCAATCAGCGCACTATCCTTGGCCTCAAGTTCCGCTGGTGTCCGCCGGGGAAATTCCGAATGGGAAGCCCACGCAACGAACCCGAGCGGCGTCCGGGTGAGAATCAGGTGGACGTCACGCTCACCAAAGGTTTTTGGATGGCGGAATTCGAAGCGACGCAGGGCGATTGGAAACGGATCATGGGCGGCAAACTTCCGGGCGAGCTGACGGCGGAACTCCCGGATGGAGACGACTATCCCGTCGGCAACGTCAACTTCGCCGAAGTGGAAGCGTATTGCGCGAAGCTCACCGAACTTGCGCGCGCGGCGGGCGAACTACCCGGCGATTGGGAAATTCGTTTGCCGACCGAGGCGCAGTGGGAATACGCCTGCCGCGCCGGAACGACGACCGCGACCTCGTTCGGGGATTCGCTCAGCAGCAAGCAAGCGAACTTCCACGGCGATAAGCCCTATAATGGCGGCGAAGTCGGACCCTCGCTCGGAAAAGCCGCAAAGGTCGGAAGTTATCCTGCGAACGCTTGGGGACTCCGCGATATGCACGGCAACATTTACGAGTGGTGCCGCGATTGGTATCACTCGCGTCTGCCCGGCGGAACCGATCCCGATTTATACACCGCAAAAAGCACGGCGACGAAAAGCGAACACGGCGACATCTCCCGCTCGCGCCGAGGAGGATGCTGGGCGGATGGAAAACGCGCGGCCGACATTGCAAGTGCTCGGTGTGCCGGGTGAC
>CAZPIK010000118.1:0-10379 GCA_964586185.1 uncultured Candidatus Sumerlaeota bacterium | reverse complement strand
TGGTGGCTGGCCCTGCCGCACAGCGTTTCGTTTGCGCTTCGAACCGGAACGCAAATACGACCACATCGGGTTTCGTGTTGTGGCGGTGAGGCCATAGGCAAGGCGAAGCTTATTGTGGACGTGGGGCGAATCTTAATATGGACTAGGATGTCTTTGATGCCTCAACGAGGCATCGGCCTTCAGCCCAAGGTTGGCGAGCGTAGCGAAGCCTACCTTGGGTAACGGATTCTTAATCTTGCAACCTCAACGAGGTTGCGGCCATAATTCGCGGCCATGCCTCAGGCACTATCCGCTGTTTACATTCACCTCGTCTTTTCAACAAAGGAGCGTCGCCCATTCCTTCGCGACCGCGAAACCCGCATCGCCCTCCACGCTTATATGGGTGGCATTTCCAAACGTCTTCAATGCCCGACGATCATCGTTGGCGGTGTCGAGGATCACGTCCACATCCTCGCAAGATTCGGCAGAACGTGTTCACAAGCCGAGTGGGTCAAGGAACTGAAACGGGTTTCCAACCTCTGGCTTAAGGATCGTGAATCAAATTATGGAGATTTCGAATGGCAGGGTGGCTATTCCAGTTTTTCGGTGGGCAATGGCGATCTTGGTCGCGTCGAGCAGTACATCGCGAATCAGGAAACGCATCATCAAAAGGAAAAGTTTCAGGACGAGTTGCGGAGTTTATTGCGCGCGCACAGCATAGAATGGGATGAACGCTATTTGTGGGATTAGGCCGCAACCTCGTTGAGGTTGCATTGTTTCGCTTCGTTACCCCACGTAGGCTTCGCTTCGCTCACCAACGTGGGGCTGGAGGACGCAGCCTCTTCGAGGCTGAAATTCTGATGTTTCGTGCTTATTTGAGTTTTCCCACAATCTCGTCCGAAAGTTTTTGTGATCCTCTCCTCGCTCTGATCGAGACGCGAAAGCGCGTCTTTAACTTGGGCTACAGCGTGAGGGGAAGCGCTCGCTAACTCAAGCCTGCTGAGTGCACGAAGAAGCGTCAATCGAGCATCTAAATCAGTCGAGTTCGACACGCATTTAACCACCGCATCAATAATCTCCGCATCTGTCACTCCAATGGCTTTCAAAGCATCACAGATACGCGAGGTTTGTTGGCTAACGGGCAACATCGCAAACAAAGCATCGCTGGCTGGCTTGGCATCCGCACCGATCACTTTGATCAAGGTGTAGAGAACGGGTTCGATTTCAGCAATAGTACTTGTGCGGTAGCGCAAACTGGGATCATCGTCGAAGCTCTTTTTGCGTTCATGGAGCCAAGCAATCAATGGAGGAACAGCGGTTCTCGCTTTGCTTCCGAAAGGAATAAGCTGCATTATCGAGGTATACACAACCACAATGTCCGGATCGCTCAAGTTATCAACGTGCCGCTTAATGAACCGGTGTTCGTCGTCTCCCAGAATACTTCTGAAATCGTCAAGATCATGTCGGATATCATCCAGAGAGGCCTTTTGACTTTCCAATTGATACTTTACTTGTGTTGCTACGCGCTGAGCGTCATTGATGTCTTGGAGACGAGTGTTGATAGATGCTTGGATTTTAGTTTCGACAACATGCCAAAAGCCAATTAGAGCCCAACTCCCAACTAAGACGACTACCGCAAGAGGCAGCCACAATTGCACCTTGATCCAAGACATTAGCTTTTCGAGAGCTTTCTGCATCACTCGCTCGGAAAAATAATCCTCTGCATCAATCTGCAGGGGCTTTAATAGCTTATCGTTTTCTCCTGCCGTCCCAATTGGAGCGGTTTCTTGATCGTCCATCTTATTTTACTCCTTGGATTGCGGGGGATTGTTCGGGCCAGCTTCGATCCATACTCCTCAATCGTCCCAGCGACCTCGGTTTGCCTATCTTGCACTGTGCCTTTCTACCATGCACACTTCTTTCTATTCCATTTCTTCTCGCACAATACGCCTTACTATCATTGAATCCCAAATTAAGATTGGAATCGGATTTGCCGATAGAATGGGGTCTTGTTTGGCTGTGGTTTGGGATTAAATGGCGGGTTGGAAAACCCGCCCTCCGTTTGGGTACATGAAAAAGCTTTAACCGGAGGGCGGGCTTTCCAGCCCGACATTTCCTCCGCTATTTCCAAAGTCGGTCAATTAAGATTCGACTCTACTCCAACAGCATCCAATCCCTCGCCGCGTTGCGGAATTGGAATCGTCCGACGTAGGGAATGCTGGGAGTTGCTTGGCCTGCTGCTCCGGGTGCGGCTGATCCGCCGCCGTTGGGGCTTGTGCCGCCGGTTGCCTGATACGTTCCGAGTCGCGAGCCGCCGATGACCGATTCATAATAAAGCGCAATCCGTCCGCCGCCGCCGCCGCCGCCCGATCCCATGGCCGTTCCGCCTTGCCCGCCATTGCCGCCATTCGCGCGGACGATGGTTCCCGCGCTGTCATCAAGCGTGTCGCACGAAATGAGAATCGCGCCGCCTGATCCGCCGCCGCCCGCCTGACCGCCCCCCGCGCCTCCTTGGCCTCCGTTCGCGGAAAGAATCGCGCCGGTAATGTTGAGCGTTGTCATGGCGATGATTTCGAGTCCGCCGCCGCCCGCGCCGCCGCCGCCGCCCGTTCCGGGATTGCCGCCGCCGCCACCGCCGCTTCCGCGCGGAAAAACATAAAGACCGCCGTAATCAATATTGTTGGTCGGAGTGCCGGGATAATAAGTCGCGCCGCCCGCCCCGGGAGATTCGCCGACGCCAACAAAAACGTATCCGCCTACGCCCCCGATACCGCCAAATCCGCCACCGCCGCCCGCTGCGCCTAATACTCCGCCGCCGCCGCGACCCGATCCGCTCGGCCCCGCGCCGCCGCCAGCTCCGCCGGTTGCAGTGCCGCGATTGCCATTTTGTCCGTAGGGGTTGCCGGGTCCCCCGGTGCCGTCGGCTCCTAGGATGTCGGCCGATCCGCCGCCCCCGCCACCGCCGCCCGCCACGCCCGAGGCACCGTCGCCGCCGTTGGCTCCCGACGAGTTTAAGCCGTTCGCGCTGTTCACGAGGATATTCCCCGCGATGGTCGCGGAACCTTTAACCAAAATCGCGACTGGACGAATTCCTGTGACTGAAATCGTGTGACCCGCATTAATCGTGAATCCCGAATCGAAAGTAAAAACGGCGAGTCCGGTTATTGGATCCACCACGCCACTTCCCATACCAGGCCAATTCGGTGTTCCACTCGTTGTTACGTTGATATTACCGCTCGAAACATAGCTCCCAAGGCTGGTGTAATTGTTTGGATTGAGCGCGAGCGGACCCGCCCACGCAACTGAGACGGAAATCCATGAAAGCAGAGTAGTCCATTCGATAAGACGGCGAAAATTCATAAGATGGAACAGCCTCCGTGCGTTGGGGTTTAAGGACATAAAACTCCTTATGAACCCAAGTCTATAACGGTTTACTGCGGGTGTCATTGAATACTGATCCGATGAAAATTTGATTTCATTCTCACGCCGAGGCACAGAGCACGCGGAGCTACTCGCAAGTTCGCTCTCTCTGCGCCTCTGCGTGAAAGAGGTTTGTAGATTCGAGCCGAATCAACCCTCGACTTCGCCAGCCGTTGAAAGCAAAATCGCAACCCGGAGTTTGAAACGATGAAGGGCATCATCCTCGCTGGCGGATTGGGTTCGCGACTTTTTCCGCTGACCAAAATTACGAACAAACATTTGCTGCCCGTCTATGACCGCCCGATGATTTATTATCCGATTCGGACGCTGATCGAGGCGGGGATCAACGACATCATGCTCGTGACGGGCGGCAACTACGCGGGCGATTTTCTTCAGCTCCTCGGCAACGGCAAGGAGTTCGGCCTTCACGAAATCCATTACGCCTATCAGGAAGGCGAGGGAGGGATCGCCGACGCGCTGAAACTCGCCGAGCCGTTCGTCGCGGGTGATCGCTGCGTGATCGTTCTCGGCGATAACATTCTCGAAAAATCCATTAAGCCGTCGGTTGAAAAATTCAAGACACAGAGATCGGGCGCGCGGATTCTGCTGAAGGAAGTTCCCGATCCGGAGCGGTTTGGCGTCCCGCGATTTGATTCGGCGGGCAAGATCGCGCGGATTGAGGAAAAACCGAAGGACCCCGGCAGCAATTTTGCCGTGACGGGCGTTTACATGTACGACGCGCGGGTCTGGGAGATTCTGCCGAAACTCAAGCCCTCCGGACGCGGCGAACTGGAAATCACCGACGTGAATAACGCGTATCTGGATCGCGGTGAACTCGAATACGATACGCTGGAGGGATGGTGGACCGACGCCGGGACGTTTGAATCGCTGCTTCGGGCGTCGAATTTGGTCGCAAAGACCGTTTAGTTCCGAATCGGACGGTCTTTTGGGACGTTTTGGGCTATTTCAGATTCAATCTCTCGATTCGGCAAAAATATTCAAAAATAAATGTTTATGTTAGTTCAAAAAGAGGCCGATACCGCTATTATGAAGGAGAACGGCGGAGGTGGGGTCAAGCCGATCCAAAACTCTGCCGCTCAAGTGTACGGCCATGAAAGTTCAAAAATCGGGCGAGTCAAGCGTCGCAAGCGTGACTCCGCCTCCTGAAAATGAATCGGCAAATCCCGCGATGAATAAATTTGACCACCTCAAGGACATCGTGGATGGATTGCCTGATGTTCGGCAGAAGAAGATCAGCAATCTTAAGAAAGCCATCGCCGACGGAAACTACCGCGTGGATGGCGACGCGCTTGCCCAACGGATCGTGAACGATGCCGCCCGCGACGCCGCCCACCGCGGCAAAGTCGGCCTCGAACGCTGGCCGCCCGCGGAGGAATAAAATGAGATTTCGACATGACTCGAATCGAAGAAATTCAAGAGGCCATTGAGGTCTTAAAGTCAGAAGAATACGCGCGGTTCCGACGATGGCTTACGGAGCGGGATTGGCAGCGATGGGATGAACAAATTGAGAACGATATGGCTGCGGGAAAACTCGACTTCCTAATGGGGTAGCCCGCGCGGAGAAAGCCGGACTTGTCCGAACTTCAAAACCTCGCGTTTGAACTCGTTATGATTTGCGCAGCCCATAAGTTTTTGAACGACCGTCAAGCGTGAACTCCAGCTGATTGTCTTCCAGCATTCTCACCCCGATGATTGCTTCATTTAATCCATTCTTGATGTGGTTCGGATCCTTAAAAGTGATTCGGTCAGATGAAGCATGGATGGCATTATTCTTTTCGTCCTCAATGCGAAAGCAGCCGCTAAAGTGCTTGTAAATTTGTTTCGCCCCGCCACAAGGCGTGATCTCTGTCTCGCCCATGCTTTCATGAATCTCCGCGTCCCTTCTTTGGGACTCCCCACTCCAGCTCGAAGGTAGAAATAGGTCTCCACTAAATCCAGAGTCAACGAGCGCCGGAATTTTGGGGGGAAGTTCCGATCCTGCTGGTAAGTCAAAAGCCAACCACACCCTGGGACGACGATCTTCAAGCAACCAAAAGCTCAGTTCTTGGGAGGGCATGAGTCAAAATCCCTGTTTAAGGAAACACTTCATCAAAAGTTTATGGCCGCTTGGAGATGTGACTCGGCGCGGGGTCTGATTTTACTGACAAGAATTTGGGTCTTGCCGCGCGCGCGAGCTGATTTTGCTTCAGTCAAGGCTTCGGAAAGCGTTTCGAATACCCGCGACTTATCCTTGTCGTTACCTGGATCGTCACCCACAATCAACACAGCCCGTCCAGCAAGACCGGCTGCGAGCCATCCATCCAACATTTGCCCGTAAATTTCCTCGCCGGAACTTGGCGAAGCCGGCACTGGCGAGGACGTATGGCCCTTGGCCAGGGTTTGATAGGCTTTCATATATTTTCTTAACCGTTGGCTTCGAGAATACATGGCCTTCTTGAATTTCCCGCTATTTTCCATTTCGTCGCGCAACGTGAGCTTTGATTCGGACTTACCCACTAGATCGGCGGCCTGATCAATCAGCCGACAAGCCGATTCGATCTGGTCAGCGTAATTCGCTTCCAATCTCCAAGCGCAAAGTCGGCTCGATTGATTAAGGAGGTTCGGATGAATCAGATCGAAATCCTTGATTGCGCTTAGCTCCAAGAGGCGGCTGGAAAGGCACATTTTGAAGATCTGCGCAAATTTTCCCTCGAATTCAGAAATGTACTGGGCTAGATGCTCCTGCTGGAGATCAAATTCACCTGTGATTGGGTGTATCGAAATGACTGGGGCTTTCCAATATTTGGAAAGAGGAACTTGATCCAGATCATTGATCAGCCGCTCTAGTACGCCGTTGACACGACGGATCTCCGATTTCGCGGAAGTCAGGGCTTTTTCGATTAACGGAGATTCCTCCTTGCCCTTCGTCTCAATTACGATTTTCAGGAATTCTGACGTAATCTTATCATGGATTGGACGAAACACTTCGGTTGTGAGTTGTTCAATCCAATTCTCCAGAAAAGGAGCGTACGCCCGCGATAGCATCGCTTTGGGACCAATACGATCAACGGCTTTTGATTCCCCAAACGATAAACAACGCCAGTGATTCTTTAAGGCTTGGTAGCTTCTCGGTGTCGCCTCTTTGTCTAAGTTCCACTCAAAAATATCCAAGTGTGTCTTGAAGTTTGCGGAGTAGCTAAGCACCTCAAAGAGAAAAAGCTCCTCCCCAACGTCCACCAGCGTGTGAGCGGACAACAACCCCGCAGCAGCAACGGAATCCCGGATCACGGATTAGGTTCCTCCGCTCTCCGCTTTATCCGCTTTAATTGTAGCACACAAGGGACTGCGTTACCAACGAACATGGGTGGCATCGTGCCCAAGAGAGATTTTTTATGCAAGCGCATATCGTAACTTCTTCAGCACTTAATTTTCCTTAAACATCACATTTTCCTTCAATTCCGCCCGGCCGATTCGGGTGCGGTTGGCCGGGACCGATTCGTCTTCGTATCCGAACGAAAGGCCGACGAGGATTTTGATGTCATTGGTAAATCCGAATTCCGCGCGGACGAGATCGGGGTAGCTCCTCATACTCCCTTGAGCACAACATGAAATTCCGCGAGAGGTTAGAGCAAGCATCAGCGTTTGAAGATAAATCCCGACATCGAGCGCGACGGTTTCACCAAAGCTTTTGTGCATGCCGATGAAGGCGACATGCGGCGCGTCGAACAATTCGAAATTGCGCAGCATCGCTTTCATCCGTCCGACTTTATCTTCACGCCCGATTCCCATCTCGTTGTAAAGCGCAACAGCGCAATCCACCTGATAGCGGCGATAGGGATCTTCGAACTTACCGGGATACGTGTAATCGGGATTGGGCAGAACGCCCCCCATGACGTTCTTCGTCATGGCGTCGCGAAGACGATAGCGCGCCGCGCCGGACGCGACAAATACCCGCCACGGTTGGATGTTGCAGTTCGAGGGAGCCAGTTGCGCGAGCGAAAAGATTTCGCGGATGATTTCATCGGGCACGGGATCGGGACGGAATCCGCGCACCGAGCGACGGCGCGCCACGATTTCATCGAATGCGGTTACCAAGTTCTTTTCGTCAAGTTCGGTCGTCGCGATGCCGGTCATTTGAAAACTCCTATTTACCCTTATCAATATACTTGGGCGGGTCCCATTTCCCATTACCATTGGTGTCCATAACCATCGGTCCCGTCAAGGCGACGGAGGGAACTCCAAAAACCGTCGCTCCCGGAATCATATCGGCGATGACCGCGTCGGAGTGTGTGGCAAAGTTCACGAGCGAATCGGCATTTTCCTTGTACTCGGGGTTCAGCTCAACTTCGCCTTCCCATTTGTAGCGATCGGCGTTGGATTGCTCCAATCCCGCCGAATCGGTTTCTTTCCACAGCATAATCCCATCAATGTTTACCATGACGTGAGTGGTAAGCGCCCAAGCCGGCGAAGTCACACGCACACGGCAGAACGCCTTTTTCGCGGGTTGATACCTATCGCCTTCGCGTCGGCCATCCGCGCGGAAATCTACGAAAGGTCCCGACGTGATCTGCCATTTCCCGGCGCGCGCAGTTTCGAACAATGCAGCTTCGGCGACCTTTGTCACATCATCCGTTTCCATCCGAACGAGAAGTCGAGGATAGCCCGGTTCAGCGACGAGCGGCACGCGAGTGCGGGAAACGGGCGCGGGAAGATAAAACCGATCGCGCAGCGTGTTGATGAAAAAGAAATCGCTATCCCATTGGTATTGCCATCCGCCGCCCGGCGAGAACACGTTGACGGCGTCAATTCCGAAATCAATGGGCTTCACGCGCTTGGAATCGGTGAACGCCATTTCATAGACGTTCCATTTGTGAACATAGAAATAACCCCAGCCGTCAATTTGAAGTCCCAGGGGATGCGTATAAGGTTGAACGACGTGGATCAATGCGCCGGGATAATTGTTGCGGAGCGCTCCGAGATATTCCGACGCAGTATCCAATTCGGCCCATTGTGCTCGGATCGCTTTGGGATCAGGCGCATCGGCGGCCACGGGATAAACCAGAAACTCGCCCCACTCTGGCCGCTTGGGGAGGACGGTGCGGAATCCGCGACTCGAACCGAGGACATCCTGCAATCCAAGTCGAGTGATCGTCGGCGCAAAATCGGTGATCGTTTCGAAATCGCCCGATACGACCCATTGAATTCCTTCGCCCACGCACATCAGCGCCACATCCTCAGGCGATAGTGAGGAACCCGATGTCGCTCTAGTCATCGCGCCAATTTCCATGCCGATGTAACCGGGCGTTGGCGAAACTTCTTCGAGCGGAATCACGACTTCGGTTTCCAGCCCCGTGGCGATTTGCGCGTCCACTTTTGTGATGTCATACGAAAGACCGTGACTGATGGAGAGCGTATAAAGTCCTTCGGCCAATTCGATGCTGCCGCCCTCGCGCGGAACGTAAAATGAATTCAAGTAACCCTTGGGCGATTCCACTTCGCTGAACATGCCCGGTTGCGTGGGGTGAATAGCGTCGAACCTCACACGCGCGGCGAGCGGCTTTGATGTTTTGGAATCCACCACCTTCACGGTGAGCTGACCCGGCAAACCGATTTGCAGCTCGTTTTTCTCGACGACTTGGCCGGGTTTGAAAACTTGGCTATGATTCATAAATCCACCCTGCCGCGAACGCGAGCCGGTGAAGATGAAAAATCGGCTGACCTTTTCATTTAAATCCATGATGGGGACAAAGCAGGTGAATTGCGCCGAAGCGTCGGTATATACCCGCGTCACGAGTTTGCGCGATTCGGGCCCGATTTGACGGTCATAAGAATAGAGTTCGACAAAAGTTTCAGGAGCGGGCTGACGATTGACCCGATCAACGACTCGTCCTTTGAATGTGGCGATTGGCCGGTCGGTTTGGCCTTGCGCGAAGATTTGATCGGTGACGGCGGAGTAACCTCCGCTGCCGAGGAAGAGCCAACGCGAGGGCACGAGTTCGCCGGATGCTCCGCCCTTACGCACGCAGCAACGGGAGGAATTGGCCGTAAATTCACCCGTCAGCTTGGCTCCGCCGAACGAAGCGACCCCCAGCGCCATGCGACCAATTTGCGCCACGCACCATTCGAGTTCATAAGAAGCGGGTTCAGCGGAGAGATTTCCCTGTGATTCGCCGATGAGCGCCGCAGGCCCGTAGTCTGATACGTCGGCGATGATGGCCGCTGGATCACCTTCCAATATCCGCGTCTCAATTTTTACTTTGCTGTCGTCGGGTCCCAACCAATAAGTCGTTTCGATGCGGATTTCTTTTTGGTCGGTTCCAACCGTCGAACCCGTGAGTTTGAGTCCGACGGCCGCACCTTGATTCGTTGCTCCATCGGCAGGACTCGCCATGGGAGTTTCACTGCGCGTTATGAATTCTGCGGAATCATATTCGACGATGGGTCCCTGCGAATCCACGCCCAACCCTTGCGTGAACTCCTTGAGGAAATCTACCTTTGAGGGTTCGGCAATCGCATCAATAAGCGCGCCGGCATGTCGGCGGTTGGAATAACCCATCGAGATTTCGAGAGGCTCACCTTCTTTTCGTGGAATGATCTGCGCAAAAAATAAGGTGATCTTGTTGTTGCCGAGGACGTAGTCGCCCCACTTGGCATCCGCGACGGTTCCGGCAGCGGCCTTGCACATCGCATCGAGTTTTTGCAGCGACGCCGTTCCCACCGAGACCGTATCCAGTTTTAAAACCTGTTCGCGGTTTACCTTTAGTGTTGGAGGCGGCGCAGGCGTTGGAGCGGACGCATTTGGATTGAATGCGGTTTCGTTGGGTTGCGGAAGAGTTGCCGGAGCTACTGCCGGATTGAACGCCGTTTCTGTAGTGGATGGAATCCCCGCGACCTCAGTCGGCTTTTGTGCTTTCGGCGGGCTCGATTTGCGACCACAACCATCGCATCCGGTAAGATGCGGGGCCGTCGCCAATCCAATC
>CAZPIK010000117.1:0-11463 GCA_964586185.1 uncultured Candidatus Sumerlaeota bacterium | reverse complement strand
CACCGGCTAATGGCTGCGAACCCTTCGGGTTCAAAGCCATGACACGATCTAGTAAAAGATCGAAAAGAATTTGCGAACACCTTTAAGTTTCCCCAGCGCTCTTACTGAGTAAGACTCATTTCTTACTATACCGATGCTGAAACGGAAAACTCAAAACGATCTCTTCAACCAATACCGAAGCGCGGTAATCGCCCGCTTCAAGTTTCTTTGCGGCGTCCTCAACAACGCAAAGGTCGAACTGCGTCAGCGATCTTCCCATTGCATAGCCCAGCATCTTTCGACTTAGGTGACGGACGAATTTGTCTTTCCGATCCATCAGGATTTTTTTGAGTTCGGAGGGAGATGAGAATTTTTCGCCGGTGGGCAATTCGCCCACTGTATCGAGCGGCTGACCCGCCTGCTCGGTTCTCCATCTTCCGATGGAATCGAAATTTTCCAATCCAAACCCGATGGGGTCCATTTTCTGGTGACACGCTGCGCATTCGGCCCGCGTTCGATGAGCTTCGAGCCGTTTACGCAGAGTCAGGCCGTCGGGTTGCACATCATCTTCGGGAAGCGTTCCTGCGTCGGGAGGCGGCGGAGGAATCTTGTCTCCGAGAATTGCTTCAACCACCCATTTGCCGCGCAAAACAGGACTGGTTCGGAGCGGATGCGAAGTCGCGGTGAGAATTGCGCCAAGTCCAAGCAAGCCGCCGCGATTGGTATCGGCCAGCGCAACTTCGCGCATCGTCTCGCCCGTCACGCCCTCAATCCCGTAATGCCGCGCAAGGCGTTCGTTCAAAAATGAATAGTCGGCGTTCAGGAGGTCCAGAAGATTCCTATCCTCGCGGATGATTTGGCTGAAAAGGAGCGTCGTCTCCTCGCGCATCGCGTCGGCGAGAGCATCATCGAATTCGGGAAAGCGTTTGCGATCAGGGCCGCTGGGGCCGCCCAAATCCACAATGCCAAGCCACTGCGCGGCAAAGTTTTCTCCGAGCGCGCGCGCCTTGGGATCGGCCAGCATTCGATGAACTTGCACCTTTAAGACATCCGGTTCGCGCAATTTTCCTGTGTCAGCCAGAGCAAAGAGTTCATCGTCGGGCATTGACGACCAAAGAAAATAGGAAAGTCGCGAGGCGAGCTGGTGCGGTCCGAGCGGATAAACTCCCTGTTCCTCCGGTTCCGGTTCGGTCAGAAAAAGAAAGTGGGGTGAGACGAGCGCGCCCTTGAGGCTGAACTTGATTGCGCATTCGTGCGAGTCGCCCGCCTTACGCGCGTCATCGTAAAGTTTCAGAAGCCGTTCGGTGTCTTCATCGTTTGCAGGTCGCCGGAATGCGCGGCGAGTAAACGCGGCAACGACCTGTCGGGCGGCTTCGCGTGGTTTTGTGCGAAGGGATGGCTTGGCAACGAATATGCGCGCACGCCGCACGCCTTCCATTTTTTCTTCTTGGGTGCGAGTCCAACGGAGCGTGAATACCCGCTTCAAGAATCGCCCGACGGTCGGAAGCATTCGCCTGTCGCGTTCGGGTAATGCGGTCTCGATCGCGAGTTCGGCTGCGTCAAGGTATTTTTCGATTTGCAGAGTCGAAGTGAAAAGGGCGTCGCCATTATTGTCGAAGCCTTCTCCGCCGGAGCCATCGCGCGGAAAAAACTCCGTGAAATTGAGTTCAACGCCGAGCAGGTCGCGGATCGTGTTCGAGTATTCGCTCCGGTTGATCCGGCGGCTCATGACGTAGCCACGGTAGAAATTTACATTTTCCTCGTTCGGAACTTGGCCGCAATCCGGCTCGACCCCCTTGAGCGCGCTCGCCCATTCGATAATCTTTTTCCGCTCCTCGTCGGTCGGTTGCGTTTCGCCCTTGGGAGGCATCTCTTTTTCAACGAGGCGTTTTTCCACGCGCTTCCAAAGCTGCACGGCTTCGAGCGCGGATTTGTCGTCCGCGAATCGGGTGAAATCCGCGCCGCCGCTCCGTTTGGCGGAGTGATGACACTTGATGCAGTAATTTTCGAGCAGCGGCTTGATGGTCTCAACATAGCGGTTCGCTTCATCGGCAAAAGAGAAGATGCTTTCCAACGCAAAGGACGCGAAGGACGCAAAGAAGAAAAGAGACTTGAAGGAATGGCCGATGGGCGCGGGCATGTTGTATTCCTTTGCGTCCTTCGCGTCCTTTGCGTTTCAAATCACTGGCTTGAATGATTCGAACAACGCTTGGACGACTGACCTCGCTTCAATCTACCCCGCTCTGGCGTATTCTTCGACCTCGAATTCGTCATAGATAGAATGAATGGGGACGCGCTAAAATACGGGCTGGATTTGGACTACTTGCCTCGAAAGGCTTTCGATCATGTTTGGATTCCTGCGTTATCTTGTCGTCTCGCTTTACGTCATCTGGCTCGGGTGCATGTTCACCATGGGCGTTTTTGTCGCGCGGTCGCTCTTTGCAAACGAAAGCGGCGCGCTCGCCGACCGAGATGCGATTGGGGATATTTTGGGAGTTCTCTTTCATAAGATGGATGTGACGGTTTGGATTACGATTCCTGTTATCCTGATTCTATTGTGGATCATGCAGTCGCGGGCAACTTCCCCTCGACGGATGTTCACCGCTGCGGTTTCCCTGCTCGCAATTGCGTGGGGAGGCAGCGTGTTCTCGGGAACTTTTATTACGTCGAAAGCCCACGCAGCGAATGTGGAGCTTCGAAAGGAATTCGGTTCCTACGATAAAGCCCCTAAAGACGACCCGCGAAGGAAGACGTTTGGAGCGTTGCACGGTATTTCGATGATGTTCTGGCTCATGAACGTCGGTCTTGGGTTCGGTTCGCTTTATTGCGCGCTGCAGATTTCCGAGAAGAAGCAGGGGGAGATCTAATCGCGAGGACGGAAAACATGTAACGCAAAGAAGCCGCGTACCGTAGTATGGATCATAAAGTTGCAGAGTCGAACGGAGGTGCTTTGTGGGACACGATGTAATCGCATATAAGGGAGGGGCCATCATAATCCACGATTGGTTTACCCTCATCGTTTTTGCGCGTCTTGTTCAAATGCTTGAAAAGACCTATCCTTCGGACGAACAATTAATGGCGTTTTGTAGTGATTGTCGCTCATCATTCCCAAGTTCCTTCTGCGGGTGGATAAACATCAATATGGATGACTTTATCGTAGGGGCGGATAAGCAGAAGGCGGTTCTTACCAGCCTAGCGGATGCCGAACGTGAAATAAGACAATATGGTGATTGCATACCCGTAGATATTGTAAATGAGTGGATCACGGAGTTTGTTGAGGCTGAGGATCGGAAGACAACTGATCTTCCGACCAAGAAGCTTCTTGAGGTGATTGTGCATCTCCAACAACTGATACAACACCCAGAACAGTATGTCCCTGGAAAACCCATATGAACACGACTCTTCAACCCGTGAAGTTTTCTTCGTCTGAATTGACGGCGCAGTTCGAGCGTTTGATCGCGCGGTTTGAGGAACTTGGTGCGCGAGGATTGGTCTTGGTCGCTTATTCCGGCGGCGTGGATAGCGCGCTCGCGCTTAAAATCGGCACGATGGCGTTGGGGCAAGGCTGCACGGGCGTCATCGCGAAATCGGAGACGCTGACCGATGAGGAATTCGATCTCGCGCGGCAAATCGCCGACGCGCATGGCATGACGCTCCGTTCGATTTCGTATTCAGAACTCGATATCGAGAACTACGCGGAGAATCCGGTCAACCGCTGTTATTTCTGCAAGAAGGAATTGCACTCGCGTTTGGCCGCGCTGGGCAAGGAATGGGGCGCGTCTTGCGTCGTGGATGGCGTCAATGCGGATGACGTCGGCGATTATCGTCCGGGAATGCAGGCGGCGAGCGAGCTGGGAGTCGTGAGTCCTTTGCTCGAAGTCGGCATGACCAAATCGGCGATCCGGCAAATGGCTCGCGAGCTTGGGCTTTCGAATTGGGACAAGCCCGCGATGCCATGTCTCTCCTCGCGCATTCCGCACGGCGAAAAAATTGACGCGGTGAAATTGCGTCAGGTCGCCGAAGGGGAGGCGTTCTTAAGGGGTCTTGGTTTCCGCCAAGTGCGATTGCGGCATCACGACAAAATCGCGAGGATTGAGGTCGAGCCGGGAGAGATCGCGCGACTCGCCGAACCCGAAACCCGTGAAGCGATTCTCCGTTTCATGCGCTCGATTGGATTTCAATTCGTCGCCGCCGATCTTTTCGGCTACCGGATGGGAAGTTTGAATCCGTCCGCTTCCTCATCGGCGAAATCTGCGTAATCTGCGGATCAATCCGATTTGTTTTCTTTGCGCCTTTGCGTTTATTTCTTCTTTGCGGTTTAATGCGTCGCTTTACGGCGAGCCGTTGGCGAATCGCCATTTTAATGAGGTGGAGTTCAAGTCGAAAAGATGAGTAAGGTTGTGGCCATCGCAGGTGTGGGGACGATGGGTTCTGGCATCGCGCAAGTTGCCGCGCAGGCGGGTTGGGATGTCCGGCTTTACGACGCAGTCGCCGGAGCGGCCGAAAAAG
Organism: uncultured Candidatus Sumerlaeota bacterium; assembly: GCA_964586185.1. Lineage (GTDB taxonomy): Bacteria > Sumerlaeota > Sumerlaeia > MVZB01 > JAJFLK01 > CAZPIK01. Next base: position 6,975 of record CAZPIK010000117.1, on the reverse strand, counting down.
CGATGGGCAGAATCCGCGAATCGCTCACTGATCGCGTCAAAAAGGGAAAGCTGAAAGAACACGACCGAACGGCGATCCTTGGGCGGTTTGCGCCGTGCAAGACGCTCGAAGAAGCCTTAAAAGGCGCGGACCTTTTTCTTGAAGCCGCGCTCGAAGATCTCGCCGCCAAACGCGAACTTTTCGCCCTCGTCGCGAAAGCCGCTTCGCCCGACGCCATCCTCGCGACCAACACCTCATCGCTTTCCGTCAGCGCAATCGCGGGCGCGACGGATCGTCCGGCAAAAGTCGTCGGGATGCACTTTTTCAATCCCGCGCCCGTCATGAAATTGGTCGAAGTCATTCGCGGCGACCAAACCTCGCCCGAAACCGTCGAAGCGACAATCGCCATCGCGAAGGAATGGGGCAAAACCCCCGCGCTCGCCAAGGACACGCCGGGGTTCATCGTCAACCGGGTCGCGCGTCCTTTTTATGGCGAGGGTTTGCGAATCCTCGGCGAGAACCTAACCGACCACGAAACGATTGACCGCGTCATGTCGCGCGTTGGCGGATTCAAGATGGGTCCGTTCCAACTGATGGATTTGGTCGGTGTTGACGTGAACCTTATGGTCACTAAATCGGTTTACCGCGCGTATTTCGAAGACCCTCGATACCGTCCCCATCCTCTTCAGCAGAAAATGGTGGACGCCGGACTGCATGGGCGCAAATCGAAGAAGGGATTCTACGATTATGGCGCTTAAGTGGGGTTTTGGTAAGAAGACAGAAAAAGAATCCGCAACGTCTGAAAACGGTGATGCGGCTAAATCCGAAACGGCCAACGGTGAATCGCCAGCGGGCGACGTAGCGGGAGCGGCTGGAGCGATCACGGAACGGAAACGGATTTTTCTTTCGGGCAATGGATTCGCCGCGCGGATTTGGGGCGAACGTTTGAAAGGCGCGGGCGTCGAATTCGTCGCGGGTGAGGCGATGAAACCTGAAGAGCGCGCCAAAACCGAATTCGAGATCATCATCGAGACCGATTCGCAAGGGAGCGGAGCGGGCGATCCGAGTCATGCCCCCGCGCTGGCCGACGAGGGCATTATATTGTTGCCTTGTTATTCGCTCTCGCCAACCCACGCCGCTGCCGAGCTTGGCGATCTCGCGGCTTCTTCCATTGGATACACGTTGTTCGATCCGCCCGCAGTTGCTGAAGCAACCGAAGCCGCTCCAACGCATGTCATCGAGATCGCGCGGGCGATGCAAACTTCCGATCCCGCGTTCGAGAAAGCCAAAGCGTTCCTTTCCGAAATCGGACTCGCACAAGAAATCGTCGGCGACGCGCCGGGACTTATTTTCGGTCGCGTTTGGGCGTGCCTCGTTAATGAAGCCGCGCAGGCATTTAGCGAAGGACTCGCCTCGGCGGAGGATATGGACGCGGCGATGCGACTCGGCGTGAATTATCCCAAGGGGCTTTTGGAATGGGCCGACGCGATGGGATTGGAACTCGCGCTCGAAATTCTCGAAGGGCTTCTCGATCATTATGAGGAAGACCGCTACCGCCCCGCGCCGATCCTTCGGCACATGCTCGCGGCGAAAAAAAAGTTTCGGTCGTAAATCAGAGCAAAACTTTTTTTGCGCCACCGCGATATGAACCGCCGAACACCCACCGGCAAACTGATGTGCACCCTGCATCTGATCTCGCCTCGTAAAATGGTTCCGTTTCGCGCTTGAGACTGATACGATCCCGTCCGTCCGCATGAAAGTGGATTGGTTCATCCTGGACAAACAAACATGAACGCGACAACCGTATCGCCCGTCACTTCAACATCGAAACGTCTTCGCGTCCTTTCGGGCAATCGCCCCACCGGGCCGCTCCATCTCGGCAATTACCTTGGGGCGGTGCAGAATTGGGTCGGACTTCAGAACGACTACGACTGCTTTTTCATGGTCGCCGATTGGCACGCGCTGACCTCCGATTATGCCGATACGTCGCGATTGCCGGAATTCACCCGCCAGATGGTTCTCGATTGGATCGGCGCGGGACTCGATCCCGAACGCTCGGCGCTTTTCATACAATCGCAGGTGAAGGAACACGCGGAACTCGCGTTGCTTCTTTCGATGTTCACTCCGCTCCCTTGGCTCGAGCGCGTGCCGTCGTTCAAGGATCAGCAGGAGCAAATCCAAAATAAAGAGCTGAACACGCACGGGTTCCTCGGATATCCGGTTTTGCAGACGGCGGATATCCTCCTCTATAAGGCGAATAAGGTTCCGGTCGGTGAGGATCAACTTGCGCATTTGGAAATCTCGCGGGAGTTGGTGCGGCGGTTTCATCATCTGACGGGTCGGGAGGTTTTTCCCGAACCGCAGCCGCTGCTCTCGCCCGTTCCCAAGCTGCTCGGAACCGACGGACGGAAGATGAGCAAGTCGTATAACAACTGCATTTATCTTTCCGACTCAGCAACGACGGTGGATGCGAAAGTTCGCGAGATGGTGACCGATCCCGCGAGGGTGCGAAGGAGCGATCCGGGGCATCCGGAGGTTTGCTCGGTCTATGCGTATCATGAAGTTTTCACGAAGGATCAAACGGAACAGATCGCGGCGGATTGCCGCGCGGCGAAGATCGGGTGTATCGAGTGTAAGAAAAATTTGGGGCGTTCGCTAAATGGGCTGCTCGATCCCATGCGCGAACGGTTGGCGTCGTTTCAATCGGGCGGAAGCAAAGTCGAGGAAGTCGTCGAGGCGGGCGGAGCGAAAGCCAGAAAAACCGCCGAGGCGACGATGACTGAGGTGCGTGAGACGCTGAATTTGCCGTAATTTGCATTCGCCCGAATATTCAGATTAACCGCAAAGACCGCCAAGAACGCGAAGAGAAAGCAAAATTCTGAAAACGACGGTGAAAGAGATTGAAACCGGATCAAGAAAAACAAGTAGAATACCCTCTGGCTTTTTCCGCACTTTGCGCTCTTGGCGGTCTTTGCGGTAAAATGTTTCTATGACAATCTCTGAGATTGTAATTGGATTGCGTCCCTAGCATTTGTAGATCACGATACGTCGGCTTATGGAAGACTATAAACTCAAACTCCAAGTATTCGAAGGTCCCCTCGATTTGCTTCTTCACCTTGTGAAGATCAACGAGATGGACATCTACGACATCAAGATCGCGGAAGTAACGCGGCAGTATCTCGACTACATCCGCCTCATGCAAAGCCTTGATCTTGAAGTCGCGGGGGAGTTCATCGTCATGGCGGCGACGCTCGTCAATATCAAGCTGCGCTCGCTGCTTCCCGATACGGGCGAACCGGAGGAGGAGGACGAGGAGATTGGCGATATCCTGACCGCGCGCGCGCTGATGGAACAGCTCGTTCAATATCGAAAGTTCAAGGAAGCGGCGTCGAAGCTTCAAGAAGAAGAAGAGCGGCAGGGGCGGATGTTCTTCCGCGAGGTCGCGCTGCCGCAATTCGCCGGAGTCGAGGATGACGGACTACGTGGCGATTTGGATAAGATGCTCGTTGCGTTCAGCCGTGTGCTGCGATTCGTCGAGGCTCGCGGCTGGCACATGGTCACCGAAGAAGAATTCTCGGTTGAAGAAAAGATTGCCACGATTCATGAGCGGATCCAATCCGAGAAGCAGGTGGATATTGAAAACCTGTTCCAAGAATGCCGATCCAAAGTTGAAATGATCGTCGTGCTACTTGCGCTATTGGAACTCTGCCGGCAGAAAAGCGTCGCCTTAAAGCAGGGCGATCCTTATGGTCCCGTTCATATCTATCTGCGCGACGTTCGCCTTGAGGAAGCGCCCAAGGAACAAAAAGACGCCATTCGTCCCGAAGATCAAATCCCGGATCGTCCCAGCGATTCTGGATTCGATTTTGAAGATGACGAAGAGGAAGATATCGAGGACGAAATCGAGAAGTTGGTGGGTTTGACATCCGGCAATAAAACGGAGCTAACTTCATCGTCACCCGTAACTGAAATAGACACGAGCGAAGATGCAGATGATGATACCCCCGAGCTAACCGAAGAGACTTCACCAGAGTCAAATCCGGAAGACTGATGCCCTCATCTCCCCCACCTCCGCCGCCTCGACCTCGCACTCCGCGTGAAGGAAAAGCTGCGCCGCGTCATGTTGAAGAATCGCCAACGCACGATTTCGAGAGCACCCGTTCGCTTTGGACTCGCGCTGGAAGCGGCAGCGGCGACACTGGTCACGTCGAGGATACCGGATCGCTGTTTGCGGACGAACCGGACGAGGGGCGTGGGCTATGGTTTATTTTCACCGCGATGGTCGCGAGTCTTGGCGTCCTCGTCGGCGGAATTTATGGTTTAAAGACAGTGATGGAACGAGGATATCTCGATCAATATGCCTATGTGTTTCGCGAGATCAGTCTTCTTCCGAGCAAGAACATTCATCCCGCCGCCATCGAGGAAAGCGTTCAGGTTTTGGAATCCGACGACGGCATGACGCTGACTCCGCGATTGCGTCGCTTGAAGCGCGCTGCGGCGGGACACGAAAAGGATTTAATTGTCATCCGCGAACTCACCGACGGCGAAATTTCACCCGGATTTCGTCCGGTGCTTCCGCCGGGGACGAAGTCGCGTGGATTCTATCGCGTCGGAAATCTCGCCTATCTGGATGTTTCTGGCGAATTCTTACAGCCCGTGAATGCGACGCCGCGAGGTGAACGGCTCGCCGTTTATTCGCTGGTGAATAGCATTATCCTGAATAATCCCGAAATCGCGGGAGTGCGACTCCTTGTGGACGGCCAGCCCATCGAAACGGCGTGGGGCTGGCTCGATTGCTCCTCCGCGCTTGGACCGGATTTGTCGCTCATTCGATGAAAGGACATACTTATGCGGAACTTCGCCGAAAGAATTCAACGCAAAGACGCAAAGGCGCAAAGGCGCAAAGATGTTATTCTAAAATCTAAGAGTGGTTCTGCAATTCATGGAGCGTTACCGATTTGTATCCCAAATGGCTTGAATAATTCTCATCGCGGTTCAGTAAGTAAGTTCCCTCCTTGCGCCTCTGCGTCTTTGCGTCTTTGCGTTAATTTCTTTTTCTTTCTCTTTCTCGCGTCAACTTTACTCGCCGCCGAACGCCCGACCGCAAAAATCACACTGGGGCTTGAACAGCGCCGCGATCTCGCGCTCACCGTTTACAACAATAATTATGGCCTTGTGCGCGAGACCCGCGAAATGGAAGCCCCCAAAGGTTTGATTGAAATTGAATACGGGGCGGTCGCCGATAGAATCGAAGCGACTTCCGTCATCGTCAAGCCGCTCGCCGGACCCAACGCGATGACAATTCTTGAACAATCGGTGCGGCGCAATATCCTGACAGCGTCTTCGCTCCTCGAACAATCGGTCGGAAAACTTGTGACCGTCACGCGCCCTAGACTCGCGGGAAGCACGGAGTCCGAGGAAAAGCGGCAAGGATTGCTGCTCTCCGTCGAACCGACTGGAACGGTCATTCGTTTCGGCAACGACGTGGAAATCAACCCACCGGGAACAATCTCACTCCAAGAAATCCCACAAGGAATGCTCGCCAAGCCCGCGCTCATTTGGCTTGTCCAAAATGAGCAAGAGGGGAAACAACTGATCGAAACCTCGTACCTCACGAATGACATCAATTGGAAAGCCGAATACGTCGCGAAGCTCGGCGAGGACGAGGCGAGAATGGACCTCACCGGCTGGGTCACGGTTGAAAACAAATCCGGCGTTTCGTTTGGAGATGTAAAGTTGCGGCTCGTTGCAGGCGACGTTCGGCGCGTCATGGAACCGGGATCGCCGCAGATTCCGCAACGCGCGCGCGCCATGGCCGCCGAGAAAGCGGATACGCCGGGATTCACCGAACAATCCTTCGCCGATTATCATTTCTATTCGCTGGATCGCACGGCGACGTTCGAGCATCGCGAGACCAAGCAGTTGGCTTTGTTCGAATCGCAGAATGTCGCGGTGAAAAAGAAATACATCTTCGATTCGACTCCCTGGGCGCGCGGCGCCGGACCCAAATGGAGCGAGAAGAATAAGGTTTCGATCACGGTTGAATTCGAAAACAAAACGGAAACGGGACTCGGGGTTCCTTTGCCGCGCGGGCGGATTCGCGCTTACAAGGCCGATTCCACCGGCGCGCCCCAATTCATCGGCGAGGATTTTCTCGATCACACCGCCAAGGACGAACGCGGTCGGCTTCGCATGGGTGACGCTTTTGATGTTATCGGCGAGCGTTCGCAGACCGATTTCAAACAGCTTTCCCCGCGCGTATCGGAAATCGCCTATTCGATTACGCTACGCAATCGCAAAGAGCAGGATGTTGAGGTCGTTGTAATCGAGCACGCGTACGGCGATTGGGAAGTCGTCCGCGAAACGCTCCCGCACGTTAAGAAGGACTCGCACACACTGGAATATACCGTCGCCGTTCCCAAGGGGGGCGAGACGACAGTGAGCTATGTGTACCGCGTAACCCAATAACGATGAATCGCGACGATCTCCATCACCTTCTGACGCGCGTGCAAGACGCGAACATTACCGTCGAAGAGGCCATGGAGAAACTCCGCGCGCTGCCGTTTGCCGATTTGGGTTTTGCGAAGGTTGATCTTCATCGCGAAGTCCGTCATGGCGCGCCGGAGGTCATCCTTTGCGCCGGTAAGACCAACGAGCGCGTTTGCGAGATCATAGGGAAACTCATCGAATCGGGGCAACGTGTGCTCGCGACCCGCGCGACGCGCGAGGCGTTCGATTTCTGCGCGGCGAAGTTTCCATCGCTCGTTTATCACGCCGACGCGCGGGCGATCACCGACCGGATTTATGATGCGGAAGCGGGAGATGGATTGGCGCTCGTCGTCTCGGCGGGAACGGCGGATATCCCCGTCGCCGCCGAGGCCGCGCTCACGGCTCGTACTCTCGGCGCGCGAGTCGAGACGATTTTCGATGTCGGCGTTTCGGGTTTGCATCGCTTGCTCTCGCACGCGCCGACTTTGCAACGGGCACGAGCCATCG
>CAZPIK010000116.1:0-11540 GCA_964586185.1 uncultured Candidatus Sumerlaeota bacterium | reverse complement strand
CATGGGTGTCGTCTTCGAAGCCGAGCAAATCTCCAGACAACGACGCATCGCGCTCAAAATCCCTCAAGATGAAATTGTCTCCGATGCGGCCTTTCTCAAGCGGTTTTATGACGAAGCCAACATCGCCGTCCGCCTCCGCCACCGCAATGTCGTCTCGACATATAAAGTCGGCGAATGCGAAGGCCGGCACTTCATCGCCATGGAATTCATTGACGGGCGCCCCCTTTCGATGCTCATTAAAAAATCGCAGAAACTTCCTGTGGCCACTTCGCTCAATTACGCCCGCCAGATCGCCGCAGGTTTAGTCGCCATTCACGACGAAGGGATCATTCATCGCGATATCAAACCCAAAAACGTCATGATCGAAGCCGCGACTGATATTGCCAAAATCATGGACTTTGGCATTGCCAAGCTGAGGCGGCGAGACATGGAAGAAACCGACGGCGCCGCGGACTTGGCCGGCTCCAAAAATTATCTTTCGCCCGAACAAATCATCGGGAAACGCGCCGACCAGCGAACGGATATTTACGCCGCGGGCGTTGCCCTCTTCGAAATGCTCACAGGGCAAGTTCCTTACTTTGATGAAAATCCAACTCGGATGATGCAACGAATCATCGAGGAACCCGTTCCTGAGATTTTGAACATAATTCCGAGTGTGCCGCCCGACGTGCAATCCATCCTCGACCTTTCACTCGCCAAAGAGGCCGACGATCGGTATGCAAACGCAGGCGAAATGTTTGACGACCTCTCTCAACTCGTTCCGAAAACCGGCTCCAGCCCCAGACTTGTTTAAGGCGCGGAATCGGCTCCGGGCAATACGCTCGGATCGGGCGGGGGCGGCGGATTTTGCGGATCCCCCCCTTGAATGATGAGCGGCTTAGCGGGTTCGGCGGGTTCCGTTGGAACTTGTTCCGGCGCTTCCGGCGCAGTCAGCGCAGGATCGGCGGCCCTCGGAGCCATCCGGTCAAAGTTCATCAAATCAAAGTCCATCTTGTCTTTTTCGAGCGAGTCAATCGTGCGGATCTTGTCGAGCGAGCGCTCTAGCAACTCTTGTTCATGCTCGGGCAGGGACAGAATTTCGGGCGTGATGAACACGAGCAGTTCCCGCGTCGTATGATCGGAATCGCGCTTTAAGAACAGCAAATTCACGAGCGGAATATATTCGATGATCGGCAACTTCCGCGTTGTTTTCCCCTCATCGTGGAGCAGGATTCCTCCGATGACCATCGTTTGACCGGTGCGAACCGAGAGCTGCGTGTGAAACTCACGCATGTCTTTCACGAGTTGGCCATCCACCAGTTCGCCGTTTCGGATTTTCGAATTCTCCAAAACAACGCGCATGTCAATTTCGCCCTCCTGATTGATATGCGGCGTAATCTCCAAATTGATGCCGACTTTGCGGTATTCGATCCCAAACGTCTGCGTTCCAAGGCTCGAAGTCTGCGCATTGATCCGGAAAGGGAACTCCGCGCCCGCAAAGATATTCGCAGTCTCGTTGTTGTTCACCGTGAGCGCGGGTTCGGAAATAATTTTCGTCTTCGTGTTCTTAACGAGCAGTTGCAACAGCACGGCAAGGTTGACATCCGCGCCGAGTAAAGCCGTTCCGGCCTCGGTCGTCTGAGAAACAGTGCGAGAGAGTCCGCCAATATCCAAGGCGGGATTCGATTCGCTCGAAACATCAAAGCCTCCCGCATTTTTATTCCCTGCCGCGTCAAGAAAGCCCAATCGCCCAAGTCCCATGACGGCGTTTTCGAGATCCGCGGGATCAATCGTCTTGGGATCGGGCGTCCAGCGAAGGCCGATGCGGCGATCGGCTCCACGCGTGATTTCGACCATGCGCGTTGCGATATGAACCTGCGGCTCGCGGTTGTCGAGCGTTTCCAGAATGCGCCTGAGAGGTTGGAGATAGGCGGGCTGCGCCGTCACAAGCACTTTGTTCGACCGCATATCGGGGACAATCCGCACGTTGCCGATCATTCGGTTGATGGGACGATCCAACCCGGTCGTCGAAGACGAGCGCTGAGCGGCATACACCGATTGCCACGGATAAAGCGGAACGCGGTTATTCTTGATCGTTTGAAGATAAGTGGAATAACTGCTTGTGCTGCCGGCCGCGGGTGTCGGGATCGTGGGCGGAGTCGGCTGCACAACGGCGCCGTCGCTGAGCAAGTTATTCAGTTGGTCGGCAACTTCCTGCGCACTCGCGTACTTGAGTTCGTAAATCATGACCTCCGACGATTGCGGATCGGTGCGATCCAAAAGCTTTACCATCTCGTCAATGATCTCGTAGCTGCGCGAATTCGAAGCGATGACAATGATCGTGTTCGTTGGAGAATCCACGACAAAACGAACTTTGCCATAAAGGGCTTCGAGTGAATTGAGATCGCCGATGGAAGAGCGCCAGTAATATTCCGTCATGCTGCGCGGCGTTCCGGAGAAAATGGATTGCAGTGTTTTGAGCAATTCATTCGCGTCGGTATTCTTGACCTGATACATCCTCGGCTCGAACGCGCCCTGACGCGGCGGAACATCGAGCGCGGCGATCAGTTCCTCGATGAATTGGAACTCGCGCGGATAGGCCATGACGAGCAGCGTGTTGGCTCGCGGCGAAGGAAGAAACTTGGTCAGCCCGCCTCGCGCCGACGACGGGGAGTAAGGCGCTTGGCGTCCGTAGGAACTCGACGCATACAGCTGCGTTAGTTGGTCGCTCAGTTCTTTCACTTCGATGTTTACAACTTTGAACGTTCTCGTTTCCTGTTTGGAGGCATCCTCGTTATCGAGCTGCTGCACCAATTCCTTGATGATATCAAAGTTGGCCTGCGTGGAATAAACCATGAGGCTGTTGCCGATGTCGGTTGGAACGACTCGCACGACATCCTTGCTCGCGCCAGCGTTCGTATCCTTGAACAACTCAAGAACGGTCGCCGAGAGCGTCCGAGCGTCAATGTACTTCACCGGCAGAAGCCGGATTTGCACATCAAGTTCCTGCTCTTTATCGAAGTCCTGAATCAGCTTTCGAATTTCCTGCATCTGCTTTGCGGGGCAGGAGACGATGATCGAGTTGGTGCGCGGATCGGGAACCATCGTCACGTCGCCGATCATGATCGGGACGGAGGTCGCCGTCGCGCCGCGCGTTCGAGTCTGCTGAGCCAGCGCCTGCAAATTGCTGAGTCCCTGCTGAACGCCGCGCGATTTGGCATCCGTGGATTCGTAAAGCGAGGTATTCGTCAGAATGTTGCCGATCAGAATACTGAGCTGAATGGCGTCGGTGTTCTTAAGTTGAAAGACCTCGATCACCCGGTCCGTCGTGGCAATCGTGTCGAGCGCCTTAATAATCCGATCGTAACGCTTCAGCTTGGTCATTTGGTCGGTCAGGATCAGCGTGTTGGTGCGCGATTCGATTGTCATCGCCGACTCGGGAATGATTTTCTCAAGGTGTGCGCGCAAATCGGCTGGCGTAATATTTTTTAGATGGTATATCTTCCGCGCGAGCCTAAGTGAATCGGGCATCGTCTCCATTTCGGTCGCGTCGTCAATGCTTTGAAGTTCCAGCGTTTTAATGGCCGCTTGGTTGACGATCTGAAGTTTTTCCTCTTCCTCAATGACGTAAATGCCCTCGAGTTGAAGCGCGTCATAAATGAGCTCAAGCGCCTCCCGCCGCGTGACAGGACTCGGACTGAACACTGAAACCTGATTGTTGATGTCCTTCTGTTTGATGACCGGTTTGCCAGTGGTGTCGCTCAAGAACTTGACGAGATGTTCAATCGGAACATTGTTGAGGTTGAGGGTGATCGTGGTGTTCTCGTCCACCACTCGCGCCGCGCCCCGTTGAGCCATTGCCGGAGCCGCCATAAAAATCGCGACCGCGCAAGCGAGCATCCAAACGCAACTTTGCAAAATCGAGCGAGCAGACATGCTTCGCGAGCCTTCTCCGCATGGTACATTCGTCATTCGCAAATCATCCCCTCAAAAGTTTAAGTTTGAACACAAAGTTAACCCGCGGGCCAAAAGTCGGGATTTCGGCGAGGCTGGCATTACTTTTTTAGAAGTCCCGGAACATGGAATCGCTTCCATTTTCCGAGAGTGAAGTTCATTGTCCCAGGCTGGATTGACGGTTCAGACGCATTTCATCGCGCTTCTTTTTGTATTCGTCCTTGCGCTCGTTGCGAGCCTTTTGGCGCGCCGCATCCGCGCTCTTATTGCCCGATCCGCCATTGTTCATCGAAGAGGAGCCACCCTCGATTTTTCCGCCCTTGCGCAATGTGCGGTTCGCGCCAATCTTCTTCTCACGGGGCATTTCATACGCAAATGCCGAGGAGCGAACAGGCGCGCCATCGCCGGGCATCGAAGCCCAGAGATACACGTCGCGCGTTTCACCGTTCAACTGAACGACCGCCTTGTTGTTGTCGAGCGAGGTCAGCTTGAGACCGTCCTCTTCCTGTCCAAGGCTCAGCCATTTGCCATTGATAAGCGCCGACTCGCCGACAATCGCCTGAACCGCGACGATGTTGTTTTCGACGCCAAACAGTTTCTTGGCAGCGACCATCTCCATGACCGCTTTGCGATTCTTCTCATCTGCTTCCTTGCGTTCGTTATCCGCCGAAGCAATGGCTTGGGGATCCGTTACGGCTTCAAGAATCGCAGGATCAGAATCAGCAATCGCCCGATTCACCTGCCCTTGAAACCACACGGCATACGCTCCCGTCCCAACCGAAGCCAAGGCGAACGAAGCCGTGGCCGCGAGCAAAACGGCAGGTAGGGTCTTCTTTCCAAGGATGGTTTGACGCATGAGAGTATCCTCCTCTATTTCAATGACTTGGCGTCGGGAAACAAATAACTCTGCAACTTCAAGGTCGCTTTAATCCGCCCATTACCCGGAGGCGGGGGGCCGGGATCGTCCTCGGGATCCAGCCCTTGCAACTCAGCTTGACTACGTTGAGCCGCGCGGGATTGGCTGTCAATATGAACATCCTTAATGACGTAAGGAATCGGCGAGGTTTCCATATCCTGCATCATCGCAACAAAATCCTCGAACCGGCCCGACAACTCGACGCGGAACTGGAGCGGCTTCGAAGGCGATGCCGCGCTCTTGCTCGTTTGCGCGGGCTTGAGGCTCGTGTATTGCAAATTTCTCGCCTTGGCCCGGTTGCCGATGTCATCCACAATCGCTTTTTCTTGTTCGGCATAAACGGCGTCGGTCAGCGTCACACCCAATTCCCGCGTCAAATTCTCGACGGAAGTTTTCACGCGTTTGAATCGTTCGATCTTTTCGATCTCTCCGTGCACAGTTCCCTCGGCAGCCGAAGCCGACGATCCCGCCTTCTTGACGAAACCGTACGCGACACTGAGCACGACGATCAATGCGCCGACTCCAAGTGTAATGACTTCCCGTTTCTCGAGCTTCATCGCTTCTTCCGTCCCTTAATTTGCCCCGAAATCTGGAACGACGTCCATTTTTTCCCTTCATCCATGCGGAGATTTTGCAAATTCACTTTGTCGAACTTATTCGAAGTCGAAAGCGCTTTGAAAAATGCCGTCGCGGATTGATCATTTTTAGCCGTTGCTGAAATCTCAAGCGCGCCGGTCTCTGAAATGTTGAGCGTCTGAAGCGTCGTCTCGGCGGGGGCGGATTGGTGAACAAGTTCAATCACCGGAATATTGAGCGTCCGATCAGATTCAATCTTTTTCAGAACGGCTTCCTGCGCTTCAAGTCTGCGAATGCCCGCCTCGACGCTATCGGCGCGCTGCGAAAGCTTTTCGTAGGCGCTCGATTTCTGAAGATGAACAACCGTCGTCAGGCTGAAGAGCAAAACCAGCGACAATCCCGCCGCAAAAGCCAATTTGGGAACCGACCAGCGGTTAAGCAATTCGTCAAGCGGGGCCGGACGCTCGACAGGGCCAATCAGGCTTGCCGCCGTCGCACGGCGCAGTCCCACATCGCACAATCCACCAAGCAAAACAGGATCAAGCGCTCTCAGTTCGTCCTTATGAACCATCCAAAAATTCGCGACCGATTTTTCGCCCTGCGGATCAGCCCATTTGCCCGCACGACACGAAGCAAGCCCCGGCCAAGATAATTGCGCATGACTTGAACCGCGTGAACCTGCGTGAACCCAAGCAGATGCATCGGAAAATTCCTGCGATGATGCATCACCCTGAGCGGATTCGGATCGCGCTTTCCGAATGCTCCCATCAGCGGCAATCGCATAAAGCCGACACCCCTCGCCGATTTCCGAAGTCAATACGGCGGGAGTTGAGACGAAGCCATTTTCGTGTAGCTGGCGAATCGCGGCGAAATCCGACCCAACCCAAAGCCGCTTGAGGCCGTGGCGATCTTTCCACCGCGCCAAATCGTCGAAGGCGTCCTTGCGTGCCACCGTGACGTTATAAGTTGAAACTCCGGCACGCGAAGCCGCCGACCAACAGACGGTCTCTTCACCCAACCCAAGCTCTTGACGGATTTTCATTTTGATAATCCCGTCGGCCTGTTTGCTGGCGCGCTTGGGAATATCAACGGAAAGAGCGAAATAAATAGGACGAGCGTCGTAAAGATAAATCTCAGGATTCGACGACTTTTCGCCAACCGTCGTCAGCCATTGATCCAAAGTATCACCAGGCACACCACTAATGACCCCCGTCCCGGAAATCTTTTTCTGGCGACGTTCCTCCGATAAAGAAAGCCACGCGAGGCGATCCTCTTCGAGACTCAGGATGTATAGGGGCGCTGGATTCAAGGCCTACCGCTCTTTCCAATAAACAATATCTGTAAAATCAGCTCCAACATCAAGTACTGCTTCTATGGTAACCCCGGAATCGGTGTCCGGTCCGGTTCCTCCCGCCCAACCGTGTCCCCATACGTGGAACCGGCTGGAACGGCTCATGACCAAAGGGTACACTTTTTTGAATATAGCTTCCGTCATCCCCGGTACTGATGCAATCATCCCGGCAGAAGTGTAAGGCTGGACTTCACGTTCTTGGACAATGGCGTCGGCCATCTCCGGCGTCATGTCGGGAAGGGTCATGAGAACCTCCCGGCCAGCCGTGTTTATGTTAACAAGACCCGGTGCGGGAGCGCCAGAACTACTATTGGAGGATGAGTTGACCGTAAAATAGTCAATAATCTGACCAACCCGTTCCAATGAAAAGACTTTCTGGGGTTCGGAATTGCTTGGGGAACCTGAAGAATTTGTGGAGGTGCTTGATCTGCTTGAACTTGAGGAGGATCGAGAAGAGGACGAACGTGATCCCGGCCGTGGGGTCGGCGTCGGCGATTTAGATGAAGAAACGGGTGCAGGAGTTGCCATAACATCAAGTAAATCCGTCACTTGTGAAAAGTTCTTTTGCTTTCTCGCTGTTTCAATGGCCTTAGCTTCCTCTTCGGAAAGTTCGGACATTCGCCTTAACATTTGGCCGTCCGAAACATCATTAATCTGCATCTTGGGCTGACCGTCGGGAGCCAAATCGGCACTCGAGGTTGACCACACCGTCATCATTCCAAGCAACATTCGAGCCGAATCAAGGGTCAGCGGTTCGGATTCGGTTTCGGAATCCTCCTCGAAAAAGGGTTCGGATTCATCGGGAAGGAGCGCCTTGCGCATGGCATCCGGGTAGGCGGCATAGAACACGCGATCCCAGCCTTTGACTTTTTGCAGCTCGCGGTCGGACATGAGCGGCGCATTGCGTGGTCGAATCGGATTAGGAAGCGATTGATAATACTCGTCCTCGGCGCCGCTGGATCGGGGACGCTTGTCGGAATCGCGCCAATCGAGCAGCGCGTGCGCAAGACTGATCGTCATGCCGGGCATCAGCATCAAAGTTTTCTCGTCAGCGCCGTTGATGTTGACCCGCGAGGCTTCGTCGTAAAAATCAACGGAGAACCACGCCTCGCCAATTTTTTGATCGTGGAAATCGCCCCACATCGTGAAAGGCGGCGTATGGTCGCTCATTGCGTTCATATCCACGGTGAGAAGCACGGCGCGAAGTTTGTCAATCCCGGCGCGCGCGGCCCAATACGCTTCACGACGATTCCGTGACGCCGCCGTGATTTGAGTTTGTGTGCGAACGGAAAAAGTGTACGAGAGCACCAACATGCCGAGAATGATGACCATCCAAAGGACGAGGATGAGGACGGAAGAACGGCGCTGGAGATTTATGAATCGCGAAATCATTGAGACGACCTCGATCGCGAAGAACCGCTAGAACTGCCTCCGCCTTTTGATCCGCCTTGATTGTGAGCAAGCGCGCAACCCATCGGAATCGAAACGAGCCGCGTGACCGAAAATCCGTCGGGAAGCGAAACCGCGCCGGTCTCGCCGGTTTCCGATACGCCAGAGGTCGCGGGAGTTTCTGAGGACATGCTTGGGGATTCATCCGACGACGATCCACCCATTTCTGTCGAATCTTCGGACTTCTTGCGCGGCCGCTCATCGGGATCGGCGACGACAAGATGAAACTGCACGGCAACCGGCATTCCGCTATCAAACCAGAAATCGCTCCATTGGCTGCCATTGTTATAGGTGACGTGAAACGCCTTGATGGCATCGGAAAGAACGACTTCCCAACCGCCGGGATCGTGGATGTCCGTCGTGGATGGATTGACTCGCATCTTAAGTCCTTCGCCTGTTGCGGGATCGAGCGAAAACTCGACGATGCTGACTCCCCCGCCACCCAAGCGACTTGGCGCGGAAGTCATGAACGTTAGGCGATGACCGACGGAGGAACCATCCACAAGGCTCTCGCCGATGAAAACAGCGTCTCCCTTCTTCTGCGGCGGCTGGGCGCAGCGCAAATTGCGCTCGATAAGCTCTTGAATCGAACGGGCGGTCTGGGCGACCTTGCGCGCGCGTCCGCCCTTCTCCCAACTTTGCAACGTGGTGACGAAAACGCTCGCAGCGGCCACGAGGATCATCGTCGAGATGAGCAACGAAATGACGATCTCGACAAGCGTAAATCCGCGACGCGCTTTCAACGCGCGACAAGATTTTAACGCGCAAAGTAATCGCCAAATAGATTCACATTGGTGTCCCGAAGGGACGAAGGGCCAAAGCCCAAGGCAACGCCTTGGGTATTTGTCGCCCCATTGAGTTAGCCCTGAAAGGGCGGTGGTAAAATTTTCTGCCGCCCTTTCAGGGCTTGAAGAAATAACCGCGCTTTGACCCCAAGGCGTTGCCTTGGGCTTTGTTCCTTTGTCCTTAAAGGACGAAGGATTGCGAGCGCAATTGGTCTTGCTGACGACCCGCGCGGATGATCCCGTGTCGCGTTCACAGCAGGTTTGGGAATGCGAATACGCCATCGCTTTATTCCATCATCAACGTTTCAAGCCGGTAATCCTGAACCTTGCCATCTTTCCAGCTGATAATAACGGCGACTTTCATGAGACCGGGAATTTCGGTTTCGGAAATGCCCGACCACCAATCGAAAGCCGAATCGGGCGCGGGCATGATTCCCTCTGCTTCGCCAACGGTGAGGTCATTGGCGTATCGGATCTCCTCGATGATGTTTTCCGCAAGCATCGCGGCCCTCTCGCGCATCCGAAGTCCGCTTTGCATCGCGAGCGATTGGTTCATGCTAACCAGAAGAGCAAGGACGGCGACGCTGAAGATGACGAGCGCAGCCAAAATTTCGACGAGCGTGAACGCGCGGTTTTGCCTGCGGAATGAAAGTTGGTGAATCGTTTGCGTTCTCATTCCTCAAACATCTCCGGCGCAAACTCGATGAGGCGGGGACCTTCGCTCGCCTCGCCGATCTGCGGATTGAAAACGCGAACGGATCCGCTGAGGCCGTTCAGGTCGAGGCCACGCTGGTCGCCCGATTCGTCCTCGAAAATCAGCGTCGCAAATTCGGTTGAGCCATCGGGGAAAAAGAGGATGCGGATGTCTTCTTCGGGGCCGTGAATCAACGTCTCATCGAAAGCAATGACCTCGGCGAGCCGGACTCCTTCGGGAAGTTTTTTCTCCGTGAGTCCGGGGACTTTCACACTCTCAACGAATGCTTCCTCCTGCGCTTCCGGATCGTCGGGATTGCGTTCGATTCGAAAGGAGACCACATCGAAGGCTTGGTGATCGGGCGCAAAGATGACGCCATATACTCGACGGGCGGAAAGCGAAGCGTTGTAGCAATAGTCGAAAAGGTTTTCGAATTGCTCGGCGGTGGCGTCGAGTTGCCGTCCGCCCGCCGAACCGCCGAGATTCGGAACTATGGTTGCCGTGACGATCGCGATCAGAATCACGACGACCATGATTTCGATGAGCGTAAAACCACGACGAAAGGAAGAGTGAAGTGTGAAGGAAGAAGAGTGAAAAATTGGAAATCTCATTTTTCACGTCTCACTTCACACTTCACTCTTCACACTTCACTCTTCTCACTTCACTTTTCTCACTTCTTACGCTGGCTTCTCTTCGCCCTCGGCTTCGTTGTTTGTCCAACTATTCAAGTCCTGAGCGTGTCCTTTTCCTCCCGGTTGGCCGTCGGAGCCGAGCGATTCAATTCCGTATTCGTCCTCTTCTTCGTTCGGCGCGGGAGAATAATATTTGTAGGGCTGACCCCAAGGATCGTTGGGAATATCCTTTTTGGCATAGGGTCCCTTCCAAAGTTTCGCATCTTCACCCGTAGGCTCTTTGCGCAGGACGGTAAGCCCTTCCTCTTCAGTCGGATAGCGGCGCATATCGAGCCGGAACATTTCGATCTGGCTCGCCAGCGCGCTGATATCGGACTGCGCCTTGGTGACGCGCGCGTCATCGGTGCGGCCAATGAGGTTGGGAATGACGATGGCCGCCAAAACCCCCAGCACAATCACGACGACCATGATTTCGATCAGGGTGAAGCCCCGACGTTCGGAGCGACCAAGGCCGCTCTTCATTGATAATGCTTTCATTTCGTTCATCTCCTATTTCATAAGTTGGTTCATTTGGAAAATCGGCAGCAAAATCGCAATCGCGATCATCGCCACAAGCACGGCCAGCGCGACGATCATCAAAGGCGAAAGCAAATTGAGCATAACCTTAATCTGATTGCGCGTCTGCTTTTCGAAGGTCTGCGCCACGCGACCGAACATATCGGGAAGACGCCCCGTGCGCTCGCCGACGCGGAGCAAATGGATCGCAGCCGGAGGAAAATACGGGCTTTGTTCGAGCATCGAAGCGAGCGATTGACCGCGCGTTACGCCCTCCACCACGTCGTCGAGCATCTTGACCAAAATCGAATTTGTTAGAAGTCCCTTCACGACGCGCAAGGCTTCAAGCAAAGGAACGCCCGATGATAAAAGCGCGGCGTTAGCGCGGGCAAATCGTGCGATGGACGATTTCAGATTCAGCGCTCCAACGATGGGGACCGAAATCGCGAGCCAATCGAATCGGCGTCTTCCGCCGGGGGTCGCGAGAATTTTTGCAAAGGAGAAATAAACTGTTCCCGCCGCGAGCGGAAACGCCCACCACCATTTTGTCAAAAAGCCCGAAGAACCCATCAAGATTTTTGTCGGAAGCGGAAGATTCGCTTCCATCCCCGCGAAGACCGACGAAATTCTCGGAAGCACAAACGTGAGC
>CAZPIK010000115.1:0-11573 GCA_964586185.1 uncultured Candidatus Sumerlaeota bacterium | reverse complement strand
GTTCCTCTTTGCCGAGAACAATCCCGCCGGTCTTTTGCAGCGTCGCAAGCGCGGCGTTAATATCCCGCACCGCAATTCCAATGTGATCAATTCTTGTGAACATTACAACTCTCCCATTCGGACTAAATCATACTGAGGAATGGCATTCAAGTCCGGCCTGAAAACGAAACGCCAACGCAAGCACAGGAAAGCAGAAGGCTTAAGATGAATCCGGGAGCGCCGACGTCTTCGTCGGCGCTTGCGCGTGAGGACACGCGCGCTCCCGGAAATTATATCCAGAACTTCCGCTTGGCATAACTAGACTTCGAATCGAAACCAGCGGTCGCCCATTTTTCGGGAGCGAATGAGCGTGCCCAGTAAAATCAACGCCGAACCCAAACTCATCCAGAGATGATAAAGATTGAAGTCGTAGAGGCCGCGATGAGGGCCATTTTTCGGATCGTCGAATCGTACATAAATATACGACCAATCCCCGGGTAACCATCGAGTCATCCTTTCAAGAAGCAATAACAAGCCCACGGATATGGCGGACACGACGGCTAGGCGCAGCCATTCGTTGGCGATATATGGGCAGCATGTCAGACCTGCGGCAAAGATAATGAACCAAAAGTAGAAAGGCCAAATACCATTTTCAATCGCCTGATAAGCCCACCAAAGAGCGGGAGCGCCATGACCCCAGGCGGTATGGAGAGTCTGACCCAGACTCCAGATCAACAATCCGATCCAGATCATTCCCCATTTCCAAATTCGCTTAAGCAACGTTCGGCGGAAGAAATACCACGGACTGAGTAACGTCAAGCGATGAGAGGGGTCACGAGCCGAAGCCAAAGCCAGTCCCAATGCGCGCGAGAACGGCCAGGCGACAAAAACGAGACTCACAACTACGCCTACCACGAATACAAAAAATGCCGCCTGTATTTCAGCCATTACGACTTCCATCTTGCGCCTCCCCAGACCTCATGAGAAAGGGATGCATTCGAGCTTCCCATGAAGTAAACTTTTTTGTGAGGGAAATTCCATGGGTATGTTCCAGAAGAAAGTCCGATTGACCAACAGCAAGGATCCCGCCCGATTTTTTGAGGGAGATTTTTGGGTGGATACAGGCGCGCTGTATTCTTTCGCACCAGAGGATATGCTCGAAGGAATTGGCGTTGAACCCGCCGACGTTCGAAATCTCATTATGGCCGATGGCCGTCAGGATGCAAGGCGGCTTGGCTTTTGCGATTTCCAGATTGAGGGACTTAAAGGTAACATCCCCTGCCCGGTGATTTTCGCGCCCAAGGGATCGCTTCTTTTGCTTGGGGCGACGGCGATGGAAAACTTCGGTGTCGCGGCCGATCCCGTGCATCGAACCCTGCGACCGATCCTCGCGGTCATTGGCGGATTCATTGGTTCGCATCCCTGAGCGCGTTAGCCCCTCGAATCCAACTCGCGTTCGATTTCAATTAGGCTCGCAAACGGTCCGGGCTTCGCCCCACCGATCCGTTTTTCCAGTTCGCGCATTCCGCCCCATTTTCCCCAACCGCGGACTCCGTAAAGTCGAATCAGCGACTGCGCGATGTATTCGAGGGCGTGACGTTCGCGCGCGGAAATGAGGCCGCCCGATTTCGCGAGCCGCTCGCGACGGGCATCGAGCCGTGACAACACTTCTCCGATTCCCTCGTCATTCATCGCGCTGCACGCGATGACCTCGACGTTCCCATCCTCGCCCGACTCCCAATGTCCCAATGCGGCCTGAACTTCGTGAAGCGTTTTCCGCGCAAGCTCGCCATGATCCATCTTGTTGACGATGACGAGATGCGGTCGCTCCATAATCCCGGCTTTCAAGTGTTGGAGACTATCACCCGAACCGGGCTGAACAACGAGTGCTAGAGTATCGCACCAACCCGCAACGTCGGATTCGGATTGCCCCACACCGACGGTCTCGACGAAGACGAGATCGAAGGCCGCGCGAAGGGCAATCGCTCCCGCGTATGCGCGATCCGAGACGCCGCCGTAATCGCCACGACTTGCCATCGAGCGGACGAACACTCCCGCGTCGCCCGCGTCGTATTCGAGCCGCACGCGGTCGCCGAGAATCGCCCCTTGAGTTATGCGGCTCGAAGGATCCACCGCGATGATCCCGACCCTTTTTCCCGCGCGCCGAGCATGTTGAATGCAACGCGATAGAAGGGTGCTCTTACCCGCACCGGGAGGAC
The DNA here is from genome assembly GCA_964586185.1 of uncultured Candidatus Sumerlaeota bacterium. Taxonomy (GTDB): domain Bacteria; phylum Sumerlaeota; class Sumerlaeia; order MVZB01; family JAJFLK01; genus CAZPIK01. Next base: position 9,375 of record CAZPIK010000115.1, on the reverse strand, counting down.
CGGTAACACCGATGACGTGCGATTTATCAGCAGAATCTCGAAACAGTACGTCCAACGCCCGCGCCATTTCAAGCGCCTTATCAGGACGGCGATCTTCAAGGGCATTAAAAAACTCAGCGACCGACTTTTTGTCGCCCGCGCGAACACCCTCAGCGATACGCGTAAGATCCTTCATCGCCGCAGTATGCACGACGCGCGCGACTGCATAAAGCGCAAAAGGAAATCGAGTGGAAAATGAAGTTGCTCTGCTTTGGAGTGCGGCGGCTTGACGCCGCTTTGAAACGCGGAGCTTGACCCGCGTGTTCGGCGAAACTCTCAAAACTTCCAACTCACAACGGCAGTTCGTCAAGCCGAACCGAAGAAAAGCGCGGTCAAGCCCGCGCACTCCAAAGTAGGTTCTTTGACATTCATTCCTTGAGATTGGTTTCCCAATACGCCGAATCCACGAAGCGTTCCCAAACGGTGCGATCCTCGCCGCCGGGGATGATCCGCAGCGTGGACATCCACGACGGTCGCTTGGGCGTCGTCATCGGGTGCATCCCGCATTCATTCGGCAGACGGTTCCCCTTCTTCGTGTTGCACCTCGTGCAGGCGAGCACAACGTTTTCCCACGTCGAGCGTCCGCCCCGGCTGCGCGGAATGATGTGGTCAATCGTGAGGTCGTCCCGATTGGGGTGCGTTCCGCAATACTGGCACATGTGCCGGTCGCGCATGTAAATGTTGCGCCGATTGAAACGCACGGTGCGCGGCGGCGAATTTTGGTAGCGACCCAGCACGATGACCTTCGGCGCGCGGATTTGGAACTGCGGCGTGCGAATCATCTCCGCGTGATCCTCGCCGAACTTGGACAGTTCGCGCCACGAATCGAAATCGTACGTCTGATAATTCTCATTAACAATCTGCGCCATCTCTTGATAGACGAGCGAGATTGCCCGCTTGACCGTGCAGACATGCACCGCCAGCCAATGCCGGTTAAGGACGAGAACGGGACGTTGAACAGCAGCCTGCATGAATAGCGCTCTTTTCCCTCGACGCCGAGAGAAAGTGGAAAACAAAAAGGGCGTCGCGGATACGATAAGCCGCCCAAATCTTACACGATTTAAGCTGGTTCGTCCATCACGATGGTAACTTCCTTCGCGTTAGCGACTCGTTTTCGGTTGAATCCGAATCCACATTGGTATTCAATCAAAGGGACGCTCGTGGGTCCTGACGGCAATATTCTCGCGAGTCGAACGTTTGATTAAAAAGGCGGCGCGATTACCATGGCCGATAAAACCGCAAAGTACAGCGACAATATTCTCGGTGTTTTTTATGTGGATAGTTCCTGCATTGACTGCGATGCCTGTCGTGGAGCCGCTCCCTCCAATTTCACGCGCAGCGATTCTGGCGGATATTCATTTGTGGATAAACAGCCCGAAACCGAAGAAGAGTATCAAATGTGCGTTGACGCGATGGCAGGCTGCCCCGTGGACGCCATCGGCGAGGACGGCGACGAGTAAAATCGCGCTGAATTTCGCGCGACTTTTAGGTTTCAGAAAATTTTTCACTCGCCTGGGCGATTTCGTCTTCGCTTTCAGTCAAAGTTCGTGTAAAATCATTTGCCCGATTTGTGCCGGGATGGCGGAATTGGCATACGCGCAAGACTAAGGATCTTGTGGGAGAAATCCCGTGGAGGTTCAAGTCCTCTTCCCGGCACCAAAGAATTTTCAATAATTCATATCTGAACGAAGCGTTTCTCAAGAATTGTGTCCCTAGCTGGGCTTTTCAAGTCGAAGCCTTGGGCAATTCTACTTGGATTGTCTTTTGTCACCCCAAAGCAGGGTTTGTCCCTCGTTGGATTGAGGAGCTCCGGGTGTACTACGGCCATCGGCAATATGTTTTTCCATGAGGCCAGTGAGTTTTTCGACAATTTCGGGATGATCCGCTTGAACGTTGCGGCTTTCGGCGGGATCGTCGTAAAGATTAAAGAGTTGCAAGCGGGGAAGACCGAGCTTGGCGGCCTTTTCCTCAATCGGCTCGCTCCAGCCGCCCGATCCGGCACAAAAGGCGAGTTTCCATGGACCTTGGCGAATGGCAAAATGTCCGTTGGCGCTATGGTGGATGGTAGCTTCGCGGACGGGAGAAGCGAGCTTCCCATCGAAGAGCGGCAAGAGGCTAACGCTATCCTCGGCTGAGTCAGGCGGTAAGGTTGAGCCAACTATTGCTGCGACGGTGGCCATGAGGTCAACGAGACAAATGGTTTGATCGCAGACCGAAGCCGATGGAACGCGACCCGGCCATCGGACGATGAACGGGATGCGGTGGCCGCCTTCGTAAATGTCGGCTTTGCTACCGCGAAGTGAACCGCATGGATTGTGACCGAGCGATTTAAGCTTGGGGAGGTCGGCCATGGGTGCAAAACCGTTATCGCTCGCGACGATGAGAAGAGTGTTTTTTGCCAAGCCGAGCTTATCGAGAAGACCGGCAATTTCACCGACGGTAGCGTCCACTTGCTCGACGAAATCGCCGTAAACCCCGGCAGCGCTTTTGCCAGTGAACGGGCTAACAGGCATGATGGGCGTGTGAGGCGCGGCGAGAGGTAAATAAAGGAAGAATGGATGGGATGAAGAAGCGGCCTGTGACTCGATCCAAGTTAATGCTTTGGATTGGAGCAACGGTAGCGTTTGGTCGTGGTGAAAACTCGGGGCCGCGGGTCCTTTGCGGTAGTATGCGGGTGCTTTGCTGTCCTCGACGGTGGCGGTAGGAGGTTCGACGGCGCGGTCACCTTCGACATAGAGATAAGGGGGCATATCGAGCGAGGCGGGAATGCCAAAGAAATAATCAAATCCAAGCGCGGTCGGACCGCCGGTGATGGGTTTGGAATAATCAATGTTGGTGGAACCCGCTTGTTCTCCGTTGGTCACGGCCCATCCCAAACCGAGATGCCATTTACCAATGCAAGCGGTGGAGTAGCCTCGGCTTTTCAGGAGCGAGGCGACCGTAAGACGCGAGGATGGAATCAGCGGGGTGGAGTAGCCGTTCAGAACGCCCGACTTGAGTGTGCTGCGCCAACTATAACGCCCCGTGAGAATACCGTACCGCGTGGGCGTGCAGACCGCCGAGCCAGAGTGGGCATCGGTGAAGCGCATGCCCTCGGAGGCGAGTCGGTCAATGGCGGGAGTCGCGATTTTAGATTCCGGATTGAAACAACGGACATCGCCATAGCCGAGATCATCAGCGAGGATATAAACAATATTGGGAAATGCGGTTTGAGGATCGGCGGCGCGACAATCTGGAGACAAAAGCAAACTCGCTATTGCAAAGACGGTGAATAAGCGGAGGCTCATTGGATCGCAAACGAATTAAAACTCAACAATGTTTGTCCGGTTATTCCGTCCGACGATTTTTCCTGTTTTACCGCACCACTCCTCGTTCATCATCGCGCGCATGAGGTCTTTATTCTCGCGAGCGGTTTGCGCCCAAGCCCGTTTGCCCGAATCGGTGCGTCCGATCAAGATTCCGACCTCCGGCTCGCCGTTTCGATCATGCCAGACGGTGTAGGAATCCAGGTCGAAACGCCCCGCCGGATTCTCTTCGACTTCCATCGCGGGAGCGAGACCCAGCTTTTCCTGAAACTGATCGGGCGGCGTCCGCGACCACGCTTTCTTCGGAGGCTGCGCGCCGTAAATTCCGACGCCGTGTTTGGTGCTGTAAAATCCGTTCGAGGTAATCATGCCGTAAGCGTTTCGATCCGCGCGGCAACGCTGAACCGCTTCGGCAATCGAGTGCATGACGTAATTATTTCCCGCGCCGCCGAAGTAAGGAAGTCCGCCCGTGATCGTCATCGGACGGGGATCGCTATCCGCAATGCCAAGTACACGACGCGCCAACCGGGGCATGACGGGAAAGCAGCTATAGAGATCGAAAAACGAAATGTCACTCAGCGCAATTCCTGCCTGATCGAAAGCGTCTTCGCAAACGCGCTTGATCGCCAGCGATTCGGCGAGATCGGGACGTTCAGAAACAAACCAGTGGTCGTGCGCATCTTGGCCGCCGTGAAGATAAACCCATTTTGATTCGGGGATGCCGAGCGCACGAGCCTTCGCCGTCGAAGTCATGATGACCGCTGCCGCTTGATCCACTTCCATTACCGCGTTCAGATATTTGGTGTAGGGATAGCCGATCATCCGGTTGTTTGGCGCGGGCGTAACAGCTTCCTCCGCCGAGCGCGCGACGGGAAACCACGCATAGGGATTCTTGGCCGCAACGGCGCTGAAAGACGCCGCAAACTCGCCCAAATGTTTGCGTTGCTGAGCAAGCGACAAGCCTTCCTGCTTTCTTAACGCATTCTCGATCAATGGATAAACGCGGACAGGTCGGTCGGCAAAATGGTCATTCTCGATCTGCGTTGTGCCGGGGCGATTGATGCCGACGAATGTAATTTCCGGCTTGCTCTTGAACGCGCCGATGTCGCGTCCTTCTTTCATTGCAAGAGAAACCGATCGCATAACCTCGCATCCGGCAAGAATCGCGATCTCGCATTTTCCGGCGGCGATGTTATCGGCGGCGCGACTCGCGAGCCACTGCGGGTTATTCCCGCCAACCGACGTGTATTCGAGCATGGCGGGCGTGCATTCGAGCGACTCCGCCAAGGCCAGCGGAAAATTCTTGTGATTGAAACTCAGTAAGTTGACGACGTGAAGCGCGTCAGCTTGTTTAACGAGCGCTTTGCACTCTGCGTCCTCGGCGGCGCGTTCGACAACGATCCGCATCGCTTCAACGGGATGAACAAAATCGGCTGCGGTCTTACTGTGAATCGTATTCTGGCCAACGCCAACGAGAATCGGTATCGGTCGCTCGGTCATTTCACGCTCCCGCCACGGCAGATTGCGCTTTAAATTCCTCGATCGGCCGACGGAAATCCCGACGAGAAGGAACGACGCCTGCGCCCAGAATCGCTTCGGCCTCTTCCATGATATCGTCAATGATCTCCTTACAGGTTTTGATCTCCTTGATTGCTCCGCAACCCTGACCGGCGGGGAAGCAATTTTTATTCGGATCGGGTTCCTCGCCTGTATCGCGCGGATCGGTGAACTTCATCACCCCCGCTTGATGCATAATCATTGCCTGAATCGGAAACGGCTTGAGTTCGCTTTTGCGCTTCTCCCATTCGTCGGTTGTTTCGTTGCGAATTGCGCGCAAAGTCTTTCCCGTCCAACAGCGTGAGATCACGGTATCGGCTTCCGAACTTTCGAGAATCTTTTTCTTGTAGGAGTTGGCCGCGTGGGCCTCGACCGACGCAATGAATCGCGTTCCGACCCACACTCCCACGCAACCGAATGCCAGCGCCGCAACCAATCCGCGACCGTCAAAAATCGAACCCGCGCCGACAACCGGAATCTTCACCGCGTCCACGATTTGCGGCATGAGCGCCATTCCGGCAACTTGTCCCGTGTGCCCGCCCGCTTCGGTTCCTTGCGCAACGACGATATCGCAACCGGCGTCTTCGGCCTGCACGGCGTGGCTCACTTTCCCCGCCATTGAAATCACGAGCAGCCCTGCTTGATGGCACATCTCAATGACTTTGCGTGGCACTCCGAGCGCCGCCACAAACGTGCTCGCGCCGTTTTCGATGATCAGTTCAACCTGCTTCTCCATATTGCCGGGCATCGCAGTGAGCAGATCAACGCCAAACGGTTTGTCGGTGAGTTCGCGGACTTTCTTCATCTGCGCGACCATCGTGTCGTTGTCCATTCCTGCCGCGCCGATGACGCCGTAGCCACCTGCTTCGCTCACGGCGGCGGCAATCTCGCCATACGAAACGCCCCCCATTCCCGCGAGCATAATGGGGTATTTGCACCCCAGCATTTCATTTAAGATTGTGCTAATCATTACTGACTTCCCCTCATTCTACATCTTGAGCCAAGCCCAACTCTTCACGGCGCGTGTTAACGAAAGACGCGTCCATATCCTAGAGAAATGCAGAAACAGAGGCGAGGGACAAATTTACCGTCGTTCTAACGATTGCTTCGATATTTCTCGATGGCGGGTTCGTTGGCTTGTGCGATTCACCTCCTTGCATTTCATAGGATTTTCAGGAACGCTAGGGCGCGGGATCGGGTTAGGCGAGGACCCTACCTCCATGTGCCCTTGGTCTCGCAAGAGGAAATTGCATCATGCCCGTTGACCGTCAACTTACAAGAATTTTGGTGCCTTTGGACGGTTCCAGCCATTGTGAATTGGCCATTCAGTTGGGTATCCGGTGGGCGAAACAATACCATGCGAAGTTGATGGGAATGGGTATTGTTGACGAGCCAGCCATTCGGCACTCCGAGCCGATCCCGCTTGGCGCGGAGAGTTTCAAAATCAAACGGGATGAAGCGCTCATGGCTGACGCGCGGTGCCGAGTAAGTGAGTTTCTGGAGCGCTTTACCCAACGTTGCGCTGAAGCGGGCGTCGCCTCTGATACGCTTACAGACGTTGGACATCCCTTTGAACAAATCGTCATCGAAGCCCAGCGTTGCGATCTCATTCTGCTCGGCAAGCAGACCCATTACCATTTCGAGACTGATGATAAAGCGGATGACACGCTCCAAAAGGTACTGAAGGTCAGTCCAAGACCTCTAGTTACGGTGCCCGAGCGTCCCCAGGGCGGAAGCGCCATCGTCATCGCTTATGATGGTAGTCTTCAATCAGCGCGAACATTATATGCGTTTCAGTCGCTACATCTCGATATGTCATCCGAGATTCATATTATCTCGGTTGGCGAAGATCGCGTGAAAGCCCGCCGATCAGCCGAGATTGCCGCGGATTTTCTGGAGTCTCATGGAGTTAAGTCGCAATCCCACATTGTCGAAACTTCCGATCTTCCCGCTCCTGTCATCCTCGAACGCACGCGGGCGTTGAACGCCGGATTACTCGTTATGGGCGCGTATGGCCAATCCACGGTGAAGGAGTTTTTCTTCGGGTCGGTGACGAGGGCGATGTTGAGCGACGAGAATATTCCACTATTTTTATATCACTAATGCGGCCGGGTTTATTGCAGGAAGGTTACTCGGTCAAATTTGTTAGCCAAGGCTGTTTCGGGGGAGTTTTTGCCCATGAATGATTATGCGTCCCTTCTTATTGGCGTAATATGCGCTGCGGCGGGCGGAGAACTCTTCATCCGTGGTTCGGTCGGCTTGGCCCACTGGATGCGAATTCCGCCGGGCATCATCGGAGCGACTGTCGCGGCGTTTGCCACCTCCAGCCCCGAATTATCCGTTTCCATCAGCGCCGCAAGATCCGGTCAGCCGCAAATTTCGCTCGGCGACGCCCTGGGCAGCAACGTTGTTAATGTCGCGCTCATCTTGGCGATGGCGCTTCTCATTTCGGGAATTCAAAGTTCGCGCGGGGCAATCAAACGCGATTTTCCCGTGGCCGCAGTCGTTCCGATCCTTACCCTTGCACTCGCTTGGGATGGAAATATATCGCGAATGGATGGTTTCCTCATGCTTGTGATTTTCCTCGGATGGTTAGCGGCATCCATTCGAGAGGCGCGTAACGAGCGAAATGCAACCGATGAAGTATTGGGTGAGGCTCGTCTGGGCCGGGCCATTTTTTCCTGCGCATTCGGCTTGGCGTTCCTCTTTGGCGCCGGCCACTTCATCGTTGCCGGTGCACGGGGCATCGCGGTCTCTCTCGGGCTGGATGAGTTTGTCATCGGCGCGACCATCGTGGCCGTGGGTACCTCCGTTCCGGAATTGGCGACAACCGTGATTGCCAAACTACGGGGACACGACGAAATCGGGCTGGGTACCGTGCTGGGTAGCAACATTTTCAATGGAATTCTTATTGTGCCCATCGCTGCGGTCATATGCCCAATCGTTGTGGATTGGCGCGAAGTGTCCGTGGCCTTGTTTTTCGGGCTGATTTCCGTTGTTTGTGTGTTCCCCCCATCGAGCGGTTTCATAGGACGAGCGCGCGGGGGAATCCTGCTCGCCTTATACGTCGCGTACCTATTTCTTGTTCTTATGTCGGCACAACATTGAATCACCTGCTAAGCCAAGATCGCACCATAGAAATTGTCCGTTTCATTCGCTAACATCTGGAACGGTCGGTTTTCTCCCCTTGCTTGGAAACCGAAACCATCAGACGTCCCCACGCGACGCAAACAAAGGATACCGAATGATCATCGTCATGCAGGCCCATGCGAGCGAAGCCGAAATCGAAGCTGTCGAAAAGCGAATCGCTGAGTTGGGCTATAAGCCGCATTCCATCCGGGGCGTCGAGCGGACCGTTATCGGTTGCGTGGGTCACGAAGACAAAACGCCGCTTCAATCGCTCGAAACTTTTCCGGGAGTCGAATCGGCGATCCCCATCATGAAACCCTACAAGCTTGTGGGTCGCGAGTTCAAACCGGAAAACTCCGTGCTCGATATTGGCGGTGTGAAAGTCGGCGGCAAAAACCTCGTCATCATGGCCGGACCGTGCTCGGTTGAATCGCGCGAGCAGTTGCTCGACATCGCGCGGACGGTCAAAGCGGCGGGCGCGCATTTCCTTCGCGGCGGCGCGTTCAAGCCGCGAACCTCGCCTTACGCCTTTCAAGGTCTTGGCGAGGAGGGATTGGAATATCTCGCCGAAGCCCGCGCTGAAACGGGACTCAAGATCATCACCGAAGTCGTTAACGTCAACGATATCGAAAAAGTGGCCAAGTATTCGGACGTGCTTCAGATCGGCGCGCGCAATTGCCAAAATTACGCGCTGCTCGCCGCGGCGGGCGATTCAAAAGTCCCCGTCTTTTTTAAGCGCGGCATGTCCACGCTCATCAGCGAATATCTCCAAGCCGCCGAATACATCCTCTCGCGCGGGAATTACAACGTCATGCTGTGCGAGCGCGGTATTCGCACGTTTGAAACCTCAACTCGTTTCACATTCGATCTGAACGCCATTCCAGTCATTAAGCAGCTCAGTCACTTACCCGTCATTGCCGATCCGAGTCACGGCACCGGTCATTGGAACTTGGTTATTCCAATGGCGCGCGCGGCCATTGCAGCGGGTGCGGATGGCCTCATGGTCGAAGTCCATGCCGATCCAGCCAAGGCGCTCTCTGACGGCGCGCAATCGCTGAAGCCGAAGAAATTCGAACAACTCATTGCCGAAGTCCGCAAGATTGCCCACGCCATGGATCGTGATCTGTAAGCGTATCTATAGCGGTTCTCGAAAATTCTGTCCGTAGGTCGGGCTTGCAGCCCGACGTCGACTTCAAATGCCGACCTACACAAAGTCAAACCCCGGTATGGAGATAACTCCGTACCGGGGTTTTGTTTAAGGTTTAGGGTTTAAGTCGCTATTCCCCTAGTGAGAAGAGGTCCACGACGTGGGCGGAGCCGGAGTCGGCGCCGGGGGCGTCGTCGA
>CAZPIK010000114.1:8818-11604 GCA_964586185.1 uncultured Candidatus Sumerlaeota bacterium | reverse complement strand
GGCCGGAAGCGTCCACGGCGTCGTCGTCCAGATCACGAGCGAAACGTTTTTGAGTCCCTTGAGCGATGGATACTTCTCGCTTCCAAGCAGAGGAAATTTCACATGGATCGAATCGGATTCGTGTTTTTCGTATTCGATTTCGGCTTCGGCGAGCGCGGTCCGAAACACCGGATCCCAATGCACGGGCTTTAAGCCCTTCCGGACGAGTCCTTTGGCGGTTAGGTCGCGCAGGCAGCGGATAATCCCAGCCTCGTAAGACGGATCGAGCGTTAAGTAAGGGCGAAACCAATCGCCCAAAACGCCGAGACGCTGGAACTGCTCGCGCTGAATGCCGACGTATTTGAGCGCGTATTCCTGACAAAGATTCCGCACTTCGGCGGGCGGCATTTGGTTCAGCTTGCCACCGAGCTTCTTATAAACTTGTTGCTCGATCGGCAGTCCGTGGCAATCCCATCCCGGGATATAGGGCGAACGAAACCCCTTCATCGTCCTGTAGCGGACGACTACGTCTTTCAGAATCTTGTTAAGCGCGTGGCCGAGATGGATGTCGCCATTGGCGTAGGGCGGCCCGTCATGCAGAATATAAGTCGGCGCGTTTTTGCGGTTTTCCTGAATCTTTTCGTAGAGGCCGATCTCTTTCCACTTTTTCAAACGCTCGGGTTCCCGCTCGGCGAGATTCGCCCGCATGGGGAAATCGGTTTTGGGGGTCAGGACGGTCTTGCTGTAATCGCGCTTCTCGGTGCTCATGCTTTGTCCCTTCGGGCAAAGATAAAAGGGCGACTAGTCTATCAAAGACACGACAAAACGCAACGGAGCAAAGGGTGCACATCAGATTTCCGAGTCGGGTCAATGAGACTCGATGTATGCATGTTGGTGTTCGTGTTTTCCGAAGTCCCCGAATGGGGACGGCGTAATAAAGCCCGGTGTGGAGCATCCATGAGGATGCGGAACGCCGGGTCGCGGTCGCCTTGATTCCCAGCCCTCAACGAGGGCGGCGGAGATTGGAGTTCGTTTCCGTCGCCCTCGTCGAGGGCTTTCCACATGAATGGATGCGTCTTCCAGCGTTCGTCTCGCTACGCTCGACTTCACGCTTCGCTTTATTACGCCATCCGCTTCGCGGATTGAATACTTCCGTACTATTAATCTCGCTTCAGGATGAATTTTGGTGTTTTCGGAAAACTGACGTGCACCCGCAAGCAATGGGAATTTGACAATCCACTAGAAAACTTGCGCGCGCTTCGCCATCATGTCCCCGTTTGAAATTTTGAATTCGAAGGAGATCGCAACGTGGCTTCAAAACCCCTCAACATCGGCATGATCGGCTATGGCTTCATGGGCCGGGCGCATTCGAACGCCTATCGCAAAGTCTGGAATTTTTTCGATCAGGCTTATCGTCCCGTCCTTAAGGCCGCTTGCGCGCGCGACAAAGAAAAGATTCAGGCGTTTGCCAATCAATGGGGCTATGAATCCATCGAAACCGATTGGCGCAGGATGATCGAGCGCAAAGACATTGACGCGATTGACATCTGCACGCCGAACAATCTCCACAAAGAGATTGCGATTGCCGCCGCCGCCGCCGGAAAAATGATCCTCTGCGAAAAGCCGCTGGCGATGAATCCCGCCGAAGGTGAAGAGATGGTCAAGGCGGTCGAGAAGGCCGGGGTCGCCAACACGGTTTGGTATAACTACCGCCGCGTTCCCGCCGTGACGCTCGCCAAGCAACTTATTGACGAAGGGAAGTTGGGGCGCATTTTCCACTACCGTGCAGTCTTCCTTCAGGATTGGACCATCGCCGCCGATCTTCCGCAGGGCGGTCAGGGACTTTGGCGACTCGACATCGCGGCGGCGGGAAGCGGCGTCACCGGCGACCTGCTCGCGCATTGCATCGATACCGCGCTCTGGCTCAACGGGTCGATCGATTCGGTCTCGGCCATGACCGAGACGTTCGTCAAACAGCGCAAACATAACCTTACCGGCAAGGTCGAGAAGGTCGGGATCGACGACGCCTGCGCGTTCCTCGCGCGGTTCAAGAACGGCTCGCTCGCGACGTTCGAATCCACCCGCTACGCCCGCGGACACAAGGCACTTTACACGTTCGAAATCAACGGCGAGCACGCCTCGATCCAGTGGGACTTGCACGATTTGCACCGGCTCAGTTGGTTCGACCATCGCGACGAATCGAAGGTGCGCGGCTGGCGTTCGATCCACGTTACGGACGGCGATCAACCTTACATGGACAAATGGTGGGTTCCGGGATTGCAGATCGGCTACGAGCACAGTTTCGTGCATCAGGTCGCCGATTTTATTGATAACCTCTCGAAGAACAAACCAACCGCGCCCACCTTCCGCGACGCGCTCGAAACACAATACATCTGCGACGCGGTTCTGACTTCGGCGAAAAAGGGGACGTGGGAGAAGGTTGGGGGGAAGTGAGATTCAGTGTTATCCTAAGACGCGGTGAAGATGGCAATATCGTCGCGAATTGTCCCACGCTCAAAAGCTGCTGGTCTCAAGGGAAGACCGTGGAAGCGGCAATTAAAAACATTCGCGAAGCAATAGAACTGTATCTTGAATCGCAGTCTGGATGAAGACTCCACCGCAATCACACGATTCCATTACTCAGGCCGTAAAGCAATATTGGGTTGCCGTTCATTGTCTGCTTGGAGCACTGCTTGTTTCACCTTGGGTACTACAGGCGGCCATAACGCCGGATGGAATTTTGGGGGGGCGAAATTGGACCGCAGCTTGCGTGCTATCCCTGCTATTGGGAATTGCGGGCGCGGTGG
>CAZPIK010000114.1:8584-8808 GCA_964586185.1 uncultured Candidatus Sumerlaeota bacterium | reverse complement strand
GGATTGATCTTTGCCTCGATGGAGGTCATCACGCGGTGGTGTGCTCCCGTGGCGGTCGGAGGTTACTTCGAGGCTCCGATGGCCGAGATTTACGGTTGGTCATTTCGCCCCAATCAACCGATCTACCTTGAAAACCCCGACACACATGAGACGTTTCAGGAAAAGGTGAATTCGCGTGGGTGGCGGGATGTCGAACATGAATTTGAGAACCGCGCTGTGCCTCC
>CAZPIK010000114.1:2123-8574 GCA_964586185.1 uncultured Candidatus Sumerlaeota bacterium | reverse complement strand
GCAGAAGCGCCGGCTGATGACCAGGCCCAGCCCCGTGCCTCCGAAGCGGCGCGTCCTATTACTTGGCGACAGCTTCGTTTATGGGTATGGAGTATCGCTCGAACAGACTGTCGGGAGGCAATTGCAAAAGGCGTTGGGTGACGCTTGGGAAGTCATCGTCATGGGACAGGCCGGATACGGCACGGATCAGGAATATCTCGCGCTTATTCACGAGGGATTGTCGTGGAAACCGGAAATCACGCTGCTACTCTTCACCATCGAAAACGACGTGCATAACAATTCGCTTGCCGTGGGATCCTCAGGCAATGCGCCAAAGCCAAAATTCGAGCTAATAAATGGAAACCTCGCGCAAACGGTTTATCCCGTTCAGCGCGGTTTCGCGCTTCGCCGAGTTTGTGATCGGATCAACCTTTTTTCGTTGATTCGGCGGTACCTCGCGCTCCGTCAGATCAAGAATTTGCCTTACCAACTTGCGGTCGGATCGGGGTTGGATTCGACGCACGCCCAAATTGCGGGAGAAGGGAAAAATCATCCGGCGTTCGGACGCCCTTTTACAGTTTTTGAAGAACCCCGCCCGCCAGAAGTTCAAGCCGCATGGGAGGTCACGCTTGCGCTGATGAAAGCGATGAACGATTCATGCCGCAAAGCCGGTTCTGATTTTGCAGTTTATGCATTCGGTCAACCACCCCAGACATCCCAGCAATCCAACATGATTAAGCCATTCGAGGAATTGAAGGCCTTTGCTCAATCGGAAGGATTTGATTACATAAACGAAGCGGAAGACATTCGGCGCGGTTTTGAAATCGGGGGATCGCTGCGATTCAAGACGGATCGGCACTTCAGCGCGGAAGGCCACAAAGCCGCGGCAGAGATTATGGCGAAATTCATTGAATCCCCTTAGCGCTGGTTGACCAATCCAAAGATAATTCGTTAAGGAACGCCCTCTCATCCGCAAGATAAACCCAACATGATGCCGCGCTTCACCATGCCGCGCAAACCGGATACTGTCGCGTCGCGTCAGGCATGAGCGAAATTCGGCTGGACATGTCTAACAGCCCCCACCTATGCTCAAGCGCAGAGCGACGAAGTTTTATACAAGTTTCGAAGGTCCTAGCAAATTCACAAACATGCTCAAACTTCTGTTCGACTTTCGTAAGTTTGTATGTGCGCTGGGTTTCTTTGGCGTGGCTGCGCTGGCCCCGGCTGCGGTTTATACAGTCAATCACGCGGGCGATGAACCCGATGGCGGCGCGGACGGCCTGTGCGACACGGGCAGTTCCCCCGGCAATTTGACCGGACGATGCACCCTTCGCGCGGCGATGCAAAATGCGGTGCAAGGAGATAGCATCTACTTTGCCCCCGAGATCACACGCATCGAACCCCTATCCCCGCTTCCGCTCCTTTATGGTTCCATCATCGGGACCGGTTCCACTCCGCAGGTCGAAATCAGCGGCGTTAATCTAACGTCTGGAAGCGGCATCGTTGTGGCTCAATCCGGGGGTCTTTCGATTCGTCACGTCGCGATCAACGGATTTCCTGGATCGGGGATCGTAATACAGGGACTGGTTTTGGGGTTCATAGACGATGTCGAAGTCGTGGGCTGTTACATCGGGCTTACCCGCCAAGGGTCGGACTGGTTATCGCTGGGAAATTTGAGCAGTGGGATCCAGATTTCTCAAGTTGCATCCGGCGGCGGAATGGCGCATAGCGTGCTCATTGATGAGTGCGTCATTTCAGGAAATTATGGGGCGGGAATTTATATCGGAACCACTCTTGCGATGCCGCCCAGTTCCAAAATCCGAATTCAAAACAACATCATCGGGCTCGACCCGACTGGCACCGCCTTAAGACCGAACAGCCTCGGCGGGATTTCGATGGGCAACACGCTGATGCCGGGGCCAACCGACTGCGACATTGAAGGCAATGTTATCTCGGGAAATTATGGCGACGGCATTGTAGGCGCGCGTAGCTATGGTAATAGGATTCGCGATAACTATATCGGAACCGATATTAGCGGCACGTACGCCAAAGGGAACCAGCTGTCGGGAATTACCCTGAATGGTTCAGATAATGAAACGATTGAAAACAATCTTATTTCCGGCAATTTCCTCGATGGAGTTTCCATTGGCGGAATCGTTGGGAGCGCCACCGCAGCGGGAAACATTCTTTCGAGTAACTTGATCGGCACAGACCTCACCGGAACGGCCCCGCTTCTGCCGGATCCAGATCAGATGTTAGTTCTCGAAGGGCAGCCCCTATCAGGGAACGGACGATATGGCATCGGCCTGTTTTCCTGGTCGGTTGACAGCGTCATTGGCAAGGGTCCGACTGCGGCGATTGACTGTATGCCCTGCAACACGATTGCGTTCAATGGCGGTCCGGGTGTGGCCGTCGTCGGACCCTCCTCGAACGGCCAACACAGCATCCGGGGAAACGCCATTTACGGCAATGGCTCCTACGATGCTGCGGATCCCGCTCTGAGTATGGGAATTGATTTGGGTGACGACGGCCCAACCCCGAATGATATCAACGACCCCGATGCAGGAACGAATCAACTCCAAAATAAGCCGGTGATAGATTCAATCGTCTATGACGGAATGAATTCAACAATTACCGGACGGTTCGATTCGGACGTTAATACGCCGCACATGCTTGATTTCTATGAATGCATTCCGAGCAATGCGACCGGATATGGCGACGCGAAAACGTACCTCGGCTCGCTTTCGATTACATTCGCTCAGCAGTCCTCTCCATTTATGATCTCCTTCCCGGGCAACCATAAATCGGTGAGCATTACCGCAACGGATAAATTTGGGAACACTTCGGAATTCTCCACGTGCGGCACGGCGTTCACGGTCAATTCGAATCGCAACCTAGTAGATAACAACCCCGGTGATGGTTTATGCGACACGGGTAACTTCATCACTGATGGACGGAGGGAATGTACTCTTTGGGCGGCCATACAGGAATCCAACGCGCTTGCGGGTCCGCAGACCGTTCTCTTTGATTTACTCGCGTCCAACTGGGGACCCAATTATTACAAAATATCCCCTCCCACGCCGCTCCCCCCAATCACACAAGCCCTCGCGATTGATGCAACCAGCCAGCCGGGATATTCTTTCGGCAATCTGATGGTCGAACTTGATGGGACATCCTGCGTGGATATTCTTCCCAGAGGATTGGATATGACGGCTTTGGGATGCTCTGTTCGCGGCATGTCCATTTATGCATTTGATTTTTCCGGCGTGGATATTTCAGGTCCTGGTGGTTGCGTCGTTCAATCTTGCCTGCTCGGTCTCAATGCGCAGGGAGCCGCCGCAACTGGAAATGGACAGGGACTGCGTATCAATTCCTCGCCGGATAATCTCATTGGCGGAACTTCCGCGGGTCTGCGCAATGTTATTTCAGGTAATGACCCTTACAATTTGTCGATTACAGGCGCGGGCGCCACCTCGAACCGAGTGCAAGGAAATTACATTGGGACGACCAAGAACGGACAAGCCGCTCTTAATGTCCTCACAGAAGTTGGTGTTAGGATTTCAGGGGCATCCTTTAACAGGGTCGGAGGACTCAATGTGCCGGGCGCGGGAAACGTCATCTCCGGACAAGAGTTCGGCGTTTATGTCCTCGGTCCCGATGCCATGCATAACGTAATTCAAGGTAATCTGATTGGCCCGGCGGCGGATGGAACCACAGACGTTGGTAATTCCGATACGGGCGTGTTATTGGAACAAGCCACCTATTGCAATATTGGCGGGAGTCTATTGAATCTTCGTAATGTCATTTCGGGCAATGGCATTGGTATAGATGTCCTCAATGCAACGGAGGGCAATCATTGGATATTGGGTAATATCATTGGACTCGACAAGAACGCCCAACAACTCATGTCCAACTTGAGCTCTGGTATAATCCTTGAATCAGACAAAAATCGGATCGGGCTCGATACTCCCTCTCCCGGATCGCAGTCCGGCAACATCATATCGGGCAATCTTGAGAGTGGAATCACCATATATGGCTCGGCCAATGAGATCAAAGGTAACATTATCGGCAGTAATGAGCAGGATAATCCCGACTTATTCAATGGGTTAGCGGGCATACGAGTTGAAGGGAGCGGCAACTTCATTGGCGATGGCAATCCTGCTTCCCGCAATGTTATATCCGGCAACATCGAATCCGGTATTCTGCTGATCGGTGCAACTGCTGACAATAATGCCGTGTTTGGAAATTATATTGGCACAACCAAAGACGGCATGGGCAGTCTGCCCAATCTCTTGAATGGCGTGGCCATTGTTGACGGCGCGGAAGGGAATTATATTGGCGGATCGTTTCCGGAATATGGGAATGTTATATCAGGAAATATTGACTACGGTGTTGCAATTTATACCTCTGCTGGCGCGCCGGATATGGCGGGAGGAAATTATGTGTACAACAATACAATTGGATCAGATATCACGCGATTGAATATGTTGCCTAATAAGGGCGGGATTGCGGTTGTAGAGTCTCCCGCGAATGTAATCGGTTCCCTGCCGTTCTTTCCCGGTTCATACAGCAATTATATTATGGGCAACCTCGAGATGGGCATAGGGATTACGGGAAGTGCGTCTTCCAATAATTTAGTCCAAGGCAATGCCATTGGAATTGACACCAATCCCTCTTCGGGCAGCGGTATTGCGGGAATTACTCTCAACGATTGCGAAGGAACGACGGTGGACGGCAACATGATTGCGCACCATTTCGAGCAAGGCGTCGTTATTCTCGGACCGTCGGGTTCCTTAATGGGAGGAAATCACCGTGTTTTCAACAACTTGATCACAGACAACGGCTTGGGAGCTTCCGTTCCCGGCTTGGGCTTTGGGGTGATTATTGAAGATTCATTCGGCAACACGATAGGTCCGGGCAACACGATCAAAAATAATTACGATGGCGGGATTGGCGTTAATCAAACAGTCCCTCCTTCGCGAAACAATGCCATCACTGCAAACTCGATTAGCGGAAACATCAATGGACTGGGCATTGATTTGGATACGGACGGACCCACGGCCAATGATGCTCTTGATCCCGACGGCGGACCCAATAATCTTATCAATTATCCCACGCTGACAGCGGCCTACTCCGCCCCACTTTTTTATGTTCAAGGAATTTATGAAGGGGCTGCGAATCAGCAATTCTACCTCGAATTCTTTTCGGTTCCGTTCGCCGATTCTTCGGGATACGGAGAGGGTCAAACGTATCTCGGCTGGATGATCGTTCAGACCGACGCACTTGGAAACGCTCCTTTCGTTTTTGGTTACGGCTCAGTTGCGGCTGGGACCTATATTACGGCGACGGCATGGCATCCGGATGCCGGAACTTCTGAATTCTCAGAGGCTATATGGGTTGCCGACGCCAGTGGTACGGAAGTTGATTATGGCGATGCCGCCGATCCGAATTACCCCACACTGGCCGATTCAGATGGCGCGCGTCATGTCATTGCTTCGGAGAATCCACTTCATCTTGGATTGCTTATTGATGCCGAACTGGACGGATTTCCTTCACTGAGCGCAGATGGCGATGACTTGGATACGACCGACGATGAGGACGGCGTGTATCTTGTCGATCCGCTTCAGGTGAGTGTGACTTCAAATGTACAGATTATCGCATCCGATGCGTCAAAGATTGACGCGTGGTTCGACTGGAACCACGATGGCGATTGGAATGATCCGGGCGAGAAAATGTTGAATTCATCGAATGTTGCCTTGGGTAACAACTTGCTGCCGATTTTGGTCCCCGCGGGCGCGCTCAGCGGGAGCACCCCTGCGCGCTTTCGACTCAGCACGACGGGCGGGCTTGCCCCAACCGGTCCGGCACTCGATGGCGAAGTCGAAGACTATGTGTTTAATGTAACGGGATCCGGCGCGACTCCAACGCCATTCCCGAGCGCGACACCCTCGCCGACACCCTCTCCCACGCCGTTCAATAACGCCTTGGCGAATGGAAGTTCGATGCCGCCTAAGATGAAAACAGGGACGCAACTGATCGTCACCTTTACGTTCCGTAACACGGGTAATACGACGTGGACGTTGGCGGACGGATACGCGCTTCAAGCTCTGGTTGATGACTGTGCGATGCTCCCAAGTTCTGAGATTTCGCTTATTCCGACTGATTCCGTTTCGCCCTTCACAAATTTTGAATTTCTCTCCACACTGAATGCTCCCTATTCGCCAGGATCGTGCAACTTGCAGCTTCAAATGACACAAAATGGTGTGCCATTTGGCGCGGTTCTCAATCGAACCGTGATCATTGAGGAACCCGTGAATGCCACGAAGGACTGGACGGTGTTCGAGTAGTTCGGTCAGACAATTCTGAAATAATCCACAAGCGAGCAGCGGCGCATACGCGTGAACGTCCGAGCCGTGCAACATCCTTCGCCCGTTGGGCTGGCGATGGAGAACGCCGTATAACCTTCGCCGCC
>CAZPIK010000114.1:0-2113 GCA_964586185.1 uncultured Candidatus Sumerlaeota bacterium | reverse complement strand
TGAGGGGCCATTCTTTACGAAGATCGTCGTGTTCACTCGTTTCGCCATCTCGTGCATATTCTGAATGTTGCGCGAGTGAATGCAGGCGGTGTGGCCGTAGCCATGCTCGGACTCAATCGCCATGTTAATCCCCTCGGTGACGTTCCGGACACGGACGATGGGGATGAACGGCATCATCTGTTCCTCTTGAACAAAGAGATGATTGAAATCGGTCTCGCCGATGAGTAGCGGCGGATCAAAACCAATTTCCAAACCAAACGCGCGGGCAAGAACATTGGCGCATCGCCCGACCAAATTGCGATTCAGACTCGGCTTGTCGCCTTTATCCAAACCGAACGCGACCTTCGTCAGCGAAGCGACTTGTCCTTTATCCAACAGGAAGCAACCCTGCGAAGTCAGTTCCTTGATGAGCGCGTCGGCAACACTCTCGACGACGAAAATCTGTTTCTCGCCAATGCAGAGGATGTTGTTGTCGAATCCGCCTCCCGCGATGATGGATGCTGCGGCCTTGTAAAGATCAGCGGTTTCATCGACGACGACGGGTGGATTGCCGGGGCCCGCGCAGATCGAGCGCTTAGGCGCGCGCATCGCCTCGCGAACGACCGCCGGACCGCCCGTCACGAGCAGCAACCGAATCTTTGGATGATTGAAGAGGGTCTTGCCCGATTCGATGGTCGGCTCCTTCACGCAGGTGATGAGGTTGGGCGGACCGCCTGCATCCTGAATCGCGCGATTAAAAATCTCGACGCCGTAAGCGAATATGTTCTTCGAAGTCGGATGCGCGTTGAAGACCGCCGTATTGCCCGCCGCAATGAACGAAATGGCATTGTTGGCCATCGTCGGCAGCGGATGCGTGACAGGCGTCACCGCGCCAATGACGCCGAACGGTGCGAGTTCATCCACCGTGAGGCCGTGGTCGCCCGTGAAGCAATGCGGCTGAAGAATTTCAATGCCAGGCGTTTTGGCCGCGACCAGCTCAAACTTTTGTTCCTTATGATTGACCCGCCCCATGCCGGTCTCGGCGACGGTTCGCTCGGCAAAGTCGCGTTTGTTTTTTAGCGCACAAGTGCGGATCGCGGCAATGACCTGCCCGCGCTGTTCGAGCGTCATCTGGCTCAGGTTCTCGAAGGCTTCTTCGGCGGCAGCTGCGGCGTCATCCACGGTCTCGAAGATTCCGCCCGATTTCGAACCCATACTTCTTGCGCGGATCACGGCGGGGAATTCGCCCATGTAATCGTGGATTCGTGCTCCCGTCGGGCTCTGATTCTTGCTCGGAGCCGTGGCTTTCGAGCCAGATTCCTTCCGCGTGGGTTTGATGTTCATCTCGCCGAGCACTTCCGCGACGATGCTTTCGATTTGTCGGGTATCCATGCCGTCCGTCCACCTTGGTCGTAAAATCGCCCTCTTTCATACCGCGAAGCGACAAGGGGAGTCAAACGTGTTTCCGAATTCAAGGATTTATTAAGAGTAGAAGAAGAGGCAATAAAATCACTTACCATTTAACCGCGACGAAAGTTTGCGATGTTCGTCCCAGATTTCGGGCGGGACGTGGTCGCCAAATTGTTTCAAGTAAGTCTCGCGATCGGCGAGTAGCGCACGCCAAAGATTGAGGTCAATTGTAATGAGCGCACGCTCAGTTTCGGGCGAAAGACCGAGTCCCGACATATCCACCGCGCCGGGCGCGGGAAGATCACCTATGGCCGATTCGACGGACTTACCGCTCCCCTTAATCCGCTGCAAGATCCATTCGAGCACGCGGATATTTTCGCCGAATCCAGGCCACATGAATTTGCCCTGGCTGTCGGTGTTAAACCAATTGACGCGAAAAACCTTCGGCATGTTTTTGTGCCGTTTGCCCATTTCGATCCAGTGTCCCCAATAATCGGCCATGTTGTAACCGCAGAAGGGAAGCATGGCCATCGGGTCGTGACGCAGCACGCCGACTTGTCCAATCGCCGCCGCTGTCGTTTCGGACGACATCATTGCCGCTACCAATACCCCTTGATTCCAAGTTCTCGGCTGATAGACCAAGGGAACAGTCGTCCCGCGCCGAGTCCCGAAAATAAACGCGGAAATCGGCACGCCCTTGGGATCGTCCCAGTGTTTTGAAATG
>CAZPIK010000113.1:0-11647 GCA_964586185.1 uncultured Candidatus Sumerlaeota bacterium | reverse complement strand
CGGCGGCGCGACGAAATTTGTTTTCCGCCGTTCGATTCCGGAAGGTTACAAGCCGACTTCCGCTCCGATGGAATTCGCGGGGCTTTACAAATTTCAAGAGGCCGAGGGTGGCGCAGAAATCTATTACGTCTTCGACCCTCGTCCAAACGGATACACCGTTCGAGTTACGAATCCGGCGGGCGAACAGGTTTCTCAGGCGAAGTGGGACGGCGCGCAACTCAAGTGGCGCAACGGCGACGTTGAAAACAGCGTCGTGCTTTCGGGCGATGGCCGGAGCATCATTCACAAGCTGACGAATTTTCCGAAGACGCATGATGACATCCAGATCAAGACGTTCGAGGCGCTCCGCGTCGCGTCGGCGAAATGATTCACGCAGTTTATCGGCACATTGAGGCCCATAAGTCTATTTCAAGCTCGATGTTGCAGTCCGAAAAAACGGGGGTTCTTCAGCACCAACGGTGCGGATTCATTTTTAGCCTAGGGCAACGCCCTAGGATAGCGATGCGATTTAATTCGAAGGGCTGTAAGCCCGCTCTAATTGTGCCGGGCTTACAGCCCTTGGAACTCTTGGGGTGTCCGCTGACCTAGGGCGTTGCCCCAGGCTGGAAATGTTACGCGCCTTCGGCGCTGAAACAGATGGAATAAAAGCATTAAGAGCAAGGCAGCGAACGCGTGAAGCTAATTTCATTTTATCGCAATAAAACTCTCTGCGGCGGCGCGGCCGTTGGAGGCTTTGCCGTCGAATTAGATAAGGCCGCAAAGGCAATGAGTTGCGGAGTCATTCCCGGTTCGATTCGCGAGATGCTTGAAGGTGGCGACCCCGTAATGGCAAGGGCGCGCAAGACCGTTCGTCGCGCCGAGGCCAAGCTCGAATGGGTCGCCAAGAAAGTCGAACGGCGTCCGATCTGGGCGCATCCGCTTCAAGAGGTCGAGCTTGCGCCGCCCGTCCCGAATCCGGAGAAAATCATCTGCGTCGGGCAGAACTACGCCGACCACTGCCGCGAGCAAAACGTCGAGCTTCCCAAGACGCCGATTATCTTCGCCAAATTCGCGAACACGCTCTGCGGAGCACATTCTCAAATTCCGCTTCCGCCCGAAAGCGTCGCCGCGCAAATTGATTTTGAAGTCGAGCTTGCGTTTGTCATAGGTCGCGAGGCGAAACGAATTCGGCGAGCGAACGCGATGGATTATGTTGCCGGATTCACGATCCTAAATGACGTGACCGCTCGCGACGTGCAACGCGCCGATGGCCAATGGGTGCGCGGGAAATCATTTGATGGCTTCGGTCCGTGCGGACCGTGGCTTGCGACGACAGACGAATTTTCGGGGCTGGTGGATTATTCGAATCTGCGGCTCTGGCTCAGAGTAAACGGCCAAACAATGCAGGACGGCGTCACGAGCGAGATGATTTTTGATGTGCCGTTTCTGATTGAGTATCTCTCGCGGAGCATGACCTTGAAACCGGGAGACATTATTTCGACCGGGACTCCCCCGGGCGTCGGCATTCATCGCAAGCCGCCCGTAACTCTTCAGCCGGGCGACATCGTTGAAGCGGGAATTGACGGACTCGGAGCTCTTAAGAATAAGTGCACTCGGGATCGCGGCTGACGGGGAATAGAATGTTCCAAATACCCGAACCGTCTGCCGCTGCATGGCTCGTCGCCGATTCACCCGGCGAAACTGTGAAGCGCGCACGAAACGAGCACCGAGCCGCAAAGTCGCGTTCTTTGACGAATGCGGAAATCAACACGCTTGTCGCCAATGGGAATGTCGCGGAGGATTGGAAGAAGATTAGAGCAACTGAAAATTTCGATCCCGCGTTCGTAATCGGGAATAGATTCTTGGGTACGATTCGATTGGGCGGCTTCAAATCGTCTCCCGCGACCGGTTGGGTCGGCGTTTATCACTCAACGATTAAAGATTGCTCGCTGGGCGAAAACGCGCATATCAATCGTTGCGGATGGATAGAGCGGCAGGAAATTCATGATGGCGCGACAGTTGAGCATGTGGATCGCATCGTGATGCGCGGTGAGAAGAGTCGGTTCGGCAATGGTCTTGAGCTTTTTCACGAAGAACTTTTCTCCCGCCGCGCATTGGCCGTCGCGGGCATTCCATTCGATTGGGTCGCGTGGCAATCGAGTCCTGAAGCGATGTCGGGCAAGGGGAAAAAGTTAAAGAGCGTCGTCGGTCTGATTGAAAAAGCCGCATCGGGGTTTGAATCCGAAACGGGAGTTATTGGCGCGGGCGCAATTGTTCGTTCGGCGCGGATCATCGAGAACACGGTCATCGGCTCGCATGTGATCGTCGAGGGCGCGATTTCGTTGCGCGATTGCACGGTCTGGGGCGCGCCGGAGGAGACGACGATCATCCGCGACGGAGCTTGCATTCGAAATGCGCTGATCGGTCCCGGCTGCCTTGTTGAGCGACTCGCTTGCGTGGAAGATTCGATCTTTTTTGAGCAGGTTAGCGCAGGCAATCAAGCCATCATCAAAGGTTGCGCGGTTGGACCGAATTCGCGACTCGCGGGTAGCGAAGCAAACGATAGTCTGCTGGGTCCTTTCACAATGGCAATCCATCACGGCGTGATCCTTGCGGCCTTTTGGCCGGACGGTAAAGGGAACGTCGCGTATGGTTCAAACGTGGGTTCGAACCATACGGGTCGCGCGCCCGATCAGGAAATCTGGCCGGGCGAAGGACTTTTCTTCGGACTCGGATGCAGCGTTAAGTTTCCGTGCGATTTCAGCGACGCGCCTTATACGATCATCGCTTCGGGCGTGACGCTCCTTCCGCAATTCGTTCTCTTTCCGTTTTCGCTCATTGCCGCGCCGAGCCAGCCATTCCGTGGAGTCTCCCCGGCCTTGAATGAAATTCAGCCGGGGTGGGCAATTCTGCACAACGCCTATGGGATCGAACGCCAGCAACGCAACATGGCAAAGCGCAATCGCGCACAGAGAACAGAAATCGAGACGCGAGTCATGAGGGCAGAATTCATCGGTGAATTTGACCGCGCCATGAAGCGGCTCCAGCGGAATAAACGGCAGATGAAATCCATTTATACGGAGAGCGATATCGAGGGACTGGGCAAAAACGTGATGACGGAAAAATCGCGCGTGGAGGCCCTGGCGGCTTACCGATGGGCCAGCCATTGGCTCACGATGCGGACGTTCATCGAATCTCTTCGCGACGCGCAAAAAGGGGACAGCGGCGCAATGGAGGCCGTGCGGTCGTTTCTAGATGCCGCGAGGAAGCAAAAGAAGAAGCCCTTGGAAATCGGACGCGCGATGTTGGAAGACGCGCTGGATTGCGAGCGGGAGTGGATCCAGCTTTGCGTCGAATCCAAGGCGCGGGACGAAGTGCGAGGCGCCGAGATCATTCCCGATTACGCGCAGCGACACGTGGGCATTGCGGAGGATCCGCTCATCACCGAACTGAACCGTGCGCTTGCGGAACTTCAAAAAGCCGAACCGGATTTCATCGCTCTTTTAGAGAAGCTGACTCAATGATCGCAACGCCGGGCGAATTCTCTGGCATCACACTCGCCGAATTCGTCCGGCGAGTTTTGGAGCGTGAAAACGCCCGGCCTTCAATTGCGGATCCGACGATTTCCTGTGGGAAGGCGTGCGGCGCGTGTTGTCGTCAACTCGTAACTCTATCACCCGGCGAAATTTCCTATTTGCGCGAACTGATTGAAACCCTTCCTGAGCTTCGGCGGTCCGAAGTGAAGATGCGATTTGAAATTGCCGTTGCTGCAGTTCGAGATGCGGGCTTGCACTCAGAATTGTTGCGGTTAAAGAACCCATCGCTCACCGAGGCGGAACACTACGAAATCGCGAGGAAGTATTTCGCGCTTCAAATCGCATGCCCTTTTCTGGAAGGCGAATCGTGTTCCATTTACGATCAGCGTCCAGCGCTCTGCCGCGAGTACGCCGTGACCTCGCCGAACGCGCGATGTCGGAATCCGTTCGAGACGCAAGTTGATGTTGTGGCCGTTTCGCGTTCCTTAAGCGCCGCGCTGGCGAGTCTTTGGGCGCATTTGAATCGCTCCGAACTTGCGCCGATCCCTTTGGTGTTTGCGCAATCCGATAATGAAATCGAAAGTTCGACCGTTCAACTCCGATTCGACGAGCCGATGCTATGGAACCTACTTGAAAACTATTTGGAACTTCACGCGTCCGATAGCGTCGCCCACCGATGAAGCTATTGGGAATCGGGTTTGGCGACAGCCAACCGCCAGGCGTGGACGGTTCCT
The DNA here is from genome assembly GCA_964586185.1 of uncultured Candidatus Sumerlaeota bacterium. GTDB lineage: Bacteria > Sumerlaeota > Sumerlaeia > MVZB01 > JAJFLK01 > CAZPIK01. The sequence continues at coordinate 7,398 of CAZPIK010000113.1, read as the reverse complement.
TTTGCGTCGGCGCATAAGGCATAGTCGGAATTCGGCGCGAAGGCCACGGCCTGAATTTCGATTCCGGTTTCGATATTGAACAGCAACTTGCCCGTCTCAATTTCCCAAAGTCGCACCTCGCCATCCCAACCGCCGGAAAGCGCGCGCGATCCCTCAGACGAAAACACGGCGCACTTGGCGGCCTTTTTGTGTCCTTCGAGAGTTCGCAGCAAATTCCCGGTCTGAACTTCCCAAACGCGAATCGTCGTATCGCCAGCGGAAAGAATTCGTTTGCCATCGGGCGAAAACGATAAAGATGTAACCGCGCCGGAATGACCGAGAAAGCGATGGAGTTCCTTGCCGCCTTCCACGTCCCAGAGAAGGATCATTTTATCGGCACCGCCGCTTGCCGCGCGTCGTCCATCCGCTGATATCGCCACCGATTCTATCCCCTCGGCGTGTCCCTTTAAAACCTTCGCGGGCTTGCTCGAATCAGCCGGCCAAATACGAAAGAGACGATCCGAACCTCCTTCGACCACCCAGCGACCATCGGCCGAGTAGGCAGCAGCGTGAACGGTCAGATCACGGTCGGCAAATTCCCGGAGTTGCTTGCGCTCTTGAACATCCCACATCCGCAATGTGTTGTCCCCCGATGCGGAGACCAATAGTTTGCCATCAGGCGAGTAGCCAAGGCTGAAAATGTAACCTTGATGACCTTCGAGCGTTGCCAAAGGCTCGCGACTTTCAACTCCTCGCAACCACGAGGGAAGCCATCCACCCGAATCCGCATCCGATTTGGGGTCGGAGACTTTTGAATCGGATAAATCCCAAAGCCGAACCTTCATGTCACGTCCCGCCGTCGCCGCTTGCTTTCCATCGGGTGAGATTGCAAGCGCATAAATGTCGCCCTCATGACCGGAGAGCCGTAAAGCCTCGCGCGGATCATGCCCAAGGCGAAGGAGCGCAATAAACAATCCCCCGAACACGATCAGCGCGACGGCGACCAAAAGAAATCGCGGACGCGGAAGTGTGACGGAGGGAAATTTAAACGAAGATTGAGGATTGTTGTTGAATACAGCGGCCTCTTCGGCTGGACGCGGCTCAACGATTCCGCGCGGCGGAGTCGAACCCACAAGTGGAATCACGCTCCCGTGCGGGGTGATGTATTCATTCGCGTCGCGCCGCGGAGCCATGTCGCCGCTGCGGCTTGAACCGATGCCTGATTTACCGGAGTTCGCGTTCTTGAGTGATCTCGCGATCCGATGCAAATCCTCCTCAAATTCAGAGGCCTGGCTGTAACGATCTTCCTTTTTTTTCGCCAGAGCCTTTTCGAGAATCGGCACGAGCGCGTGAGGAACTTCGGTGTTGAATTTTCGGATATAGGGTATCGGCGATTCCAAAATCATTTTCATGAGCATCTCGCGGTCCAGAGTCACGTAGGGCGGACGCCCCGCGAGCATGTGATAAAGGGTCACACCGAGCGAATAAATGTCCGCGCGTTGATCCACGGGCAGCCCCTTAAACTGCTCCGGCGACATATACGTGGGCGTTCCGCTCCATGTGTCATCCGCCGAAACGGGCGACCACTCGGCGTTCTTCACTTTCGCGATGCCAAAATCCAGCACGCGCACCAACCCTTGATCGTCGAGCATGACGTTGTGCGGCTTGATGTCGCGATGATAAATGCGCCGGGCGTGCGCGGCGGAAAGCGCCTTGCAAATCTGTCGGGCGATTTCGACCGAGGGACCGACCTGCAGTTGTCCCGACCGTTTGATCATGCTCGAGATCGTCCGACCGATGACGTGTTCCATTGCGATGTAATGGAAGCCGTTGGCCTCGCCGACCGCGAAGATCGTGACAATATTCGGGTGATTGATTTGTGCCGCCGCGCGGGCCTCTTTATAAAACTCCGCGATGAAGTTCGGATCGGCGGCCAACTCTTCGGAAAGAATTTTGAGCGCAACAGTCCGCTCAAGAGCCAGTTCCTTTGCGCGATAAACGACGCCCATCCCGCCGCGACCAATCTCGCGTTGGATTTCGTATCCTCCGATAGTTCCGCCGATGACGACTTCGTTCACAGATGTAAAGTCCCGCGTATGGGAGCTTGGGCATTAAAAGGCGCGCCGCAAACCGAATGGCTGAGCACGCTCGCCCGGATTGATGAGTCATCTCAACTCAAGAGACGGCATTTTGCAAGCGATACAACGGTGAAGATGCGATTGAGCAGCACTTTTTCATTTTCCTCGCCTGCGGGCTCCGATAAGTTATAGCGTCGTTCGGATTCTACGGAGGTAGAACCTTCGCCGAACTTCGATTACATAAGTTATTTGAGGTGCGCACATGATGATCCGGCTCTTAATCGCCATTATTTGCTATGTATTTCTAATTTGCGCTGATTCCACGCAGGCCGCTGAAGTCATCAGCTACGCCGAAAAGCTGGGCTATAAACCGGGTGACCGCGTCGTTATCTTTCACGGCGACGATGCCGGACTTTCTCACGGCACCAATACCGGCACGATTGAAGCGGGCGAAAAGGGTTTGCTCACGTCCGTCAGCGTGATGATGCCAACGCCGTGGGTTCCTGAAATTGTTCGTTACGCGAAATCGAATCCGAAAGCCGATTACGGACTGCATCTTACGATGACTTCCGAATGGCACGATTACCGGTGGGGACCCGTCGCGGGCAAGAGCGCGGTTCCGGGGCTCGTGGATAAGGAAGGATGCCTTTGGGGCGGAGTTGGAGAAGTCATCGGACATGCTTCGGCGGATGAAATCGAAAAAGAAATCCGCGCGCAGATTGACCGCGCCGAAACGATGGGATTTCCGTTCACCCACATGGATTCGCACATGGGGACGCTCTTTGCCCACGCCGAATATTTCAAACGCTACATGAAGGTCGGAATCGAAAAACAAATTCCGATTCTCGTTGCGGGCGGACATCTGACTTATGCAGTCAATGAAAACCCGGCGGCGGTCATGCTCCTGCGCCCGATGGCCAAACAGTGTTGGGACGGCGGACTTCCGGTGCTGGACGACATTCACACCGCGAGTTATGGCTGGAAGGACAAATCGAAGAAGCTTGAAAATTACATTCAACTCATGCGCGAACTCAAACCCGGCATTACTGAAGTCATCATGCACTGCATTCACGATACCGAGGAATTCAAGGCAATCTCCGATTCGGGTCCCGTCCGCATCGGCGACTATGAAGCGATGATGAGTCCCGCGCTCAAGAAGGTGGTCGAAGAAGAGGGAATTATTCTTACGACCTGGCGCGAGTTGATGGAACGTCGCCGTAAAACTGGAAAATAGTTGATCACTAATTTGATCAAAACCAAATGACTTGACAGGGTACTTTATGCTACCTTACTAATACATTTCTTACTGCGGAGGCTTGCAATGACCAGTCAACCGGATGATCCTAGCGACAAGATGCTCTTCCCAAAGTTCGCTGAAATGTTTCGCGGCGACAAACAGGAAGCTGTAAAGCAGGATTTGAACGCCTTAGAGAAATACAACACCGCGAAGATCAGTCTAAGTGATTCGCAGGAAAAGCTATCCATTAAGGTTCCAACTTTAGAAACTTTTCAAGTACAAGGGGTGGCAGAATATTGCTCTACCCTAACAAGCCATGTGATCAACGATGCAAATGAACCGGTGGAGCTATGGGTATCAGTTGGTACGGGTGATTTCTTTGCGTCTTGGATTAGTCGCCTTTATCTGGAGCCCTTCGATTGGCCGCGCACAAGTCGAAAACCAAATATCAAGTCGATCACTGTCAGGCATCCAACTGATGCCTACCTAACCAATGAGTCATCAAGCAAGCACGATAAGCTAGAACATTGGAATATTAATAAATCGATAATTGAAGATATTGTCTCGCACGGGGGGCCGAAGCCCACGTTTCGCCCTTGGATGATAAAATCTCCTTTGCATGGTTATATGACCCTTGGGAATCCCAACACTGATTTTACTCTTACCAATGGGTGGAGTTATGGACGGGACGAGACGAACACAACGCCGGCAAAGCATGTTAAAACTAGCCTCTTCTGGGTACCTTTCACTTATGACCCGTTCTTCCATCATGGAATCGAGAAGCTATTTAAAGGGAACTAATTGCGTTCTCAAGGTTTTGTCCGCACGTCGCCGCGCCTCATGCTTTGCCCCAAGCTTGTTCACTTTCCCAAACGTCAAATTCTCCGGGCGTTATGGGGTGGTTTCGATATCCTTCCGCGTGCCGACGTTCCTTGTCACGAAGGACAATGGCCTCGCGTAGCGCCTTTGCAACAAAGGCCGACCGCGTCGTTCCATCGCGCTTGATCACTTTCTCAACGCGATCTATTAGTTTGTCATTCAATGCGACCTGATAAGTTCTCATGCGTGTATCATCCATCCACGAATTGTCTTTGGCAAGCCCTACAAAATCATCAACTTTCGCCGACTATCGGGCATTTTCCACTACATCCTAAGGAACTGCGTAGCCACTCTTCTCGATGAGCGTACGCGATTCGGCGGTCTTGACAAATTTCAGAAATTCGCCCGCTGCGGTTTTTGGAGATTCACTTTTCAACTCGACCGCTTGCTGAAAGATGGGATCGTGCATTTCCTTAGGGACAAGCCAAAATGAGCCTTTGTTTTTTCCTTTGTTCTCCAAGACCTGAGACAGCGCGACAAATCCCAGCTCCGCACCACCAGTATCAATGAATTGGAAGGTCTGGGCGATACTTTCCCCCTTGACGAGTTTCGCCGTAACTTTATCCCATAGATTCATTCGTTCGAGCACTTGCTTTGCGGCGTGACCATAGGGAGCGGTCTCGGGATTGGCAACGGCGAGATGCAGAAACTTTCCCGTCGAGAGCACTTCCCCTTTTGCGTCCACAAGTTTGGCATCGGCACTCCACAGGGCAAGCTTGCCAACGGAGTAAGTGAAGCGCGATCCCGGCACGGTCAATCCTTCGGCTTCGAGCTTTTGGGGTCTTTCGGAGTCGGCGGAAAAGAAGAGATCGTAAGGCGCGCCGTTCTTAATTTGCGCGTAAATCTTGCCGCTCGATTCGGAACTGATGACGGCTTGGTGGCCGGTTTGCTTTTCGAACCTCTCCGCCAGAACTTTCAACGGCGCGACGAAATTCGATGCGACGGCAATTTGAATTTCATCGGCCCCTGCGGTTGCTCTCAACATGAATGCGAAACAAAACGCGTATCCGAGAATCTTACTCACCGAATTCATCCTTTATGCCTCCGACTCTTTAGGGTTAACATGCCATCCGACGCGACTTCAAGGAGTTCATCAATGATTCAAATGCGCAGGTTTTTACGCTACGGCATGATGGCCGTTGGCCTCGTTTGGACTTGTTCCTTACAAGCTGAAATCAAGATTGAGCGAGTCTTTGGCCCCGAATTGCCCGGGAAATACAAACATCCGGCCTCATGCACCGAACTTCAGAACGGCGATCTCTATCTCGTCTATTACGGCGGGACAGGTGAATACGGAGACGACACGGCCGTCCATGGCTCGCGGCTCAAAAAAGGCGAAACGAAATGGGAGACTCCGAAAGTCATTGCAGATACTCCCCTCACTGGCGATGGCAACGGCGTTATTTGGCAAGCTCCCGACGGCTGGGTCTGGCTTTTCTACGTCGTTCGTTACGGCGAGACTTGGTCGTCCTCGCGTATCAAAGCGAAAATCTCCCGCGACGGCGCAAACACATGGAGCGACGCTATGGAACTGACCTTCGAGGAAGGAACGATGGTGCGCAACCAACCGATTGTTCTGACCAACGGCGATTACCTGCTTCCCATTTACTACGAGACCGGCAAGGACACCGAAAAAACCGGACCCGACAGCACGTCGCGATTTCTGCGCTGGAACCCCAAAACACAAAAATGGACTCCCAGTGGAGAGATCAAGCATCCGAACGGAAACATCCAGCCGGGCGTTGTCCAGATTGACGACAATTATTTAATCGCTTATTGCCGACGAGGCGGCGATTACGAGCCGACGACAAAAGGCTACATCGTTCGCAGCGAATCGCGCGATGGCGGCCACACCTGGAGCGAAGGCAAAGATTCTGCGTTTCCCAATCCCAATGCCGCCGTCGAATTTCTTAAGCTCCGCAATGGTCATCTACTTCTCATCTACAACCACAGCATGAATGAGCGTACCCCGCTCTCCGCCGTGATCTCGAAAGACAACGATAAAACCTGGAGCCCGCGGTTTGACATTATCGCCGAGAAGGATGGTGATTATGGTTATCCCTACGCGTTTGAAGGAAGCGACGGCAAGATTCATCTGATTTATACGTCGGATGAACGAACGGTCGTTAGACATGCAACGTTCACCGAAGCCGACATTTTGGGCGGACGCTAATTCCGACAAAAAATCGTGTTCCACTTTTGTAAATTGTTTGGCTACGATAGGTTTGGATGCCACATCGAAAGGAAACGAACATGAAAGCCGAAATCAGCCGACCGGAAGCTTCTCGCCGTGAACTTCTTAAGAAAGGCGGGGCCACCCTTGCGGCTCTTGCATTGGGAAATCCGCTGTCGACCGCCCTCGCCGCCGACGCGAAGGACCCTTACGGCGGATTTCGTATGGGCGTGCAGAGCTATAGTTTCCGGGGGTTTCCGTTTCCCGAAGCGGTCAAGAAGACCAAGGCGCTGGGACTCAAATATATCGAACTATTTCCGGGGCACTTCGGACATAGCGGGCCGATGGCCAGCAAGTTCGACGAGTATTCAAAAATACTTAAGGACGAAGGCATGACGGCGGACGCTTACGGCGTGGTTCCGTTCAGCAAGGACGAAGCCGCTGCGCGCGCCATCTTCGAGTTCGCGAAGAAACTCGGATTGATTTCAATTTCTGCCGGTCCCGATCCCGACAGCTTTGATCTTCTCGATAAATTGGTCGAGGAATACAAGATTCCGATCGCGATTCACAATCACGGTCCGCACGACCGCTGGGGCGATCCCAAGAAGATTCACGCCGCGATTAAGGATCATCATCCCATGGTCGGCATCTGCTGCGATTGCGGGCATTTCCTGCGGTCGGGGGTTGATCCGGTGGATGCGATTAAGCTACTGAAGGGACGCGTCTTTGGATTCCACATCAAGGATTTCGTGAGCGAAGAAACCGAGGTGTCCGCAGGCGATGGAAAGCTAAACCTTGTTCCGCTGCTCACCGAAGCCCGCGCGCAGAAATTCGACGGAGCCTGTTCGCTCGAATACGAACTCGATCCCAAAGATCCGGTCGCGGGTATGGAAAAGGGGCTGGCAAACTTCCGAAAAGCCGTCGCCGCCCTAGCATAATCTCTGGATTAAAAGCGCCACAACGCCCAAAACGATCATTCAAAATGGTGCGGGCTTCGCTTGATTTATCTGACTGTAACAGTATAGAATTCTAACAGCACTGTTTCTACGGAT
>CAZPIK010000112.1:0-11674 GCA_964586185.1 uncultured Candidatus Sumerlaeota bacterium | reverse complement strand
CGAATGTCATAGACGTGGCATGAGTGTAGAATCCAAACTTGGCCAAAGTTATCCCAACGAATTTATATTGAAGCAGACCATACACTCCAATAGCCGCGAGCGGAATCCATCCCGGTGGACCTTTCGTCAGGAACGCCATCCCGAAGGCGATCCAGAAAACCCATCGCCACTTGTTCGGGTTCCCTTTTCCGCTCCAGACTTTCCATGCGCCAAGAATACCGAGCGTCTCCCAGAACGTAAGAAACATATCGGTCGTCAGAATGTGCCCGCTGGCGAAAGTGAGCGCCGCCGTGCCGTAAACGAGCGCAGCCGCGTGGGCTTCATCGCGATTCCAGCCCATCGTTCGGGCAAGTTCGGCGACGACGAGCAACGTCCCAAAGCACGCCCACGCGAGAAAAAATCGCGCGCCCCACGCATTCACACCGAAAATCTTGATGCCGAGCGCGCCCATCCAATATGTGAAGGGCGGCTTTGTCATGTGCTCATGGCCGCTCATCTGCGGAACGAGCCAATCGCCCGTGACAACCATCTGCCGCGCGACTTCAGCGTAACGTCCTTCATCGGGATCCCAAAGCGGACGCTGCCCGAAAAAACAAAACGCGATGGCGAAGAAGAAAAATATCCAACCCCGGTCGCTGAGACGTTTGAACAGTTCCGACATGCCGACGCGCTACCTTTCATTTCGTTGAGGAACCAGTTGCCGGGGTTCCGTAAACGAAAACAGAATACTTAACCGCAAAGAGCGCGAAGAACGCAAAGAACAAAAAATACAAACAAACGACCAGCGCTCTGACAAAATCCAATTGTTCTATTTCCTTTGCGTTCTTCACGCTCTTTGCGGTTAAAGATTCATTGTTTAGGCGTTCTCAGGAGCGGAACAGATTATGAGTATTTCCGAATCAACGATGGAACAAATGAACACACATTTGGAGGAGATGATTCGAATGCAGCGCGAAAAAGTCTTGCGGCTTGCCCGTGCGCGAATCCCCCATCTGACTTCGGACGACGTGCTGAATCCGCACGATTTTCCCGAACTCATGCGCGACCCGATTTTCAATTTCGAGGACGGCATCACGGCGGGACTGTTGCAGGCGCAAATCAGCCTAAGGGCGAATTTCTTCCGCGTCGGGGAATCAAAGCAATAGGTTTTTTACAACACGCTGGAGCGCTGGAACTTAATGTGGGAGGCGATCTCCGATCGCCGACTTATTCGGCCGTCCGAGACGACTTCCCGCTTTGTTCACTGGAACCCATGGTATCGGTCCGCAAGAGTTGATGCGTTCCTGCAGGTTCATTTCCGAGGGTAAACGGCGACGCTCCGGAAAGCCGTAAAATCTGGTTCACATTCGACTCGAACGGCGTGGTGGTTGCAGCAACGGCCGAACTGGCGGGATTGCCGGGGACAATATGATCGCGCGGCGAAGTGACGACGTTCGAGCGACAAAGCTCCGTAAATCTTTTCCCGCGCGTTAACCCCAATATGGCTTGCCACGTTCTTCCCGCGGATGGAAGGGTCAAATAGATTTTTCCGTGAATCGCCTCCGCCGTCCCGACAACTTCGTGTTTCTCTTGCGCGCGCTTGGCTGAACTAGGCGCTATTTCTTCCAATCGAATTTCGAGCCTGGGATTGCGCGGCTCCAATTTGTGTTGTGTGACATCCTCGCTCGATACATCCCAATATGCAAAAAGCGTTGTCGGATCGCGCACCAGCAAAACAAGGCGAGTCGGCTCGGCGCCGAATGCCCAATCGCGCGACGGCTTTGTCGGCATGGGAATCGAAGGTTGAGGCACGGGAATTACAACCGGCTCGACTTGGATTATGGCCTCGATGGGCAATTGTTGAACGGGCGGCAGCGGCGTGACGAGCGGGGCGATGGGGCTTGGCGTTGAAATCGGAGGCGACGGTATGTCCGCGCGCGTCGGCGCTGTTACGGGGGGGGCGACGACGGAAGCGCTCTGCGGAATGGATTGAACGACAGGTGCGGAGGGTGTCCGTAATTCAGAATCTGCCGGGCGATGGGGTTGCCGCATCGCATCATGGATTCGCGCAGCCAGCGGAGATAATGAAGGCGCGCCCGGTTCCGGTTTTGTAACGGCGGCGTTCTTCCCCGCCAATTCGGCCGCCGCACTGGCGAGCGACTCGCGCCGACTGCGCTTGGCGTTTGCCGCTGCTCGCCCACGATTTACCGGCGACTTCTTTGTTTGCTTCTTGGATACGCCGCTTTTGGACGAGGTTTTTGGTGCTGATGCGCCGAGTGCCTTACGAATGCGGTCCGCCAAACTTGAAGGTCCCGACGCTTCAGCAGGAATCTGCGGCGCTGGTGCGGATTTGCGCTTCACGGCGACTTTTTTGGGCTTGGGTCGCGGTACGGGTTTCGCGACCACGCGCGGTTCCGATTTTCTAGAGTTGTTCTCTAATGTTTTGGCAGTAGGTCGGGTCTTAGACCCGACGTCGGCTCGGAGAGCCGACCTACGAGAACTTTTGAAATCGGCTCTAGAAATCGCCTGTGGTTGCTTTGGAGTTAAAACCTCTTTAACTCTTTTCGATTTCTTCTGTCCGGCCTTCTTCAGCGGTTTTGGCGCGATGACTGGTTTCTTCACGGGCGCAATCGCGGGTTTTTTAATCGGGGCGATTGCAGATTTCTTGATTGGCGCGTTTACAAGTTTCTTGGCGGATACATTCGCGGACTTTTTGATGGGCAGCGTTATGCCTTTCTTCGGAAGCTTCGCCTTGGCTTTCGGTATGGGTTTTGGATTTGGGGCAACTAGCTTCGCGGGAATGGCTCGGGCTGGCGGCGCGGGCTTCTTTTTTAGTTTCTGTGGTTTTTGCTTTTTCGCCGGACGTGCGGTGGCTTTGTTGATGACGCGCTCGGCCTCTTTCGGTTTGCCCTTCTTGATTTTGAGAAGTTTAACCGCAGGCTTCGCCTGCGGCTTGGATTTCTTCTGCTTTTTCGAAACAGGCTTAGGCTTGAAAATTTTCGACGCGGGCTTCTTTGCCTTTTTTGAGGAAGCTTTCTTGTCGCGGGATTTGGATTTCGATTTTTTCATCGCGCAGAAACAACTTCCATGGCGGGCCGACCCGTTGAAGCTGGGACTCTAGCAAACTCCCCAGTCAACAACAAGCCGGGCGCAGCGGGATTACGCCCCCTTCTTCCAAATGTTTCGCGCGTCGTCGGGATTAAGTTCGATATATTTTGAATAAAGCATCTGCAAATCGCCCCATGCCTCTTTTTTGAAGCCGGGACTGCGCAGAAGAAACGCCGGGTGATAGGTCACGAGCGTCAGGATGCCGCGATGCAAATGCCATTGCTTACGGAGTTTCCCCACCGGAACCTCCAGGCCCGTTAGATACGTCCCCGCGTGCGCCCCGAGCGCGACCAAAATCTGCGGCCGCAGCCACTCGAGTTGTTGAATCAAGAACGGTCGGCACGATTCTTTTTCTTCGGGCAGCGGATCACGATTGCCCGGCGGTCGGCATTTGAGCGTGTTGCAGATATAAACCTCTTCGCGCTTGAATCCCATCGCCTCGATCATCTGCGTAAGCAAATGTCCGGCGCGTCCGACGAACGGCAACCCCTGACGATCCTCTTCCTCGCCGGGAGCCTCGCCGACGAAAACGATCTTTGCCATCGGACTTCCCGAACCGTAAACCGTCCGGTTGCGCGTTTTGGCCAATCCGCACGCCGTGCAGGCCGACACAATTTTCTGCGCCTCTTCAATTTTTCGGATGCGCTCCTCTTCAGAAAGGAGTTTGCCTGCAATCGGCGCGCTTGGGGGCAGAGCAATTTTTGCAGTTTCGGCAAGATTGGCTTGGACGATCGTTGCGCGCGGCGGAGGTTGTGAAGGCTGAGGTCGCGCGCGCTCGGGCGAAACAGATCGAACCGCGACGGCAGCCGCCGGTGATGCCGTCGCCGGTTTCCTTAGCAGCGACGCGACGTCCGCGCCCGGCGGCAGATCGAGATACAAGTTGCCGTTCTCGCGGAGGAATTCCGCGTAATGGAGCAAATCACGCCAAGGGGAAGTCATTAGAGGACGTAAGTGCCGAAGATGACGCCGACGTTCGAGGGAGCGAATTCGGATTCCATCAGTTCATTCTCACCGACGAGGAAAAGTCCACGAAGCTGCGGAGTAACTGAGCAAATAATGCCATAGGAACCCTCGGCGATGGGGCCGAAATCGTCCAGCGCCTGGACATAATGCCCGACTTCAAAATGTTTGTCGGCCATCCGAATCGAAGTCTTCGATTCCGCCATCGCTTGGAGCGACGACTGGATGCGATCCAAATCCTCGTCGGAAAATGTATGTTCGAGAAACTCTAAAATATCGCCCAAGTGCGAATTGGCGAGATCGGGATGGATCACCCGCCGCTCCAGCGAGTGAAGCGCGAGATTGAGATTGTAATTCTGGCGCAACTCGTGCAGACACCAAAAAAGGCACTTCAGATTCAAAAGAACCTGACGCTGCCGCTGACTAGGCGCTCGCCCGGCACGCATAAGCATCGCTTGAAAACCCATATAAATTTTTTACGGCGGGGGAGCTGCCCCCCATCCCTGACCTTAACCTGAGGAAAATGTAGCAAGGATTGCCGACACTCGTCAAGTCCAATTCAAAACCGTCAAATCCGCCGTCACCAAAGCACTCCAATGCCGTACTGAAGGAACTGGGGATCGCGTGTCGCTACGGTCATCCCTTCCACGCGAGATTGAGCGATGAGAAGCCGGTCGAAAGGGTCACGGTGAAGGAAGGGCAGCTTCAATAATTCATGGAAATGCCGAAAATCCGTTTGAAGCACCTGAAACCCGTTTGCTTCAACCATGTCGGGAAAAAGGCTTTCAAAGCGAGCGTCGAGTTGCAGTTTACCAAGCCCCACTTTGATGGCAATTTCCCACGCCGTTGCCATGCTCACAAATTTTTCGTTCTCGGGATTCTCAATCGCTCTTCGAGCGATGGTACTTAGTTCTGCGCTACCTTCCCAAAACCACAAGAGCGCGTGGCTATCAAGCAGCAGCTTCATCCCGAATATTCCCGGAAATCATCCAGTGGGGCATCAAAGTCTGAGGTCATACGAATTTTTCCGGCAAGGCATCCAAATTGAGGCTGGGGCAACGGTGCATCTGCCGGTTCCACTTTCGCTTCGACTTTCAACTTGGAATGCCGTAGTTCCTCCGGCAATGGCAAATGGAGACTGCCATCGGGATCGGGATCAAGGATTGCGGTGATGAGACTCATGAAAACGAGGCTAACCCATTTACGGAATCCGGTAAAGTGAATTGGCTAGCGAAAGCGTTTCGGTGCAACCAAGTAACCGAATTTTGGAGACAAGCAATGGGGGATCAGCCAAACTCGACCTATTGATGGAGTGCTGCTTTGAGTTTTCAAAACCCGATATCGTGGCAGCCCACTTGATACGGAATGCTGCCAAGAACTTTGGAAGCAATGCGAACATTCAAGCGAATCAAAATCGTGGTGGTGGTGGGGCTCAGTTTGTTAATCGGGTTGGCGATCGGGGAGGCCGTTCGTTATTTCTGGGTTCAAGCATGGATGGATCCGCAACTAATGAACCAACCTGCTATTGCCGAATGGATAGATGAGGTACAAAACCAACTTGACGAATATATGGCTCGCGAGAAAATTGACATAAATATGCGCCCTTACACCGGTGGCGACGGTATGATTTCTGTTCACTTAAGGGGTACAGTGGAGGATTACCAAACCACGAAGACGGTTGAGTTCATCGAGTCGCTTCATCCACCTCGACCTGTTTGGTGGACCGTATTCCCAAATAACAGGAAGGAAATCCAATTTATCAGGGCGTATCCGACGCCTGTTGCGGCTAAGAACTCTTCGAACTAAATTCACAAACAGATGGAGGCACTACCATGAAATTACGAAATGCGGTTTTGGTCTTGTCGGGATTGGTGCTCAATCTTTCGTTCACGGGATTCGGCGACAACACAGCCGCCGGACTCGCCGATCATTGGCATCAGTGGCGAGGACCCTCCGGCAATGGTGTCGCGCCGAACGCGAACCCGCCGGTCATGTGGGGACCCTCGGAAAACATCCAGTGGAAAATCGCGATACCGGGTCATGGCAGTTCATCGCCCGTCGTTTGGGGCGACCGGGTATTTATTTTGAGCGCGGAAAAAGTCGGCGGAGAGAAAACGGAATCGGCTCCTCCCGCTGAGCAACCTGAGCGGCGCGGGAGACGGCGCGGCGGGCCCGGCGGCGGACGGGATCGCGCGGCCCCGACCGAGACTTTCCGTTTTCTCGTTCACTGTCTGGATCGCGCGACGGGTAAATCCATCTGGCAGAAGACAGCCATCGAAGCGATCCCGCACGAAGGCCACCACAATCATCACGGTTATGCCTCGCCCTCGCCCGTGACCGACGGCAAGCGGCTCATCGCTTCGTTTGGTTCGCGCGGAATTTTCGGCTACGATATGGAAGGCAAGAAACTTTGGGAACGCGATCTCGGCGACATGATCACGCGAAATGGTTTTGGCGAGGGATCGTCCCCCGCGCTTTATAACGGCGTGGTTTTCATTCAATGGGACAACGAGACCGATTCGAAGTTTTTTGCGCTGAGCGCCGATACGGGTGAAATCCTCTGGAAAGTGGATCGCGACGAACCGACCGCATGGGCAACTCCTTTCGTCGTCGAACACGCGGGCGTTACGCAGGTCATCGCCAACGCCGATAAAAAAGTTCGCAGCTACGATTCAAAAAATGGAAATTTGATTTGGAGTAGCGAAGGTCAGACGGGCAATGTCATTCCTTCTCCCGTAGTTGCGGGTGGCGTGGTTTTTTGCATGAGCGGCTTCCGGGGAAGCATGTTGCAAGCGATCAAACTCGACGCAAAAGGCGATCTCGCGGCGGGCGATCCTTCAATCGTCTGGACGCACGATAAAGGGACTCCCTATGTCCCGTCTCCGCTGCTTTACGATAACTTGCTTTATTTCTTCTCGGTCAATAAAGGCATCCTCACCGTGATGGATGTGCGGACGGGCAAGCCAGTCCTCGAATCCAAACGCCTCGAAGGAATCGGCGATATTTACGCGTCACCCGTCGGCGCGGCGGGTCGGGTTTATATCGTGGATCGCAACGGCGCGATCTTAGTTATGGAGCACGGAACCGAAGCCAAAACCCTTGCCCTGAACGAAATGGACGAACCGATTGACGCCTCGCCCGCGCTCGCCGGAAACCAAATCTTCCTGCGCGGCACGAGCCATCTCTACTGCGTCGCGGAAGGGAAGAAGTAAGCGTCCCAGGGTCCAATGCGTACTCCGTTTTTCCAAAATTGAGTTAAGGGGTATTGCATGGCGAAAACGAAACTACGGGATAAACTTCTTGCCGCAGGGTTGTTATGTGTTATTTGCGGATTTACGGTGCGTCATTTGTACTCGCTGATTTGGAAGAATCCGCAATTTGTGAACCTTCGCGCAATTGACCGATGGAAAAATGATGTCCAGTCCCAACTGGATGCGTACGAAGTTCACGAGAAAATGGATATGCGGGTTTATCGTTATACCGATGGCGACGGCGTGATCTTAATCGAATTATGGGATCCGGTTGATGATAGCCAAACCACAAGGACACTCGAGTTCATCGAAACTCTTCATCCACCTCGTCCCGTATGGTGGACCGTTTATCCGAAGGGTCGGAGTGAAATACGATTTGTCAGGGAATATCCGACGCTCTCAACAGGCAAGAACATCTCGAACCAATCTACGAAACCGACTTTGACTCCCCAAATGGACTAAGTCAGACTCATTTCGACAATATTGGAATTCCATATCGGCCATGAAACGCACAGGCAAAACTCACCACGCAAAATCGCAACTCTCGGCTCTATTGGATCCCGTAGCCCAAGGCGAAGAAATCATCATCGCCAAGGGGGGGCTTCCCGTTGCGAAACTGATTCCGTACCACGAGCCAAAAAAGTCACGAAAACCGGGCGCTTGGTCGGGCAAAATCCGCATGGCTCGTGACTTCGACGAATTGCCCAAGAGCGTCCTTGCGACGTTTGAGGGGAAGAAGCCGTAACATTGAAGCCGCTTGGCAAACGGAATTATTTGACCCTATGGGCCAAGCGAGTCAAGATGCCAGCCACGCCAATTCAAATGAAGGAGAATCATTTATGAAGACGTTCAGCCTCAAGACCTCGAAAGCCCTTTTCGTCGCCACGATCCTAACGGGAGTCGTCGCGCTCACAACTTACAACCGGTTCAGCCGCGCGGGTGAGGAAGCCAAGGCCGCCGACAACCGCGTCTATGAACTGCGCACTTACGTCGCCGCGCCGGGAAAAATGGAAGCGCTACACGCGCGTTTCCGCGATCATACCAACAAGCTTTTCGTGAAGCACGGCATGACCGCCATCGGTTACTGGACGCCGACGGACGGCGAAGGTGCCGCCGACACGCTCATCTACCTTCTCTCGCATTCGAGCCGCGACGCCGCCAAGAAATCGTGGATGGCATTCGGAAGCGACCCGGAGTGGAACAAAGCGCGATCCGAATCCGAAAAGGACGGCAAGCTTACGACGAAGGTCGAGAGCCGATTCCTGACCCCGACCGATTATTCCGCGCTTAAGTAAGACGGGGCCCGCGAAGTGCCGCTTCTTCCTTTGAACCGGACGAACTTGCCGATCTTCCGCGAGCGACTCCAAAGTCTGCGCGAAGAGGATCTTCCCCAATGGGGGAAACTTACCCCGGCCAAACTGATGCGGCATCTTTCTTTGATGGTGGAGATTTCCTTGGGCGAAATTACGAAGCGCGACATGAGCAACGTCCTCACTCGCACGCTGGTCAAATGGGTTTTCTTCCACCTCTGGACGAGGTGGCCGAAGGGAAACATTAAAGGTCCGCCGGAATTCACGCCCGAACCCGAGGGAAATCTTGAAGCCGAACGAGCGCGGCTTCTTGGCGCGTTGGAACGTTACGTAAATTTGGCCGAGACTGAACCGACGCGAAGAACAAGCCATCCGATTTTCGGCCCGATCTCCCTCGCCTATTGGGGTCACATTCATGGCGTTCATTTCAATCATCACTTCCGCCAATACGGTCGGGTTCCGTGAACCACAATCGCTCAAACGATGAAGTTATCGTTTTACGCGGCGAGTTAGTCTCCCGACGCGCGGCGTTTATTCGCTCGGCCTCGGTGATACTTCCGTCGGTCGTTTGGATTTTCGCGTTTCTTGTAATTCCCTCGACGCTCATGTTGCTCCTCGCGTTTATGAGTCGCGGCGCGGAGGGACAAATCGAATGGGCGTTCACGCTCGAAAATTGGCGACGTCTCGCGGGATACGGACTCGAAGGTTGGAGCACGGATTACCTTTGGATTTTGGCGCGGAGCATATGGATCGCGGCGGCGACGACGGCGATTTCGATCTTCCTCGCCTATCCCACCGCGTTTTATATTACCTCGCGCGCGGGTCGGATGCGCTACGTCTGGCTCGCGCTTATCGTCATTCCGATGTGCGTCAATCTCGTGATTCGCACTTACGCGTGGCAGCTCATTCTTTCTCATCAACTTCCTTTCGCGCGGTTGGCTCATGCGCTCGGATTCATCGGCGAAGGGGAATCGCTCTATCCCTCGGCGTTCGCGGTTTACCTCGGTATGGTCGCCCATTCGCTGCCGTTTGCGATTCTGCCGCTATATGCCAGCGTGGAACGGCTGGATGGTTCCTTGATCGAAGCCGCGCGCGATCTTTATGCCGGAAGGTGGGGCGTTTTCCGCCACGCGATTCTTCCGCAGACCGCGCCCGGGCTTATGACGGCGGCGATCCTGACCTTTATCCCCGCGCTTGGAATTTTCGTCATTCCCGATCTGCTCGGCGGCTCCAAAACGATGCTGGTCGGCAACTTAATGCAACAGCAATTCGGACCCAGCCGCGATTGGCCGTTCGGTTCGGCGGTCGGCTGCGGTCTGACCGCGCTCACACTTCTTGGACTCTTCGCGATGGGACGCTCCGGACAACAACCCAAGGCGGGTGAAACCGCATGACACCTTTGAGCCGCAATTCCCTCCTCCGTTCGCTCGCGTACGCGGTTTTGGTTTTGCTTTATCTTCCACTCGCGGCGGTCGCACTCTTCTCCGTCAATTCAACTCGCTATGGCATGGTTTGGAAAGGGTTCACGCTCGATTGGTACGCGAAGCTGATCGAAAACGAAGCGATTCTGGAAGCGGCGAAAAACACTCTGATTGTCGCGAGTGTTTCCACTTTGGTCTCGACCGTTTTGGGAACCGCGCTCGGACTCGGCGCGGCGCGATACCCTTGGCCCAAGGCGGCGCGGCGCGGACTCGATTTCACGCTCTATCTCCCCGTCGTGACGCCCGACATGATCTTCGCCGCCGCGCTTGTGATTGCGTTTGGAGTTCTTCGTTCGGCAAGTTCGATATTCAATCCGGGATTATTCACGATGATCGTCGCGCACGTTACGTTTCAGATCGCGTTCGTCGCGCTCGTCGTGAAAGGCCGATGGGAAAGCGTCGGCGGCGGGATCGAAGAAGCCGCGCACGATCTTTACGCCGACGGATGGCAGGTGTTCTGCCGCGTTACGTTGCCTCTCATGCTGCCGGGAATCGTCGCGGGGGCGATGCTCGCCTTCACCCTTTCGCTCGATGATTTCATCATCAGCTTTTTCACGGCGGGACCCGATTCGACCACGCTCCCGATTTACATTTATTCGTCAGTTCGTCGTGGCGTAACGCCCGAAATCCACGCTCTTTCGATACTCATCCTCGCGCTGAACGTCATTCTCGTCATCGGATTGGAACGGCTGACGCGGCGCAATTCGACCAGTCCCATTTGAGACAACCGAATCTAGGGCAATCACCGCGACTTCTTAAGTTCCTCTAAGAATACCGCGCTGAAAACAGCCGGGGTGATAATGGAAATCCCCTCATGACTACCCAAAGAGAGCAAGTGCTTGTCTCCCGAAACAATCAGGTTAGCTTTGCCTTCAATCGCAGTAGCCAGTACCCAATCATCATCGGGATCCGCAGCGATCACTGACGGCACATGGAGAGGACCGGAAATTACGTCGGCGGCAAGTTCAAGCAATTCAAAAAATTCCGTCGCCTCGCGATCACTATATTGTCCCACTTTCTTAACGCGGGGTCGCGCTAGCACCTCCTTCAATTCTTCAAGCAATACCCGCGATTGTACGATGATGAATTGCTCGTAAAATCCGGACAATCGAATTTGCGCGAAGACGCCCTTCGGTCGGATGAACGCGCTGATAAGAACATTCGTATCAAGAACCACGCGTAGGGCCGCGTCTTGAGAACTCATATCTTTCCCGCATCTCTTCGGCGCTGTTTGCGCACCGCGCGCACTTCTTCGACAATGACCCGCTCGATCCCACGATCCCCCTTATCGACGTTACGTGAAGCAACCTCATTCATTAGTTCGATCAGTCGCTCCCGACACCGCTCCATTGCGCGAAACGCATGTATCGGCACCAAAGCGGCGACGGCTTTCCCGCCCCGATTGATGACAAACCGATCCCCGCGAAGTCGGACGGCGTCGACAATATCCCCCATGCCGGATTTCAACCCCTGCGTAGTGACAGTTTTTTGCATGGCTTGGCTCCTATCGGCTCTTGCGACATTCCGCTTTCACGGAGGTGATTTTATGCTTCAAAAACCTCCGGCGCAATACTGACTTGGCTTT
>CAZPIK010000111.1:0-11691 GCA_964586185.1 uncultured Candidatus Sumerlaeota bacterium | reverse complement strand
GACCGGCTGATCGGGCTTGGCTTCATCAAGTTTGATTCCCGCTTCGGCAAAGAAATACCCAAGGGCGTTGTACGGTTCGGAATTCGTCGGATTAATCTTAATCGCCGCGCGCAGAACTTTCTCCGCCTCGTCCAAACGCCCCGCTTCGTGATAATACTCGCCCGCAATCAGCAGGAACCGCTCGTCCTCGTGATTTGATGCGAGCAATTCCTCGACGATCTTGACGGCGTCTTCGTGTTTGCCCTGATCCTTGTAAATTCTGGCCTTCATCAACGTAAGGTCGGGTTTGAAGCGGGCGTCGAAGAGTTTTTCCGATGCGACGACCAAACCCTGCGCTTTGTCGTAACGTTTGGCGTCGGTGTAATTCTCGACGAGAAAGCGGACGATTTCGAACTCGTGGGGATCGGAGGCGTGGAGTCCCTCGAGGATCTCGATCGCCGGGGCAAATTCGCCTTTCCGCCAATGGAGCCAGGCTTTCAATCGCCGACCTTGATTCGCCCGCTCGTCGGTTGATTTCGCGATGAACGCGTCCACCAGAGTATGCGCCTTTTCGTACTGATCCTCGGCGGCGTAGAGTTCCGAAAGCATTTGCACGGCGGCTTCTGGCGTGTCGCCTTCGCGGCCCACAAGTTCTTCAAGGAGTTTGACGGCTTGGGGATTCTTTGATTGGCGGCGATAAAGATGCGCGCGGAGGAGCATGATGTCGTTCACGCGGTCTTTCGCAGTTGCCGCCTGCGTTTTTTCGTAAAGCTTTTCAGCGGCCTCAAGGTTCCCAGCCTCGGAATAGATTGCTCCGAGCATGGCGACGGCGGGGAATACATCCGGACGCCTTTCGACAAGCTTTTCAAGCAGTTCCGTGCCGTCTTTTATCTTGCCCGCCTGTATCTGCACGCCGACCAATTGCAGCGTCAGCCGGTATTCATCCGGATGCGCGGCGGCAATTTTCTTCATTAGATCAATGACCAAATCCAATTCGCCCGCGCCGCGTAGAGCGCCCGCGAGTTCCAACATTTCTTGGTCGCTGGTTTCCGGGTCGGCGATAAGTCCCTTGGCGATTTCAAGCGCGTCATTCGAACGCTTGACGCCGAACAAACAACGAACGAGCGAGGTTTTGAACTTTCGGCTTTCGGGCCAAAGTTTAAGCGCCGCTTCAAAATGAGCCGCGCCCTTTTCCCACAATTCGCCCTTCATCAATTCTTCGCCGTAGGCGTCCTGAATTTCCAAAACTTTTGGGAAGGAGGTCGCCAGATCTCCGTAGAAAGAGAGGATGCCACCGGGCACATCAAGCTCCTGTATCAATTGCACGATCTTGGCGCGGATGTTCTCGTTGGAGGGTTCGATGAGAATCGCTTGACGATAGGCATCGAGCGCTTCACGTTTTTGCCCTGCGGCTTCGTGGGTTTCGGCCAGAGCCAGATGCCCACGGATATCCTGCGGTCGGATGTGGACGACTTCCTTTGCGCATTTCACGGCATTTTCCATGTCGCCGGTGCGAGAGTGGATTGAGGCGAGGATAAGCAAGGGAAGCACGCGATCCGAACCTGATCGCACTCCGAGCAAACGTGTATAGATGTCGAGAATTTCGGCGACTGTTTCTTTGCTGGCGTCGGGGGAATTCCAATCCTTGACGGAACGGAGCATCAGCCTTCCGGCGTCGTCGAGCATTTCCGCGTTTTGGGGTTCGATCTTAAGAGCCTCGCGGAGGTCATCCATCGCTTTATCGAGATCACCCTTGCGGCGGTGAACTTCCGAACGCATCTGCCATGCGGGGATGAACCGGGGATCAGCTTTGAGCGCCCCATCCAATGTTGCCAGCGCCGCGTCGGTTTTGCCCTGCTCGACCTGACACTCAGCTATTGCGGTATAAACTTCTGGTGGGCAATTTTCCAATTGGGTCAAGGCCTGAAAGTGATCAATCGCGCTTTGATAATCGCCCGAAGCCATAACGAGCCGACCTTCAAGATAAGACGCTTCGAAGGCCGCGTCTTGCCGAGCTTCGGCTCGCGCGCGGGATGAAGCCAAGAGGGCGCAACCCGCAAGGCAGTGCACAAGCAAAAGCGCCGCGAGCATCCGGCGCGCACGATGAGTTCGATCAAACCAGATTGCCAATGCCATATCTCCCATCACCATTTCGTCCGCTGAACGCCTTCGCGAATTCTCAGCGCGGTATGGTTGTAACTTTAACCCATGCTCCGCGACTTGGCTATGGGATTCCGAAATCATGCGCCGTCAGAACTTGCGCTGGATGGCGTTTCGGGTATAACCTACGCGCAGCAGGAAGCGGCATTCGGCTTGATTCTTGCTCAAGCCCCGCCACGAATTGATTTTTGGGCGCCTATGGCTTTATCGCTTCACCAAGTTCAGCGGCAGACTCAGCAGCTCATCATGACGCCGCAGATGCAGCAATCTATACAGATGCTGCAGATGAACACGCAGGATTTGGAGCAACTGACTCAGGCCGAACTCGAAGAGAATCCGTTCCTTCAATTGGACGAAGAGGCGGATGATACGAACCTCACACCCAACGAACCCTCGACCGAGGACGTTCTGGCCGATTACGCCGCTCCCGAGGCACTCGCGCCGGATGAACCCGCGGGCGATTTTTTGGAACCCATCGAGAGGGAACTCAATACGACCTCATCTGAAATTGATCGCGCGCTTGGGGTGACTTCTTCCGAAACTTCTGATGCGATTTCAAATGAGGGTGTTGTGTTGAATGGTGCAGCGCCTGAGGGACTTGAATTTTCCAAGGGCGAGGATTTCGAGGATGCAGCTGTTGAGGAGCCGCCGCTGATCGAAAAGCCGGAACATTTTGACGAAGTTGATCTCAGTTGGGATGACTATTATGACGATTCGGAGAACCGCGCGAGCACGCAAGAGGACGCGGAGGAAGTTCGCGACTTCACCGAATATACCGCCTCGCGAATCTCGCTTTATGAGCATCTTTTGCGGCAGATTCGGTTATCGGTTCTTGAAGGCATCGGGCAAGAAGTGGGCGAGTATCTGGTGGGCTGTATTGATGATGATGGTTATCTCCCGGCAGAGTCACTGGAGGACGCCGCGCAGAAATTCAATGTGCCCCTCGTGGATGTTGAGCGCGTGCTTTCCATTATTCAGGAGTTCGAGCCCGTCGGTATTGCGGCACGTACAGCCTCTGAATGCTTGCTTATCCAACTAAAGGCAACGGGTGGTTATAGCGAAATTGCACGACGCGCTTTGGAGGAACACTTCGAGGAACTTCAGCGGAAAAAATTCCGTCCCCTTGCCAAGGCGCTCGATGTTGAGGAAAAGGTCATCGCGGAAATTCACCGCAAGGTAAGCCGGCTCGAACCGCGCCCCGGTAGAGCCTATTCCATCGAATCGCCCCAATATATTGAGCCGGACGTCGTGGTTAAGCTGATAGACGACGAAGTTGCCGTCTATCTGAACGAAGGGCGCGGCTCGCAGAT
Organism: uncultured Candidatus Sumerlaeota bacterium; assembly: GCA_964586185.1. Lineage (GTDB taxonomy): Bacteria > Sumerlaeota > Sumerlaeia > MVZB01 > JAJFLK01 > CAZPIK01. Next base: position 8,242 of record CAZPIK010000111.1, on the reverse strand, counting down.
TTCGATCAATCGCTTTTATCGCCGAATGCTTCGTGCGCAATCGAGCGCGCTTTCGGCGGAAGAGAAAAATTATGCGCAGGATAAATTCCGCAACGCGCTCCTGCTGATCAAGAATATTGAACGCCGCAAATCCACGATCCTACGCGTGACCGAAGCTATCATGAAGGTCCAGCGGGAATTTCTCGATAAAGGGGTCGAGGCGATGAAGCCACTCACCTTGCGCGAAATCGCCGATGCCGTCGGGATGCACGAATCCACCGTCGCGCGTGTGACATCCAAGAAATATGTTGAGACTCCGCAGGGGGTCTTTTCACTCAAGTATTTTTTCTCCTCGGGCATTGGGAAATCGGCCACGACGAGCGACGTTTCGAGCGACGCCGTGAGTTCCCGAGCGATCAAAGACAAATTAGCGGAAATTATTGAGGCGGAAGATCCCCGCCGACCGATCTCGGATCAGAAGATTGCGGATCTCTTAAACCGGCAGGGATTTGAAATCGCGAGGCGCACGGTCGCCAAATATCGAGAGCAAATTAAAATTCTTCCCGCTAAGCTTCGTAGGAAATCGTGAAGTGGCAAGTCCCTTTCGACCGCTGGGCGGAATTAGGGCAAGAAAAGCTTTGAAGTAAGTGGCTTAAATTCATGACCCGCGAGAAAGTCAAAACCGTTTCCACGTTCGAGGCTGAACAACAGCGGAAGGTAAGCTTGGGCGCGAGGGTAAAGTTCGCGGAATTCGACTCCGAAATCGGCGACCTCATGGCTGATTTTGCGTTGAACGAAGGCTACATGGATTTTTTGTTGAACCGGCTCAATCTTCCGATGCCGCTAACTCTTGATGCGAGGCTTGAAGTTCTGCGCGAGCATGCCGTCAAGGTCGGCGAGACTGTTTACCTCATGCAAATCCGCCGGACGATGTGGCAGGCTGTTCAACACGCCGAGCGCAAACGTCAGGAAAAAAAGCGCGCCGCTCTTTCACTTCAAGAAGCGAAATCTGCAAGCGCGACTTTGCCCAAAGATACGCCCAAGCGTGCCACAGCGGCCGTGCCTCGAAGTGGATCACCGCCGGTTAAGTCCTCTCCACTACCATCATCTCACGCAAAAACAGGAACCCCACCCGCGACGGCTAAGACTCCGGCCAAGTCGAACACATCAGGCTATGACGGTGTCGAACGGCGGAAACAGCAGTCTGAATACACTGGACCGGAAAGGCGAAAACGGCAAGCCGACCGACGTTCCAGCATGGATCGCCGAGGGTATCCCGAAGGAGTTGCCGTCAATAAGCGCTCATCAAGTGATCGTCGGAAAAAGAACGGCGGGCGGCGCAAGACCGACCGTGAATCGCTTATGTAATCGCGCTTGCGGAACAGCTCTCGCAGATTCGCCAATCCGCACTTTCATTTTCCACTGATAACAATCCGGAAGTGTCATATCGGCGGTAGCGCACTCGCGCCGCTTGATCGAATTGCGTGTCGCGAAACGTCCGCTTGTGTTCACACCGCGGGCACTCGGGCCAAAATTCATCGTAAACGACCGCATCAAGTTCGATGCCGTCCATGATACCGATGGGGATCGAGGGGAGATGGAGATTTTGTTCGACTCGGTCTTTCGAGGAGAGATTGATCGCAAACCCGGCGTGTGCTGTATGCCGCAACATATACAGGTAGGTGAGTTGATGGGAGTTCAGTTCCGGAGGGAGCTCATGGAGTGGAATGTTTTCGTTACCGGTCAATCCCAGCGTCGCCATGATTCCAATGACGCCGATATCCTTCTGACGCGCTTCCTCGAGGATCGGGGAGATTGACTGAATGTTCAAGGGATGCAAGGGAAGCATGATGACATCGTATGCGCCTGAATCTACCGCAGCTTCTGCGACTTCACGGACATTCACGTGAATTGAAATTCCCGTATGGCGGATTTTTCCTTCATCCTTTGCGCGGGCCATCGCGGCCATGAGCCGTGAATCGCGCACGGTCTCGGGATTCTCAACCGCGCCGAGCATATAAATGTCAATCGGATCTATTTTGAGTCGGGCAAGACTGGAAGCGAGATTGGCCTCGAAGAAACGAACGCGCTCAAGGGAACGCTCGTCCGCTTCGTCGGGAGAATGGGAATGAGCGACGGATGCGTCAATAGGCGGAGTCTTGGTGCTGATCCAAACTTTATCACGGATTTGAGGAAGGAGGGAACCCAGCACGACTTCGGATTCACCGAAGTTGCGCGCGGTGTCGAGGAGATTTACGCGCTCAGCGGCTGCCAACACGGCTTCGGGATTATGCGGCTGAACCGAAGCGCATCCCATCGCGAGGCGACTCATCATGAGGCGTGTTCGTCCAAGTTTTGAGTAGGTCATGCCGCTTACGCGGTTGAGCCAAATCGGAGAATCATCCGTTGGAGGTACGGACGACTTGTTGGCGACGGGGGGTGAAACGGGCGCGATTGGCACGGAGGGCGGAGCTTCTGAACCGGCCATCTCCATGCCGAAGCGCGCGAGCCGCTTCCACGATTCGCGCATAAACTTCCGTCGGTTTTCAAGCTTGCCCGCCATAATACGAAGTGTGAAGGATGAAGTAAGAAGAGGGAAGAAAGAAGTGCGAAGAGAGAAGTGAGAAGTGAGAAGTGAGAAGAAGAAAGAATTATGTTTCTCACTTCTCACTTCTTCCTTCTGATAATCGGATTGCATGCTCTCGTATGCACGGGTGGGGGTCATCAAGGCACTTCAGCAACGTCGGCTCCTTCAATTCGCCAAGTGCATCAAGCGTATAAAGGGCGTGGAATCGTCCTTGCGGACTTTCGGACTTTAGGGCGAGGCGTTCGAGCAATTCCGTGACGCCCACGGCTCGCCTTTCGATCAAAAGCCGTTGCGCCGTTTCGCGATTCCATCCATTCGCGCTTTCCAACTCGGCGACCCATTTCTCCTCGCTCATTGAATGAAGTGACTTGGGTGTTTCCCTTTTTTTATTGGCCGGAACTATTCGGTAAATCCGCCCCTTGTCGCTCCCTGCCTTGAGACTAAGCTTCTTCAAAATATCAGGTGGGATCGAAGCGGCGGTTTCGATTATCTCACGATAAAAATCGCAGAGATAGAGCGCGCCGTCGGGACCGTTTTCGAGGTTGACGGGTCGAAACCAACTGTCGGTCGAACGAAGAAATTCCGTTTCATCATCTACGCGCGAAGCGATGATGGTCGCACCCGATTCCTTTAGAATATCGCGGTGCACAAGATTTTGTGCCGCGTCGCAGACGAACAAATTGCCGCGGTACTCGGCAGGAAAGAGACTGCCTTTGTATATTGCAACGCCACACGCCGCCGTGAAATAGCCGTTCGCTTGAAGCTGTGTCGGTCGAAATTTTTCCGATTCCTTTTTCGCGCGGCGATCCGTTCTCTCGATCCGCCATGCCTGGGGTTTGCTGATCGGATAGACTTTGGCGTCGGGTTTGCCGTGATCTGAAATGTCCTCGCCCGTCGAGCGAACCACGAGATTCGGATTGCGCGAGAGATAGGGAAGCGGAACCACGATATGCATTGCATGCATTTCGTTCTGCGCGACGAATCGCCGTCCCCAATCATCAAAGGCGAGACCAAAGCCGCCTCCCATTTGTCGGGACTCGGCGCGGTAATCACCGCTGCGCGGATCGAACGACATATCGTTGTTCTGAAGATTAACCTTTACCGAATCGGGCGCTTCAGGATTCCAAATTTCGCCTCCTGCATGGCCATTCGCCGAGTAAACTCGATTATCCGGTCCCCATTTCAAATTATTGAAACGCCACTCGGCATTCCCTTGATTGAAGCCCGTCAAAATGACTTTGCGGATATCCGCAACGCCATCGTCGTTGGTGTCTTTGAGATAAAGCAGTTCAGGCGTGCACATGGCAAAGATACCGCCGTCGTAACAGGCGACGCCCGTGGGAAACGAGAGGCCTTCGGCGAAAAGCGTGGAGTGATCCACCCGACCATCGCCATCGCGATCCTCAAGCAAGCGAATCGTCCCGAGTGTTCCGGGCGTCATCGCGGGCAGGACTTCCATCTCGCGAAGTTCGCAGACATAGGCTCGCCCACTTTCATCGAATGCTATCGCAACCGGGTCCACCACGTCCGGCTCTGCGGCGAAAAGTTCGATTGCGAATCCGGGATGCATCTCCATCGTTCTCATGGAGTCTTCGGGTGAAAGCGGCGACGATGCTCCCGCCCCCGTCACGGTAGCGAATGCGAAATAACAGCCCATCCAAAATATTCTTCGCAAGAATTGAAAATCGTTCTTCATTAAGAGTCGCCCGATACTTCGAACTTTTCGGCTCGATAAAGCCAAAGCGCGCGGATAGCATGACACGCTACGCGCGCGCCGTCACGCCAAACTCACCCAATGATCCCAACCCGATATTTACGATGGCTTCCGGCAATTCAGATTTTAGGGGGCTTGGTGTTTCTTGGATCGCTCTTCCAAGTCATCCATCCGCCCTACCATTTTAGCTGCGACAACACGTTCAAGGAATATTTGATTCAGCAATGGATCGAGCAGGGTCGTCTGGACAATACGCTGGTCATGCCGCGCGTGCCTGACTGGGCTACCAGCTTGTGGAAACTGGGCAATTATCCTCTCGAAACGCCCTTTGTGCATGACGGCAAAATCGTTTTCCCTCCGTTTTTTATGGCGCTGACGCTGCCCTTTTATCTTGTGATGGGGTTTTGGGGGCTTTTCGCGCTCCCTTTGGCCTCGGTCGTTGGACTTTGGGGAATGATGTGGTGGCATCTGGATCGGCGCGGCTATGGTCCCTTATCCGTGAATCTCGCTCTGGCCATGACGATTTTTTCGCCGCTTACATTCTATGGCGCGATTTTTTGGGAGCACGCGCCCTCGATCTTTTTTCTCTTTGCGACCTATATGCTACTCGTTGGAACGGGCAGTATCGGGCGCATTTCAAATCTCCATTCATTTTGCGCGGGAGCGTCTTGGATCGCGGCTTTGGCTTTTCGCCCGGAAATCATCCTCGGGTTTATTTTTCTTGGCGCGCTTGCATGGAAGACACTCGAAGCCCGACGCGCGTTCGCGTTGGGGGCCGGTTTGCTTGGGTTGCTGGTTGCCGCGCTGAATTTCATAGCCACGGGGCATCCCCTTGGAATTCATCATCAACAAGCTTCTGTCCTCTTTACCCATCCTATATTCGACATCGTGACCGGTTATTTCAGCCTTTATTCAATGGATCTGTTGTTGATAACGCCCGCCACGTTTCTTGCTCTTCTCTTTCCGCTGATAGCCCGCCGACATTTCTTTCCGAATGACCAAGGGGAAAGAACGCTCTTGCTCACGTTTTGGCTGACCTTTTTCTTTTCCTTCCTATTTATCCCGAACTTTGGAGACGCACAGATTTATCGCCGATTTATCTTGTTGGTTGTGCCCGCGGGCGCGCTTTTGGCGGCTCGGCTTGCCTTCACCAATCGAACCTTGGGGATGGCATTGGCGGCGCTGCAATTCGCTTCGGTCGTTAACCTATATTACATACGAGACGAATTCGCATGGAACTACAGCGACCGAGTTCGGTACATTCACGAAGCGTTGGAACATCGGCGTCCCGGCGCGGTCATTAGCGACCACAATGACGGCATGTTGAATCATTTTCCATTGGCTCAGTCCACGCCCTTTTTCCGTGTGCATGGTTTCAAAGACATGCAAAGGGCCATCAGCAGAATCGCCCCGCATGTGCCGCCCGAAAAACTGCTTTTTGTCATGATTCGTCGCAATGGCGAGTCCTCCCAACCGCTGGATCGAATTCAGCTGGCCGATGGTTCTCACTGGCGATTCCGACCTCTTCCTTCGGGCCGAAGTCACTTCCAAATTCATGTTTTGGTCAGCGATGAATTATCGAAGCGCGAAGTGCAATAGGTTTGAAATTTTCAATGAGGAGCCGAGTTGTTCATTTGCTTCCGGTTGTCGCCCTCTGGACGATGGGCGCCTTTGCGCTAATTGGCTTGATGACGATTCCCATCCCGCACTTTCATTTCAGTGGGGATGGGGCCATCAAGGAGGCCATGATCCGGAGGTGGATCGAACAAGGAACTTTGTCCAGCGATCTTGCGTGGACCGCAGCGCCCGAATGGGTTCGGGGCAATCCGCGCGTTTATCCCATACCCGTGATCGCTCCGTTTGCCTACGAAGGCCAGTTGGTTTTTCCCCCCTTCTTCCAATTGTTTTCGCTCCCTTTATTTCGAGTGTTCGGATACTACGGACTGTATATTCTGCCCGCGCTTTCCATGCTGGGGCTCTGGTTGCTCATCGGATTGCGAACCGCTAAGGCGTCCGAAGGATATGGGCCCGCATTTGTCGCTTCGGTTGCGATTATCTTCTCTCCGCTGACATTTTACGGCGCAATGTTTTGGGAACACGTTCCCGCGCTGTTTCTCTTTGTCTCCTCGTATTTTCTATGGCAGCTCGCGTTCCGAGAGCCGAGCCGAATGGGATTGTCCGGGGCGGCTTCGGCTCTTGGCGCTATGGCGGTTGTGCTTCGTCCCGAATTGTCATTTGCGGCCGCCCTCATGATTGGATATGGGTGCCGGAAAACGGGAAGTTGGAAGGCGACGGCGGCAAGTATGGTGGGCGTTTCTTTATTTTTCTTTATCTTAAATAAGATTTCGACGGGACACTATTTCGGATTGCACCATTTACAGGAGAAGAATCTTCGATCGGATGACGTGCTGCTATGGTTGCGGCTTTATTTCGGCGGATGGAGTTGGGACATGGTGAGCCAATACCCGGTTATCGCGATGATCCTCGTCGCGTCCATTGCCGTAACGATCAAGCAGAAGGAAAATCGCGAGGCGTTACTATTGCCCGTCGCGCTTATTCTCGTCTCGTCGCTTGGGACTCCCCTGATCGTTCCCAATTCAGGCGGGATGCAAATCTTCCGACGTTATGACCTCATCCTGATTCCGATTGCAGCGATTGCCTCTGCCGAACTTACGCGGCGCCATCGCCTATTCGGATGGAGCGTGCTTTTGTTGGTCTTCTCGTCTCTTCCCGCGCGATATCATGATTATTCGTTCTTTCGATGGGCTTATTTGAATTCCATGAAGCCGACTTTGGAACTTTTTGAAAATCACCCTCCCGAGGCGATTGTTACCAACCATACCGCCGTCGCTTTGGAGTTTGCTCATTTCATCCCGAGCATTCCGTTCTATCTCGTACGCTCCGATGCGGATATATTTCCGTTCCTAAGCGAGGTCGCGCAGCGCCATGACATTTCCAAAGTCGCGCTCGTCTGCAATCCTCTCGACGAACGTATTCCCGTAAGTTTCGCGCTCCCATCCGGTGGCAAGGGTCGGGCGGTTCCGCAAAAGCTCGGAAATTCCAAATTCCAAGTCTGGAGTCTGTCGGTCGGCGTCGATTGACGGGTCATTGCAATCGTGTTCGACGCCGTTATGCTCGTGGGATGTTTGGGTGCGATAGCGTAACGCCGAGTCGCACGGCAAAAGGAGCGAATCCATGAATTTGAACGCACACTTTTCGACGCTGGGATTCATCGGCGCGGGGAATATGGCCGGAGCAATTCTTCGAGTCGTCGCGGAAAAGAAACTGATCCCGCCTGAAAAATGTTTTTCGCTTGATGCGGTTCCGGGCAAGGCCGAATCGCTCGCCGCTGAGACAGGAACGAAAGCTGCCGCGAATCTTGAAGACTTGTTGCAGAGCGCGTCGAGTGTTGTCCTCGCGACCAAGCCGCAGGATCTTGGCAAAGTTTTGGAAGCCGCCGCGCCGAATGTTCGTGCCGATCATCGTATTGTTTCTATTGCGGCGGGAATCACCTGCGGAATGATCGAACGAATTCTTCCCAAGGGAACGCGGGTCGTGCGCGTCATGCCGAATACTCCGGCGCTGATCGGCGAAGGCGCAGCGGGAATCGCCGCTGGAACGAACGCAACGCCCGCCGATCTCGAAGCCGTGCGTGCGCTGTTCGAAGCGGTCGGCGTCGCGGTCATCGTCGAGGAGCGGTTGCTTGATGCCGTCACCGCGCTTTCGGGAAGCGGTCCGGCCTATGTGTTCCGATTCATGGAACTCATGCAGGCGTCGGCGGTGGAAATGGGGCTCGCGCCCGATCTCGCGAAGAAACTCACTCTGCAGACTTTTCTCGGCGCGTCGCGGTTGGCTATCGAGTCGCCGGAGGAACTTTCCGAATTGCGCCGCCGCGTCACTTCGCCCGGAGGGACGACCGCCGCCGCGCTTGAGACGTTTGAGAAAATGGGATTGGAGCCGCT
>CAZPIK010000110.1:0-11765 GCA_964586185.1 uncultured Candidatus Sumerlaeota bacterium | reverse complement strand
CTGAAGGTCGAGGGGCGGATCGAGAATCTTCCCGCAGTGATGGCGTCGCTCGATAACGGCGTCGTCGCGTCGCTCGGTTCCGAAGGATTCAGCCGCGTGACGACGGAATATATGGCGAGCGGACTTCCCGTTGTCGCGACGACGGTCGGAGGAATTCCCGAAATCCTTTCTGAGGGTGTGCTGGTTCCCCCGCGCGATCCCGAAGCGATGGCCGAAGCAATCTTGAAACTTTTGAACAACCCCGAGGAACGCAAACGGATGGGACGGATCAATCGCGAAATGGCTCAGCGGAATCACGATCCAAAGCGCTGGGCGGAATCCATCGAATCGGTTTATCGGGAGGCGCTGGCGAAACGAACATGACGGTATTGGTGTTTATAAAACTTTTGGGATTGGGACTCGGTGTCGGTGTGCTGTCGGCGTTCTTCGGAGTCGGAGGCGGCGCTTTTTTGGTTCCCGCGCTGATCGGACTTTTCGGCTTGGATTGGCAGACGGCTAACGCGCTGTCGCTTACGCAAATGGTCCCGACGTCGGCATCCGGAGCGTGGGGGCATTTCAAAAACCGAAGCGTCCATGCGCGACTGGCGATATGGTCGCTCGTCGGCGCGGTTCCGGGCGCGTGGTTCGGTCGCTGGATCGTTAAGCAACTCGGCGATCTCGGAAATTTTCAGTTCATGGGTCGCGAGCGCGAGGTTCTCGATACGGTTCTCACTTGGCTTTTCATTGTGATGATCATCTACATGTCGCGCAAAACGCTGAAGAGCAAGAAAGGTGACGCGGCGGCAACGGGAGAAAAACCCGCGACGTCCGAAAGCAGAATCGAGCCGATGAAGGCAATTTTACTGGGACTTTCAGTTGGAATTGCCTCGGCCATGCTGGGAATCGGCGGCGGGTTTATTTATGTGCCGCTCTCGATTCAACTTTTCAACATGCCGGTTGTGTTGGCCGTTGGAACGAGTCTTTTCCAAATGCCGATCACGGCCATGACGGGCGCGGCCTCGTATTTGCAGAACACACCGATCCCATGGTTGTGGTTGATTCCGCTCGTCATGGGATCGCTTTCGGGCGTGCAATTGGGCGTCTGGCTTTCAAAGCGATTCGACAACGCGCAATACAAGAAAATCTTTGCGGTGATGCTGCTCGTGATTGCAGCGTATTTGGCGGGAAGGTGGTTATTGGGAATCGGCGGAAAGAATAACCATAGAGACACAGAGCCACGAAGAGCTTCGGTCGTGCAAAACGCATAGCGGAAAGGAGCGACGCTTGATTCGACGGGCTTAACGGGTGTAAAAAGGAATCTTCGGCGCGTCAATAAGGACGCTGGATGAGGAGCCAACATGAGCGGATTTCGCGATCAATACGATTTCACCAAGATGTCCGGAGCGGGCAATGATTTTATTGTGATGGACAACCGCGACGCCAAAATGCCCGAGGCCGGTCGCAAACCGCTTTTTGAAAAGTGGTGCGCGCGGCGGGTGGGGATCGGCGCGGACGGCGTCTTGCTGGTCGAGAAACCCGAAGGCGCGAACGCGGATTTTCGGATGCGCTATTACAACGCGGATGGCGGCGAGGCGGAATCGTGCGGCAATGGCGCACGGTGCATTTCACGGTTTGCCCATATCATCGGCGCGGCGGGCGAGAAGATGAACTTCGAGACCAAAGCCGGAATCTATCGCGCTGAAGTCGTGGGGCCGGATATCAAGCTCGGCATGAGCGATCCGCACACGCTCCGCCGCGATGTTCCTGTCGCGCTGCCGGGCGTTCCGGGGGGCAAGGTGGATTACATCAACACGGGGGTTCCCCACGTCGTTATCTTTTTCGAGGATTTGGAAGGCGCGCCGGTCTTCGATTTGGGACGCAAGATTCGAAATCACGAAGCGTTTGCTCCGGCGGGAACGAACGTCAATTTCGCCAAAATCATGAGCAACAACGAAATTGCCGTTCGCACCTATGAACGCGGGGTCGAGGATGAAACGCTCGCCTGCGGAACGGGATCGGTCGCCGTGGCCTTGATCGCGAGCCTCAAAGGCCGTGCGAAATCGCCGACGGCCATCCGCACACGCGGCGGTCCGATTCTCAACATCTATTTCGACGCCAAAGGTGAATCATTTACCAACGTGCAGCTCGAAGGCGAAGCGCGCGTCGTGTATCAGGGAGTCGTCAAAGCGGGCTGAGCCTTCGCCAACGCCACTGCCTCAAGTTTCAGTAAATCATCTTTTGAAAAACCGAGAGGTCGCTTGCGCGCGACCTCGAGAAGCCGCCCCGCGCTTGCTGCGTCAGGAGATTTCGTCAGCGCGTCGCGCCACGATTCGTAAATCGGTTGAAAATCGGGAAGTCCCTTCGCCGCAGATTCAAAGTCGCGAATCGCATCCGCAAATTCACTGGCGTCCGCGCGAGCCAAGCCAAGGTAATAAACAGCAAGCGGAGTGACCGTTCCCGCCGCAACCATCGCTTCAGCGAGACGGCGTGATTCGGCCTTTTCGCCCAGTTTATACTTGGCGACGACGAGCCGCTCGGCCGCTTCTAGGTGTTCGGGACGTTCCTTCAAGATCGTCTCAAACATCGGCGCGGATTCGGAATACCGTTGCTGCAGATTCAAGGCCAGCGCAAGGTTGAAGCGATTATCGAGTGAATCGCGGGAACTTAGCGCAGCGCGGAATTCCGCTTCGGCCTCACGCGGGTGATCGGTACGTAAAAGCGTCACTCCAAAGTGCGCGCGATAGTCGGGATGTTCGGGAACGAGGGCGAGGGCGCGTTGCCCCGCCTCAATCGCTCCCTTCCAATCCTGTATCATCCCCCGTGCCACGCCCAAAAGGTCCCACCCTTCGGAGTAGGCCGGATTTTCGTGTGTGATGGGTTCAAGCAATTCCAAAGCATCCTTAGCACGGCCTGCATTCAGGTAAGTATTGGCAAGCCGCATGGCCAAATCGGGGTCTTCGGGAGAAATGGCAACCGCGCGTTCGAGCATTTCGGTACCGCGCGTTCTATCCCCGCTGGCGATCAACGCTTCGCCAAAAACTTGGAGAAAAATGGGATTGTCCTTCTCCGTCTCGGCAAAAGGCTCAAGCAAAGCGACGGAATCGGCAGGAAGGTTTCCACTCGTTGTATGTCGCGCCGCGTTGATAGCGTCGAACACTTTTGTTTTTGTTTTGGGATCGGGCAACCCCTCGAAGTCGGCATTGGGATCCACGCTGCCTCCCGCGCCGATGTAGCCGAGCTTTCGAATGGATTCGAGATTTGCGTTGGTGGATGACGGGGTTTGTTCGACCTCTAACGATTGCGCGCGAATTTCCTTGATCTTCGAATCGAGCGCAGAGGCGTCGGCCTTTAGTTGAGAATCCAAGTTGTGAGATTCACCGGGATCCGTTCGGTAATCGTAAAGTTCAGCCGTTGGCGCAAGGATGCGTTTGAGTTTGGCGTCACGCGCGGAGAAAAGTGGCGACCAACCAAATGCTGCAGGATACAGCGCTTCGGCATAAAGCAGCGCGTCCTGACCCGGATGATCTCGTGTCGTCTCAACTAAATTTTTCCCGTCAAAGCCGTAGGAATTTGGAATTTCCAACATCGCAAGCAAGGTCGGCAATAGATCGGCGGATTGCGCCAGAGAATCCACTCGCGAACCGGCGGCCCACGCGCCGATGTGAAATTTAGCTGGGGCGCGAATGATCAATGGGACTTTGAGCGTCGAATCGTAAATAAAAAGGGAATGAATGGCTTCGCCATGCTCGCCCAATCCTTCGCCGTGATCCGCCGTCACGACGACTAGGGTTCGGTCGCGTTGACCCGATTGTTCGAGCGCGTCGAGCAAGGTTCCAACGCAGGAGTCGGCGAATGCGATTTCGCCGTCGTAGGGGTCGAGGTCCTTTTTGCTGATGTCGTACGGGGCCTCGTAGGGAAAGTGAGGATCGAACAGGTGCATCCAAAGGAAAAAAGGAGTCTCCGGATTGTGCTTAACGAGCCAAATTGCGGCGCGAATGGCCGTCTCGTCGCCACGTCGTTCGGGAATGTCCATAACTCCAACTGGAACCTCGTCGTCGTAGAGATCGAATCCGCGATCCAGTCCAAACTGCGAATTGAGCACGAATGCGCTCACAAAGGCGGCGGTCGAGTAACCTTCGCGTTTCAGGATTTCCGGAAGCAGGGGGATTTTGGATGATAGTCGAAAAGGCCCGTTGATGTGAATGCCATGCCGCGTTGGAAAAAGACCGGTAAGGATCGAAGCATGCGAGGGAAGCGTCATCGCCGTCTGGCAATACATCTGACCAAAAAGAATTCCCTCGGCGGCGAGTTTATCAAGGTTCGGGGTCCACGCCTTCGCGTAACCATAACAACCCAGACGATCGGCGCGGGTGGTGTCGAGCGTAATCAATATCAAGTTGAGCGCGTTGGGATTCCGTTTGGGCTTGGCCGCCGATTGGGCTTTTGGGGCGGCTTTTTCACCAGAGCCACAGGCAGCGAGAATCGCCACCAACAAACTCAATCCCACACGCGCAGCAAAAGCATGAAACGCTAGCGGGCAATTCTGATTCGATCCAAGATTCTTGTAAGCTGAAATCATCGCGGACTCGGCCCATCCAACCGGACGCCTTGAAGTCCCAGAACAAAATCGGGGCCGAACGCCATGGACGCCGTGTAAGCTCCCGGCGCGAGGTCGCTTTCGAGCAATCGCGCGACCGAAGCCAGCGAGGCATCGGCCGTTAGATTGTAACCTTCGGGCGTTCGTAGTCGCATGACGATCTTTTTTCCCTCGGCGTTCTCGACTTCGCCATAAAGAAACATCTCGTCACTCGCGCGTTCGGATTCGTTCGGGCCTTTGACCTTCTTCCCGATTTGCGCCTTCATGAACGATTGGACAAAACCAAGACTGACGAGCCAGCGCATCCGCTCCATGAATCGCATTTGCTTCAGTTGCTTGGGACTCGTCCCGATGAAAACTTCGATGTTGGGAATGCCCGTCGAGTAGTAGGCGGTCGAGACATCGCCCCAAGGGATTGAGACGGCCAATTCTGGTTTACCCGCAAAAGGAATTTCCTCCACTTTATACGTCGAAGGAACGCGGACGATTTTTCCATCGCGGCGAATTTTCCCCCCTTCGGGCAAGCCTTCGATCATCGTCTTGGTCGTCCCGGGACTCAGCTTTCCGCGATGTGATTTGAACGCAAGCTTGAGCCGCGCCGCGTCGGGCATCGCGCGCTTGAGCATTGCGGCGAGGCAATCGGAGGGAACCACGTCGAATCCGACGCCCGGCATGGCGACGATCCCCGCGCGGCGATACTCCTCGCTCCGCGTATGCACATGCTCGAAGACGGCGATCTCGCCCGTGATGTCGAGGTAATGCGCCTTCGCCGCCATACACCCCGCGAGCATCTTTTGTGCCGTCGCCGAAAAAGGCCCGGCGTCATTAAGCACCAGCGCCATCCCTTCCAAATTCTTGGCGACGGCGGCAGGGTCATCGAGATCGAAAGCGCGAACTTCTAAGCCGAGTTCTTGGGCCATTGGTTCCAAAGTCTCGCGACGCCGTCCGGCAAGGATAGGGGTCATTCCCCGCCGCTTGGCCTCGCGCGCCGTAAGCTGTCCCGTATATCCATTCGCCCCGTAGAGCATCCAAGGTTTCGCCATGTTCGCTTCTCCGCTTTAGTGCGGTTTTACGGTACCCCACGCGAACGAAAGCCGCAACAAGGAGAGAGGAACACAAGACGAAGCATTAATCCTTGAACAATGCCAGAGGTTATTGACTTGAAAATCCGCGCCCAGAGATTAGTTTAAGAGGGTTTGCTTGCGCGGGGGAAATGGATACGAGGTCTCCTGCGCGTATTTCATATTGGACAACGGTCATGGACTCAGGACGCCGAACATTTCTCAAGTTTTTTGTCTTTACCTTGAATGGCATTACCGCCGCATTGCTCGCGACGCCCATCTTGGGTTATCTGCTGGGACCGATTTTCAAGAAGTCCTCAGCGCAATGGGTCGAGGTCGGTCCTGCCGATGCCTTCAAGGGCGCCGAACCGAAACCTGCTCGAATCAAATACTCAACCCACGACACATTCCGCGAAATTGTAAAAGGCCAAAACCTTTGGATTGTTGAGGACGAAAAGGGACCGATCGTTTTTTCATCGGTCTGCACTCACCTCGGCTGCACGATCACTTGGAAGAGCGACGAAAAACAATTTCTCTGCCCCTGTCATGATGGCATATTCGATTCCAAGGGAAACGTCATCTCCGGTCCGCCGCCCAGACCGATGCAGCGAATGAACGCTAAAATCGAAAACGGCAAGCTTTACGTGGAGGTCTGACGCGCCGCGATGACGAACCCGCACGACGAGCACGATCCTCCGAAGAACCTACGCGAATTGATTGCGCTCGTGTTTGCGCCGATCTCCGCGCTGATGGGCGAGCGACTTCCCGAACGAGTCGGCTTTCTCCATACGACCGGATCGCTCTGTCTTTTCATGGTCGCCCTGCAGGTCGTCACAGGCGTTCTCATGGGTTTCTACTACACGCCCTCGCCCGACGTCGCGTGGGAGAGCGTGCAATTCGTCGAACAGAAAGTGAGTTTCGGAAGGATCATTCACGGGCTTCATCACTGGGGTTCGAGCGCGTTCGTCGTCATCATCTGCATCCACATGCTTCGCGTGTTCAGTTACGGCGCGTATAAGGGAATCCGCAAGTGGACTTGGCTCGTCGGCGTCGGACTTTTCATGGTCGTGCTTGGTTTCGGTTTCACGGGCTATCTGCTTCCTTGGGATATGAAAGCGTATTTCGGGACGCAGGTCGGGACGAACATTATGGGCAAAACGCCCGTGATCGGCGGTTATCTCCGGAAGTTCATGCTCGGCGGCGATGAAATCAGCGAACTCACGCTTCCCCGTTTTTACGCGATCCATGTGTTCATTCTTCCCGCCGCGCTCTTTGCGCTCGTCGGCGCGCATCTGTTTTTGGTTCGGGTGTTTGGTATTACTCCGCCTTGGAAACGCGATGACGAACCGGTGAATTATCCTTCAACCTTTTTTCCGAACCAAGCCGCGCGCGATTCGCTCATGGCGTTGACGGTATTGGCAATCTTGTTGGCGCTGGTCGCCAAATTCGGCGCTCATCTGGAAGAGAAGGCCGATCCGCTGAACACCTACTACGCGCCGCATCCCGAGTGGTATTTCCTCGGACTCCAGCAATTGCTGCGATACTTCACGGGACGAATGGAAATTTTCGGAACGTTCATTATTCCGACGGCGGGAATTCTTCTGCTCGTTGCGTTGCCATTCATTGACCGCAATCCCGAACGCAAACTTTCCAAGCGACCGCTCGCGTTGGGACTCGCCGCCGTGGGATTGGTGGTGACCGTCGCTCTTACGATTCTCGGCTACCAACAATTACAGGTTGAGCGCGCGATGAAGATCGAAGAAAAAAAGAAGGCCGATGCCGAGTCACACGAAACGCCACTACCCACGGAGACGGCGAAAACCGAAACGGCGGCCACAACCGATACGACGCAAGCGCCCAAATTCGATCCCGCGCTTGCCGATGCCGGACATGCGCTTTACGAAACTCTCAAATGCGCGGCGTGCCACGTCGGCGAGGGTGTCGGACGCGAACTCAACATTCCGCCCGCGCTCGATTTCGCGGGGAATCGGTTCACGCCCGAATGGATGATGACTTACATGAAGGAAGTTCCTCCGCGAAGATTTGAAGCGAAGAACCGGCGCGCGGCCATTCGGATGCCCGATTTCAAACTCAAGGATCACGAGCTTGAGGCGATCACGGTCTATATGATGTCGCTGAAACGCCCGGAATTATTCGCTCCGAAGATGGATCCCTCAAAATCTACCGCCGAAAAAATCGAGGCGGGCAAGGCGCTCTACGAATCGGAAAGCTGCGGCGTCTGTCATGCGATCGGCGGCAAAGGGGGCAAGACCGCGCCCGATCTCGAAGGCAGCGGATCGCGCCTCACGCCTGATTTCCTCTATTGGATTATTAAATCGCCGCAAGCGCTCGTCCCCGAAACGACGATGGAGGATAGCCTCCTCACGGACGAAGAAATCGAATCCCTCGCGCTATATCTACATTCACTCAAATAAAGTTTGTGATTGTAGGTCGGCTCTCCAGAGCCGACGATTAGCCTTCTTAATTTAGCTATGGCTATATTTTATTCGTTCTGATAATAAATACGGCTGAGGTTTTATTCATGCTCATCCGTAGCTCATTTTATTGCGCGCTTTTCATGTTGACCACCGGACTCGCCGAGCCTTCCATCTTCGGCGAGGAATCGTCCGAACCGCCGGAGATGGCGACCGACCGACCCGACCAGACCGAGACGTCCAATACCGTGCCGCCCGGATACGTTCAATTGGAAGTCGGGTTCACCCACGCCCAAAACCGCCAACGCGAAGATTCGGAATCCGACTCGGCCCTCGAATCGCTCATGCGAATCGGACTCATGAAAGACTTGGAACTCCGGCTCGGTCATTCCGGCTATACATGGCAACAAGAAGAAGACGAACTCGGCGAAACGGTACGGTCGTCAGGCGCGGGCGATTCGGAAATCGGTTTCAAATATCGCCTCTGGGAGGAAACGGGAGCGCGTCCCGAAGCGGCCTTCATCGCCATGCTCGGCCTACCAACGGGCGAACGGGGATTTTCAAGCGAGCGACTTGATCCTTCTTATCGTTTCTCGTTTGCGCATACGCTGACCGAGCGACTTTCACTCGGCTATAATTTGGGCATGGTATGGGCAAGCGAACCGGACGGCCTCGGCGACGTGCATACCGTATCCATGTTCCAATACACGGCAACACTTGGTTACGACGTAACCGACCGACTCGGCGCATTTATCGAGGTCTTCGGCGATTGTCCGTTCAATACGGGCCGACCTGCTCACCTGATTGACGGCGGACTAACCTATGGCCTGCGCGAAAACCTTCAACTCGATTGCGCGACGGGATTCGGTCTCACCGACGCCGCCGATGATTGGTTCATTTCGGTGGGAATATCTTATCGGTTTCCAAGATAGTGTGGGACCGATGGGACTTATAGGACCTATGATTTAGGGAAGAACTCTAATTCTTAGTCCCTTGAATTCCACCGGCGAGCCTTCGGATTCAAGGCAGAGATAACCCGTTTTGGGTTCGATCCCCGTCCCTCCCGAAACTTCCTCGCCGTTGACCCAAAGCCTAACTTCGCCATTGATCGCGCGGACGTAATAGTGATTCCACTCATTGATTCCCTTGCTCATGTTCTTGCGCGGAAAGCTCCGCGAGCCGTCCGGTGAAATCGGCGCGAATGGAGTCATCACCGTCTTGCCGACCGGAAAGACGTCGCCGTGCGTTGTGAACCAATCGGGCTTCTTGCCATTTTGCTTTTCCCATTGCTCGGCATAGCCGTGGTCGAGAACTTGCACCTCGACGCCGTGGGGAAGCTGGCCGGGTTTTAAGTCCTTCAGCGAATCGGGAATTCCCCAAACGAAAATGCCTGAATTGCCACCGGACTTGAGATGACGCCACTGCGCGACCAATTCAAAGTTGCCGTAGATTTCCTTCGAGCGGATTACGCCGACGGGAGTTCCGGTGCAATGGGCTTCGCCGCCCTTCCATGTCCACGTAGAATCGTCGCAATTGACCTTCTCGAAATCCTCCCCGCCGAGCGATTTCCAGCCGGGCCCCTCGCCATTGATTGTCGCTTGAGGCAATGCGGTCGGCAGTTCCGCAGCTAAAAGCAAGCTACCACAAAATGCAGTCATGCCGAGGAATGTCGCCAAAAACCCATGGCAAGGACGGAGTGAAGTCTTATTCATGAAATGAGCGCTCCTTGGTAACACAATCGCCCGGTTGATTATTGCGTTATCGATGCTTGGCGGCAAGAAATCATCTCCACAAACTTGGGAGCGCAAGATCAAAGCAAGCGGCCCGTCAAGCATCATCTTGCGTTCCTAATTCTGGGTTCTCGGACTTCGACTTCTGATACGCGAGCGCCGCATGGTGTCGCCCGTAGTATTCATTGAATATCGTGATGATTTGATCAGCGGAGATTTCAAAGATGCTAATACCGATCTTTTCCTGTTTGTCCCCATCCCGTTTGTATTTGATCGTAAGGTACTTTTTTCCCAAGCTCTCCGTGACCGCGCACTCGCTGACGCTCGCCCATTCGATGGGATCGCTCCATACGGAGTAATGGACGTGATTAAAGGTGATTTCCAGTGACACTCCCTTCTTTCCTTCAGTTTTTACCCCTGGAAAGAATTTCAAGACTACCGCTTTCTCCTCTTCGTTTGACGGAAGATAGCGGTAAGCGAGAACATTTTCATGAAACGACCTCAATCGGTCTTCGTATTGTGCCCATTGCGCAACTTCAATTTCCGCTGCATTTTCGATTTGGTCGTACCACGTATCGGTTAAGGGTTTAAGCAGGATTTCCTCGGTAAAGTTGGGTGAAAGCGCCGTATTCAGCGCCTCGAGTCTCTGGCGCAACGGCGGATGCGTATCAAAACGATGAGTCGTTGCAGCATCGTTAATTTCTTGGTTTGTGATTCCTGCTTTTACAAATTCAGGAAATCCGTCCGAAACTCTCGCGGCGATGTTCAAGGATTCGAGCACCCGTTCTTCCTTAAAAAAGTCCTGCTCAATCTTATTTCGGTAATTGGAATAGGCGCAAATCTTCACGAGTGCGCTCGCCACGCTAATGGGCGATGTCAATTGTGCGGCAATCGCATCGGCGCGGAACTCTCGTTCGCGATGCAATCGTCCAAGCGAGAGTTCATAGAGACTTCGAAAGCACAGCATAAAATAGTAGATGGGACGGGTGATGCCCCCACCGTATAGCGCCTCCAAATAACTCTGATAGCGTTTCAGAAGAGGAGAAATTTTGCGTGAGTATAAGGTGTCTTGACCGCTGAAATGTGCCAGTTCATGCGCCAGCACGGCGTCTGCCTCATCCCTTGTTAGCTTTCTTAGCAACGAAAGACTGATATAAAGCGATTTGCCCTCATACACTTTGTCCCCAACTGTCATGGGGTGCTCGGTGACAAAGAAATTGTCGTCAATCCCGGCGATAATCTGATCGGGTTTATCCAACCCTAATTCCGCGCCCTGCTTTTGAAGATTTGCCCAAAGCGCGACCGCAGAAGCTTCATCCAGCACCTTTCCCTCAATGATAAGTCTGTCGTCCAATTTACGAAAGATGGCGTGGATCATGAGTCCAACCGCGCCGATCACGACAAATACGACGAGCAGTATAAGTTTTACCGAGTACACATTCATCCAGAGTGCTGTCACCCAGTAGGATAACGCCACGGCAAGACATCCCTGCCCGAGCACTTGCAGCAGGGCGAATGACCGGAGTACATGCCATCCAAGGTAGAGGCTCCAGTAAAGCGCCTTCTGGGAGCGAAGTGAAATCAAGACGCTAACGCCAGCAACCCCAAACACGACAATTCCAGAAAGAATACATACGGCTGCGATGCGAATCATCCATCGGAAAGTCAAATAAGCTCTCTTTGCTGATGGTGTTATATTGTCCTGTAGCTGCCGCAATTTAGGTTCGTTGGAGGCCATTATTTCGGACAAGGGAGTCTTGCGATAGAACTCCAGCGCTTTCGTTCGCTTTTCCTCTGACACGTCAGCTTGCTTTGAAACCTGATCTAGAATGCTGACCAAGGCTTCCTGATCCATTTGCCGTTCGGCTCGCAAGAAAAACCAATAGGCGAACGCGGGGATCAGAAATACCAGCACGCCCGGTAAAAGATAAGCGCGGGCGAACCCCACTTTGGTAAATCCAAC
>CAZPIK010000109.1:1392-11903 GCA_964586185.1 uncultured Candidatus Sumerlaeota bacterium | reverse complement strand
GACGGCGCCCCGTAGCAAAACTCCTCAATCTGCTGCCGAGTAATGACGGCGGTTTTCGCATCTGATTTTCGGCCACCCCAAATCTGCCTGAGCTTCTCCCGGGAGCCTCCGGTCATCTTAATCGTCATGTCCTCGATCCATACGATGGGGCGACCATCCGCAAACATGATCGCGTCGGCAATCACCCATGGTTCGGGATCAAGCCCGATTTTTTTCAGGTGAACCTCATAAGAGGCAAGACGCGTTTCCGGAAGCACCTGTCCTCGGCATCGAAGTCTGCTTCCAATTCCGGGAATCGGCTCGAAAGCAATTTCATCGCGTTCGCCAACCCAGCCCATCCGCGACAGCAGCACACGTAATGCGTGAAGACAACTTTCATACATGAGCGTGCCGGGCATCACGGGGTCGTCGGTAAAGTGACACGTGAGGAACCAGTCATCAGGATGAATATCAATCTCCGCACGAACGAAACCAAGACCGTGCAATCCGCCTCGCGATTCGAGCGCCGTCACACGGTCAATGAGTTTCATCGTGCCACCTAAAAGTCCGAGCGGCTCGCGCAGAGGAAGTCCTGCAAAGGCAGAACCGAAACATCCCGCAAGATCGCCGCGTCGCAAAGCACCGAGAGCATTTGCGTCGCAAGAATCGGATTGGAAGGGAACAAAGTATTCCCAATCGCCGGGCAGCACGCCTGCCGTTTTCGCGCGTTCGATGTCACTCGCCGCGATGCCTTTTCCTTCGCGCAGTTGAATGTCCGTGAAAAATCCCGCGCAACCGTCCCGCATGGAAAGCAGCGGCTCCGAACCCACGAAACCATCGAAATGGAAAAAGAAAAGATAACTGTCGCCTTGGCGGATGAAGCGGTCAATCCTGATGTCGTAACGAATCGTCTCGCCGGGACGGGGCAACCCGCGATGAAACACAACCTGCGCGTCGAGCAAACGGTACTTGGCGAGTCCGCGCGTTTTTAAATCAATGCCAAGATACGCCGAAAGAAAAAGATCGGCCTGTCCCGCTTCGACCGTAAATCCGACGGGCATGCGATTCGAGTCGAGATACCAAGCGCCCGGAAGCACGTCGTGCTCGGTCACGACCCGCCCGCTCGAAAGCGAAAGCGGTTCGCCTTCGATCTCGGTAATGCGATCGACAAACATGAGCGGCTCGTCGGGAAGTCGAACGCGGGTTGGAAACGTATCGGCTTCGGCGAACGGAGCGCCCAAGACTGGGGCGATTCTCCCCCGCGCGAATTCAAGACACAGTTCGCGCGGAATTCGTGCCAACGCGGTAGTAACTGAATGCATAGCGGTCATAGGCTCGGCATTCGCAAAGTCTTCATCCGATCCGGCTTCCAACAATCTCAACTGCGTTTCAATAACTTGAAGTTGAATAGCCCGCGCGGCGTCGGCCCATTGAAGATACGCCTCATGCGCGCGAGCCGTTTCGGCCTGAACCGCGATCAGAGATTGCCCGTCATATAGCGCGGATGACGGAGCCAATAAGGAGGAATTTATTCCTATGAAGGAATCTGTCTCCGTGGAGGAATCTATTAATGTGGGAGGCGGTCTCCGACCGCCAATCTGATCGGCAGTCGGAGACGGCCTCCCACGTTGAAATTCCGTCTGCCTCGAAGGGTTAACAGGTGGCGATACCTTATTCCATTCGCGATGCGCTGGAATTCGCATCGTGTCGCCGCTCGATCCGGCCGCCGGGGCTTCAATATACAGCCGATCCAAATCCACGGTCACGCGTTCGGTAACCAAATGCGCGAGAAGTCGCAAAACCGTTCCGACGCCGTCCTGCCCCTGCACACATGCTGAGCGCGCCATGTGTGGCCGTCCCGCGAGGATTCGCGAAATCATTCGGCTGCATGAATTCCGCGGCCCAAGTTCGATGAAAATTCTTGCGCCATCCTCGTAGGCGGAATATATCGTGAGTGGAAAATCAATTCCCTCGACCGCCTGCGCTAAAATGGAATCGGCAGCGTTCTCGCGGGTCAGCGGATACGAGCGACCCCATGCGCCGCTATAAAAGCGCACGCCTTCGGGCGCAAAAACATCCCAAAGATGGAGGTCGCGATATTCTTTGGCCACGCGACGCGCAATCGAACAATGCACCGTCGAAACACCTTCGATAGGAGTGAATGAGCACCCAAGTTTGCGCGTGAGTTCGGCCAATGCGCTCCCCTGACCGCCGACAACACATTCGTTCGGCGCGTTCACGATTAATAAATATGCGCGCGGAATTTCGCGGAGGAACTCGCGAGTGGTCTCGGCATCGCGATCAATCATCCCAACGCGCCAATCGGTCGGCTCAGATTCGCCCAAATTCCATTCCTCGCGCGCGGCAAGACATTCACCCACCATTCGGCGAGTAAAGAGATCGGAATCGTGAACGCGGCGCAGCATAGCATCGCGCTCGCGCCAAGCGCGCATTGCAAAAAGCCCTGCCGATTCGCCGAGGCTGTAGCCGATGATTGCCTTGGGCTTGATCCCAAACGAACGGATAAGATCGCTCATCATGATTCCATGCGTGACTTGACCGATGATGAGCGCGCGGTGATCGCTGAGCAATTCCGCTTCGGCTCGCGCTTTCTGATCCACGGGCACGGTGGCAAATCGGTGGGGCAACAACTGATCTTTAAAACGCGCATTTTCGCCATCAAGTCGCCGATGAATCTCCGGCCAATGCGCGACTACGTCCGATCCCATGCCGAGGTAAGCATTGCCCGAACCGGGAAAAACAAAGGCGATGTCGCCTTTCGGCGCGAGCGGATCGGGAGAAAAGAAACATTGCTGAATCCCTTCGAGTTTCTGCGTTGGATGATCGCGCAGGGAACTATCCAGAAATTGCGCTCGATCAATCAGCTCGTCGCGAGTTCGGGCGACCAGAACGGCCGCTAGTTTTGCATCGCATCGAGCGTGGCATGAATCCCACCAACGCCGCGCAACAGCCCGCACTAAAACTTGTTCATGCTCGGTTTCAATTTCGCGGAGAAGACGCGCGATTTCACTTCTGATTTCATCCACATTTTCGCCGTAAAACGGAAAAAGAGTTTCCACTGATTCTCCCAACGGATGCCGTCGTTCAGCTTCAATTCGCTCCACGAGCGCGTCATCCTCGATCATTCCGTTGTCGTATTCTTCAAGCAGCGCGGCATAGGGTCGGATCGAACGAGGATGCTTTGAAATGATTGCCGCACGACGCGGCCCTTCCGAGCGATTGTGAGACCAAATCTGCGCGCTTGAAACACCGCTGCTCAAGGCGGGCGGGCGGAGTTGGTGAAAAAGCGCGAGCGAGGCCCTTAAGACGGAGATCAATGCAGAGACAACACCGAAGCGCTCGAATTCCCTTTCCGCGAACATATTCCCCGACGCTGTTTGTAGTTCGTCGGAATCTCCTAGAACGGCATAAACCCGGTCCCCGTCACGCTCGGCGTCCGAGAGCTTCTTCAAACTAATCGCGATGGCTCCATCGGCGGATTGGGCGCTTGGATCGCCGCCATTCATACGAATGGCCAGCGCGGATCGCGGATCCGATCCCAACTCGACGGCTCCGATAAGCGCCGCGTCAATCTCTCCGCGCCGGATCGCCTCCGCCGCTTGTGAAAGAACCATAAGTCCCGAGTCATTGCCTCCGCCGAGCGTAAAGGCGGGACCGCCCAAACTCCATTCGCGCGCGACGCGGCTCGCGATCATTCCGCCGAGTCCGCCGACGGTGCGATTCGCGGTGAGCGGTGGTCCGGCGGCTTCGCGAATTTCATTCGTCCACTGTTCGCGGGCGCCTTGATCGAGGTTCAGTCCCAACTCCTTTTCAAGTCGCGCTGCGGTTTCATCCGCCGTCCAGCGCATGGAGTAGTTGGTCGTATTCAAATCAAGCCGACAGCCGATAAAGACGCCCGTGCGGTTGAATCGCTCGGCGGAGAATTTCGTAATCCCGCCCGCGTCTCGAATCGCCTGATCGGCAACCTCCAGCATGAGGAGTTGCTGCGGAAGCATTTCCTCGAGTTCCTTCGGCGGAATTTTGAATCGCCCTCGCGGGATTTCGAGCGATGGAATTACACAAGAATCGGGCAGTCGTTCAGAATTGAAGATGTGCTCCTGAAATTTCCGCAGCGAGTCGAGTTCGCCCAGATGAACACCCATGCCGACAATGGCGACTCTTTCATTCCGAGTCTCTTCCAATGTGGGATTCGAACTCCGTTCGACGATCTTCAACAGCTTGTGATGGAACTCAGGATGAAATTCCTCAATTAGCAAATGCGCGTTGATTCCCCCGAATCCAAACGCGCTTTGGGCTGCGCGGCGTGGCGTTTCAGAATCACGTCGCGCCCAAGGTTCGCATTCACGCTGGATGCGAAATGGAGTCCCACCAGCGGATGCAATTTCGGCATTCGTCTGTTCAAAGTTCGCGGAAGGTGGCAAAGTTTCCTCACGGAAGGAAAGAAGAATTTTGGTAAGTCCAGCAGCTGCCGCGCCCGTTAGGAGATGGCCTACGTTCGATTTCACCGAACCGATGGCGCAGGGCTTCTTGCTTCTGTTTCCGCCCGCATCCTCGCTCCAAAGTTTCAGGTAGCTTTTAAATTCCGTGGCGTCGCCGACGGTTGTTCCTGTCGCGTGACATTCGATAAGATCCACGTCTCTGGGACGCCAACTCGCAGAGCGATAAGCCTCGCGCATCGCCCGCAATTGCCCTTCTGAATCGGGAGCAAGCAAACTGCCGCCACGGTCGTTGGAGAGTCCCGCGCCGCGAATGACGCCAAGGATCGCATCGCCACTTTCGAGCGCGTCATCAAGCCGCTTGAGCAAGAACATCGCGCCCCCTTCACCGACAACCAGCCCATCGGCTCCGGCGTCAAAGGGCGAGGGTATCCCCGTTTTCGAAAGC
The DNA here is from genome assembly GCA_964586185.1 of uncultured Candidatus Sumerlaeota bacterium. GTDB lineage: Bacteria > Sumerlaeota > Sumerlaeia > MVZB01 > JAJFLK01 > CAZPIK01. Next base: position 7,019 of record CAZPIK010000109.1, on the reverse strand, counting down.
GCGCGAAGTTGGCAGAATCCCATCTGAGTAAAAAGGGTGTCGGCACGGTTGATTCCTCCCGCTAACATGGCGTCAGCGCGTCCCGAATGAAGCTCGTCGCAGGCAAATTTGATTGCGTAGAGCGATGAGGCGCAGGCGGCGTCTAGCGTCAAGCAACGCCCGCCGAGTCCCAGCAATCGTGCCGCGCGCGCGGCGGGTTCCATCACGGCATACCGGTTCATGGCATTGCGTAAGGCCGGATTTTCTCGCGACGCGCCGAGAACGTTTCGCTCAAAATAAGCGCGGCTGAACGCCGTTGCGCCTTCGGTCGGCAACACAATATTCGCCATGATCATTCCGACGCGCGCGGGATCAAGGTTCGCGTTCGCGGGCGTATCCATCGCGCGCGTGGCCGTCCAATACGCCAGATGAAAAACGGGATCAAGCGCTGCCGCCTTCGGATCGTCGCCCGATTGAAATTCGCGAAGCCGCTTCCAATCAGCATCCTTCACGAGACACGCGCGGGTGGAATAAACCCGGTCGGTCGCGCCGATACGGGCGTCGAAAAGGTCGCGAGGCGGCACGGGCCAACGGTGAACGGGAATTTCATCCGAGGCGCATCGCTTCGTGGCGATCATGCGCCAAAGTTCGTCCTCATCGGAACAGGCGGGAAAGATGCCGCCCATGCCGACAATCGCGATGGGAGAGAAAGGGGGCTTAGAAACGGTCATGTTCCTCGGGCTGGCGATTAAGCGCTTGCCGCGCCCTGAAGTGCATTCAAACGAAAGGCTTTTGCAAGCGAGGGATCGAGCACGAACTCCGCGCCGCGCAGAATCGCCACGACGTTTCCTTCCGCGTCGGTCAAATCCACGTCAGCGCGGGCGGTTTGCGCCCCCGATTTTTGGCCGCGCAAAATCGCCCTGAGTCCAGACGACGGAATTTGGCGGTTAAATTGGCGGTAAGTTTCGAGCGACGACGGAAGCGAGAAATCGCCGAACGCCTCGCGCGTCCAAAGCAAGCCGAGTTGCAAGCACGCATCAATCGCCAAAGGCTGCTCGCGCATCCATTGTTCGGGCTGCGCCTCGGCCTCAATCCGGGCCGCGATCCCATCTTTTGAAAAAGCCGTTATTTCACCAATTGCGCGAAAATGCTCTCCATGAAACAGGTGATTTTCATAATGCGAATCTGCGGATCGTGTGTATTCCCCAATGACCGGCTCAAGCGGCGGCGTGCCGTTCATATGCGCCGGACGTTCACCGATTAGGATTTCCGCCCGGGCATGAAGCACGCTCCCCTGGCCATTGCGCCTTGATGTTCCTCTCAGTTCGGCAATCGCTACCAGCGTCTCTCCCTTTAATTTCGCCTTGCCAGACCAAAGCTCGACATCAGCGGAGTCACCTTCACCGAGGATGACACCTTTGAAAATCTTGAGGTCGTTCACGCCTTGAAATACAAGACCCGGATTTTCGTGCAGAGCGGCGTGCGCCAGCCATTCAAGCGTCACCGCCGCCGGAAGCGTCGCGGAACCGTTGATAACGTGCGACCTGAGAAATGGATGACTCGCGACATCTAGCGTAATTCCGAACGCGCGATCCAAGAGTTCGTTCGAGTCCATCTGGGATTGCGCCGCAATCACGACCTCGACGGGTGAATCTTTCCGGCGCATCTCACGGACGAGTTCGAGTCCACCTTCGCGCAGCGGAATCAGCGCGTGACCTTCGGATTCAAAGACCTTCCGCAAACTTTCGTTCACCATGCCGCCCGCCCAGGGTCCCCATGCAACCGAAAGAACTTTGCAGGAGGGGCGTCGCACCGATTCAAGACGGGCAATCTTGTTCAGCGCCTCGTTCGCCATCGCGTAATCGGATTGTCCCTTTCGACCATAACGACCGCTGACGGACGAAAAGAGAACCAGTGTTTTCAAATCGGCGGATTCAAGCGCGGAAAGAATGTGCCGCAGCCCCGCGACTTTGGTATCGAAGACCGATTCGAATTGTTCGGGCGTTTTGTCGGTGATCATTCGATCCGCAAGCACACCGGCGCCGTGGACAAGTCCGCGGATGGGTCCCGCCTCGCGTTCGATGTCGCGTATGACTTGCGCAACCGAATCCGCATCGCGCAAATCGGCGGAACGATAAATGACGCGAGATCCGGCGGACTCGATCCGGCGGATATTCTCCGCGACTTCCCGATTCGCCGCCCATTTTCGATATTCGCGCTCGACCGCCTTGGGGTTGCTCCCGTGTCCGTTCAAGTTCGACGCAACCGCGCGTTTGATTTCGGATTCGACGGTGAGACCACGCAACCATGCTGGCTCTTCTATCGGCGCTTCGGAGCGTCCAATCAAGGCCAGCGTTGGATGAAACGATTCGGCGAGCGCAAGCGCAACTTCGGCCGTGACCCCGCGCGCGCCCCCCGTAACAACGACGACCTCGCCCGGACTTAAGAGTAACTTTTCATTTGGTTCACCAGCGCCATTGTCGGCGACCTCTCGAATCGCCACTCGTTTTTCTTTGGAAAGCCCGACTTCAATCGGACCGCCGCGAAAAAGTTCATGAACCAACGTTTCGGCAAGCTCGTCGTCCGCTCGCCAATCGGGATCCACGTCAATCGCTTTACACGCAACTCCCGGCCATTCATGTTTCGCCGTCTTAACGAGTCCCGCGAGCGCGCCTTGGATCGGATCGGACATCTTCACACCGCCATTCAATCCGAATGCTCCGTCGAGTCGCGTGATGCTTGCGAATAACGCCCCGCCATTGCCCGCCGTGTCATGCAGACCTTGGGCGGCAACCTGCGCCAGTTTAAACACATTCTTGATTTCGATTTCGGCATCCTGCTTCCATGTAGCGGTTTCAGGCGCATGATCGCCAGCAACCAGAATGAGCGCACACGGCGGCGGATCGGACTTTAATTTTTCGGCGTCGGCGGACGCAACCACTCGCGGCTGAAATCCCATACCGCTCAATCTCAATGCCAACGCCTCCGCCAGTTTTGATCCGCCTTCGGAAATCCAAATCTCTCCCCCTTCGGGCAAATGAACCGTATGATGTCCGTTCGTCTCTTCAATCGGTTCGGCTTCAAGAGTGATCCGGGATAGCGCGACATGCGAACTCGACGCCTGCTCTTCCCGAATTGGCGTCGCATGAACATGGCCGTTCGCGGAATGACCATTGGAGGACGCCTGCTCGGACGGCGGTTCGATCCCGGCGCTCAAGACGGCAATAACTTGTTCCAGCGTTCGGAGTTTTCCCGCTTCTTCCGGTTGCAGCGCGGGGAGATCGGGACGCCGCTCCTGCACGGCGGAAAGAATCTCGACCCGCTTGATCGAGTCAATGCCGAGGTCCGATTCCAAATCCATTTGCAAGTTCAGCATCTCCACGGGGTAACCGGTTTTTTCACCGACGATCTCAAGCAACATCGGCGCGAGCGAATCCTGCTGTCCCCGCGACGAAACGTTAATTGTAGATCGGCTCTCCTTAGCCGACTCTTGGACGTTTGCTTGCTTTTCATCGGCTCTCAGGAGCCGACCTACGGTTTGCGGGAGCGATTCGCCCAAAAACGCCGCAATTTGTTCGAGCGTCCGTAGCGTCCCCGCTTGTTCCGGCGGGAGTGCGGGCAACTCCGGCATCCGCTCTTGAAGCGCGGAAAGAATCTCAACGCGCTTGATCGAATCAATCCCAAGATCGGACTCAAGGTCCATCTGCACATTCAGCATTTCGGCGGGATAGCCGGTCCTTTCGGCAACTATGCCAATGAGCGTTTCCTTGATTTTATCTTGCTGCGGGACGGCAGGCATAGCCGGAGCTTGAGGTTCTTGCGCGGTCGGACTGGCGGAAAGAATAGGACTACTGGGATCAATAGGACTTATGGGTTTTGTGGAAGGCAGCTGTGGTGCAGGAGCCTTAACTTGCGCCGGCATTGCCATTTGAGTTGGCTGAGGCGCGTAGCTAACCGGCGTTCCAGCCAATAAATGTTGCTGCTGTTCGGCGAGCCGCGCAAACGAAGCCAGCGCCGATTGCTGACCTTCCAAAAACTGGCGGTGAAGCTGCGCCGTCTGCTCTTGAAGCCGCTGCAAGGCAAGCAGGTTTTCCTGCGCGGTTTTCAGCGCGGCGAGCCTTGCATCAGAAATTGTGGAGGAAGATTGAGGCGGCGGAACGGATGAAGTTAAAGGTCGAATGGACGAATGAGAAGACATGGTTTTGCTCTCGCCTTTCGGAGGGGGCGGTTGGATGTGTGGCGGCGGTGCGCTTGTAAAGGTGGATGCGTAATTAGTTTTTTCCAGGGGAACCGAATGAACGGGCGGCGTAATTGCCGTCGGCAGCGCTGCAGCCGAAGCGGTCTCGCCGTTTGTCGCGGAAGTTTTTACTTTGGCGATGAGCTTTGGAGTTTCTTTAACCTTCGCGGGATTGCGATAGTTCGCTCCCGTGAGCTTCACCGTCATGCGCGGCTTTGCTGTTGTTGCGCCAGAATCTTCGCCGTTGCACGGTTCCCACGCCGTGAGATCAATTCCATGTCCCAGCGCGGCCAGTTGCGCGAGTGCGCGTGCGAAATCAACGACTCCGTCGTTTTTTCCCGCGCTCGCGTCCACGGCAAAGGCGTGGTAATCCCCTTCGCCCAAAATGGCTTTTACAAGTCCCGTCAGTTTATTTCCCGGCCCAACTTCAACAAACGTCGTTGCGCCATCTTCATGCATTCGCAATATTTGACGGCAGAATTCCACGCTCTGCGCCAATTGACCCGCGAGCAAATCGCGAACAGCATCTTCCGAGTTTTCGCCTGCTGGGTACGGCTCCGCCGTCGTGTTGGCATAAACGGGAATCGCGCCCGACTGTATTGGAATTTTGCCAAGCGCCTCGCGGAACGGTGTTGCTGCGCCCGCAACCAGCGGACTATGAAACGCCGCGCCGACGGGAAGCGCTGTCGAGGAAATTTGTCTCTTCTTGAACGCTTCACTCGCTCTCGAAATTTGTTCATTTGTTCCCGAAACGACAACCTGCCTAGGAGCGTTCTTGTTCGCAATAACCGCTTCGATCCCTTCGCTCTTTAGAACTTCCGCGACTTCGGACTCCGACGCTTGAACAGCAATCATCGTCCCCGCGTTATTGGAGACTTCCGCCATCAGCCGACCGCGAAGTTTGGCAAGATCATGGAGCGCGCCCGACGTAATTCGACCGCCCGTAAAGAGCGCGACCAATTCGCCAAAGCTGTGCCCCGCCGCCATCGCCGGATGCGCGCCAAACGCCGTCAAAACGCAAACCATGCCAAGGCTCACCGCGCCGATGGCGGGCTGCGCAACGTGAGTCGCCCGTAGCGCCAATTCATTCAATTTCTTCGCTTCCTCGTTGAACGAGGCATAAGGAAAAACAAAATCGCTCATCTGCATCGCGAGATCGGCAAGATCGCCGTAAGCGAGATCGGCCTCCGTCAAAATCTGCTGCATCTTCGGGAACATGCAGACAAGGTCGCGGCACATCCCGACGTATTGCGACCCCTGCCCCGGAAAGAGGAATGCAAGCTTGCCCGGTTTACGCGAGCAGCCAAAATACGCCCCTTCGGGTGTCGCCCAGAATTTCTTGCCCGATTCGGATTCCAGTCGTTTGAGCGCGGCATTCATCGCGTTCGTGAGATCGGTCTTCCCCTGCTCC
>CAZPIK010000109.1:0-1382 GCA_964586185.1 uncultured Candidatus Sumerlaeota bacterium | reverse complement strand
TGCTCCGCAACGGTGACGAGCCGATAGCCGTGCAGCGTCGAAAACACACGACGCGATTCCGTCGCGCGGCGTCGCACCTCCGACCACGTTTGCGGCGCGATCCACGTCGAGATCTTCGCCTTAAGGTCATCGAGGCTTTCGGACGAAAGCGCGATAATTTGGACTCGCCCATCCCAATCAATCCCGGCAGCCGCCGGACGATGTTCTTCGAGCACCGCGTGAAAATTGCTCCCGCCAAATCCGAACGCGCTCACTGCCGCGCGACGCGGATGGTGAGGCCGGGACATCCACGGACGCTTTTCCGCGCTAACATAAAACGGACCGTCCTCGGAAATGGCTTCGCCATTCGGCTTTCTCACCTTGATCGTCGGCGGAAGAACCTTATGCTTGAGCGCGAGCGCGGCCTTCATGAGTCCCGCAATCCCGGCCGCGGCCTTGGTGTGACCGATCTGCGACTTCACCGATCCCAGCGCGCACCAAACGCCCTTATCCCGCGCGGCGCGATAAACTTTCTTCAGCGCGGAAACTTCCGTCGCGTCGCCGACTTTGGTCCCCGTTCCATGCGCCTCGACCAATTCAACCGTCGAAGGCGAAACGCCCGATCGCGCGTAGGCGTCGAGCAGACATCGCTCCTGCCCTTCCGCGCTCGGAGCGTAAATCGCTTTGCCGCGACCATCGCTTGAAGTGCCAATGCCTTTAATAACGGCGTAGATCGAATCGCCATCCCGCTCGGCGTCGCTGAGTCGCTTCAAAACGACCATGCCGATTCCTTCGCCAAGAATCGTTCCGTCGGCGGAAGCGTCAAACGGTTTCGCGTCCCCCGTCGGCGAGAGCGCGGGCGTTTTGCTAAAGCACATATACATGAAAATGTCGTTGAATGTGTCGGCTCCGCCCGTGACGACCATATCCGCGCGACCGGAATGAAGCTCCATCGCAGCCAAATGCGCGGCGCTGATCGAACTTGCGCACGCGGCGTCCACGACGCAGTTCGTCCCGCCCAAGTTAAACCGATTGGCGATCCTACCGGCGACGACGTTGCCGAGCAAACCGGGAAATGAATTCTCCTGCCACACCGCATACGCGTCGCCGATGTTATTTACGACCTCATCCGCGATTTCGCCTGTGATTCCAGCATCGTTCAACGCGCGACGCCAAATCGGGTGACCCAGCCGCGCGCCCATCGAGACCGCAAGTTGAAGCGTTCCCGTGACTCCTAAAATGACGCTGACCTTCTCACGATTGAATTCGCGGTTCGCGCCGTAACCCGCGTCCTTAAGCGCCCCTCCCGCGACGACCAGCCCCAGCATCTGCGAAGCATCGGTCGCCTCCAGATTGGTGGGGGCAATTCCATATTCGCCGGGATCGAACTCGACTGGATCGAG
>CAZPIK010000108.1:0-11951 GCA_964586185.1 uncultured Candidatus Sumerlaeota bacterium | reverse complement strand
CGACGCGATACTTCTCGGCGAGACTTTCCAAGATGCATCGCGCGAACTCGCCGATGGTCTCCGGCGGAGACCCGACCTTGCGTCGGCAATGTTCGGCAATGACCGCTGCCATATCGGGCGGATTGAAAAATGCCGGGTCATCGGGATCCACAAGGACGCGGGCTTTTGGCGCGGCCTTCGCGGCCTCGGCAATTTCAGGGTAACTCAGTTCCTTTCCCATAGCCGCCCACGATTTGCGCGTCTGTTGCAGCAGCCAAAGTCCCATGACGTTGGTGAGGAATCGGTTGCTGCCGAACGAGCCCCCTTCGTTCGTAAAATTACCTTCGAGCGCGAGGTCGTTGATGATCGGTTCCGCCGTTTCGATCCCGACGAGCGCCCACGTCCCGCAGCTAATATACGCCCAGTCATCCCCTTGCGCTGGAACAGCCGCGACCGCCGAACCGGTGTCGTGCGTCGCCGGGAGCGTGACTGCAATCGGAGGAATGCCAAGATCCTTCGCGATGGAATCCGAAATTGGCGCGAGCGTTTGTCCGGGCTGCGTGACCTCGCCAAAAATGCGGCGCGGAAGATCGAACGCCTCGATGAGCGGCCATGACCATTCGCGTTTTCGCGTGTCATAACATTGCGTCGTCGTCGCGTTGGTAAATTCGTTGGCGATTTTTCCGGTGAGCCAATAGTTGAAAAGATCGGGCATCATCAGGAGGCTGTCGGCCATCTCAAGCTGCGGCGAACGCGCGAGACGCATCGCCCAAAGTTGAAAGAGCGTGTTGAATTGCAGGAATTGGATTCCAGTGCGCTCGAAAATTTCGCGGCGCGGAACGACCTCGAACGCGCGCTCAAGAATTCCGTTCGTCCGCGCGTCGCGATAATGGACGGGGCTTTCCAGAAGCTCCCCGCGCGAATCGAGCAAACCGAAATCCACTCCCCATGTATCAATTCCCAGTGAACGAATCGGTGCAGGGGAGGCCTCAGAGGCCAGAACCAACCCCCGTTTCATCTCGGCGAAAAGCTGAAGTGCGTTCCACTGGAGCCGCTTGCCCGCCTGGCGGGAGACGTTCGCGAAACGGTGAACTTCTTGCAGATTGACCTTTCCGTCGTTCAAGATGCCGAGGATTGCGCGGCCGCTTTCGGCCCCCAAATCTAGGGCAAGGTGACGGTGCTCGGCCATGGGCGTTTCCTCCTCCGCGAAACCCAATGAATCGCGCATCGCCATGCAATTGACAACGGGAAAACGCGCGCTCGCTCTTGCATGGGCGATTTTTATTTTTCATGCGCTCGCGCTCGCGTTGCTCCATCGCCCCGTTTCCGGTCTTTGGAATAACGAACCTTGGATCGAGCAGGACTACGGACTGCATTTTCATCATCTTCATTCGATGGCGGCGTTTTGGGAGACGGATCGGCGGCTCTGGGGTTACAACCCGTATTTCATGGCGGGTTATCCGAGCAACACGATTCAGGATTTGAGCATCAAGCTGTTCGAGTTAATCGCGCTCTTCGCGCCGTTTTTGGGCTTGGTGCAGGGATTCAAGCTTTCAATTTTCGGATTCACAGCGGCGATACCGTGGATGTTTTACGGAACTGCGTGGAATTTTTTTGAGGCGAAATCGCGGAGTCGCGCGATCTCGCTTGCGGCGATGATTTTGGGAACACTCTCGTGGTGGAACTCGTATCCGCGCGAAATGTATTTCTATGGCATGGTCGGATTTCCGGTGGCGTCTGCTTTTATGTTCTTCGCGCTTTCGATCTTGCATAGGTTCTTGCAAAGCAAATCGTGTTCATGGTTGCTGGCCGGTTTATGCGGTGTTTGCGCGGCGATTGCGTTGCCGTTGCACATCCAATGCGCGATGACGGCGACGCCCTTGGCCATGCTGTTGTTTTTCCTGCATCGCCGTCGGTTCTCGCTGAACAAGGCGCTTACAATCGTTGTCATCGCGGTTTGCGCCGTCGGGATTAATTGGCCGTGGCTGGGTTCCGCGATCTCTCATCGCGGCGACGACGCGACGGGTGAAATGGTGCGGCGGTTGGGACTCTTTACGACGGACGATCCCTTCTGCGCGATCAAGGATTACCTAACTCCGGCAACGTATTTTTCATTCCGAGCGGGAATTTTGGAGAAGGGGCTGCGGCTTGCCTTGCTTGTATTTGGAATTGCCGCGTGCATCTCGCAAATTCGTCGGCGTCGGTTTGTTTCGATCGCGGTGTTCGGCGCGGCGGCGATTATGTTTTTCGTGCTCGCTTATGGCGCTTCGATACTTCCGGCGACGCAGCGCTGGCAACCGCTCCGATTCAAGGTTCCGCTCGATTTCGCGTTGGTGCCGCTCGCGGCTACGTTTCTTGTACATTGTTTCGCTGTACGGAAGATCGGCGGTCGGAGACCGCCTCCCACATTAGTAATTGGGATCGCAGTGGTCGTACTACTCTCGACATCCATCAACATTGCTCAAATGGATTCGAGCGGCGCGCTTCGAGTCCGCGCGGGATTGACTCCTCACATGCGCGAAGTGATGGATTGGATTCGGCGCGAGGTTCCCGAAAACACGCGCGTGCTCTTCGAGGAATCGGGCGATGAAAGCGGCTTCGCGCACGAGGGAGCTTACCTCTCCGCGTTCATTCCGTGGATGACGGGACGCGAGGTCATCGGCGGTCCCATCAACCTTTACAACGACCGGCATCACGTCGCGGAATTTCATTCGGGTCAGCTACTTCGGCGCGAAATTGGATCAGTGGATGATGCCACGCTGCTTAAATGGCTCGACGCCTACAACATCGGCGGGATTCTCATCTTCTCGAACCCTTCTATCGAACGATTCTCGTCCCTTTCATCCCACGTGAAAATGGATCGCGTGATTGGAAATCTATTTGCCTTGAAGCGGCTCGCGCCAACGCAACCGTTCGTTACCGGAACGGGAAAAATTGCCGCCTCGCCCAACCGAATCGTCGTAGAGTCAGACTCTGAAGCCGAAAGCGTTGAACTCAAGTATCATTGGATCGAAGGATTGTCGGCGTCATCGAACGTAACAATCGAACCGTTCTCATTTGTGACGGAAGATCCGATTCCGTTCGTTCGAGTGCGTGGTTTCACGGGAAAGTCAGTTCTGGGTGTGGGGAATATGGAACGCCAGTGGGATGAAGATTGAACAGGGATGAAGATGATGAAGAGGATCAAACAGAACAAACGGTGGCGATTTCGATGACCTCTGATGCGAAGCACGGTCTCATTTCGTTCCACTACTCGCTGATATTCGGCTCGTTTGCGCTCGATGCCGCGCTGGAAGTGCCGGGTCGGGGGGCGACGGCGATTTTTGGGCGGTCGGGTTCGGGAAAGACGACGCTGCTGCGTTGCATGGCGGGACTCACCAAACCGCGCGAAGGAAAAATGCAACTCGGCGAAACGGTGTGGGAGGATTCGTCGAAAGGGATTCGGCTTCCGGCATGGAAACGTCCCATCGGTTTTGTGTTTCAGGATTCGCGGCTGTTCACGCACCTCACCGCGCGGGGAAATTTGGAATATGGACTCAAGCGGACTCCGGTGGATGCGCGCGCGGTCGCCTTGCATGACGCAGCGGCGTGGATGGGTATCGAGCCGCTGCTGGATCGCGCGGTCTCGACCCTTTCGGGCGGCGAGCAAAAGCGGGTGGCCATCGCGCGGGCGATTTTGACCTCGCCCAAACTTCTGCTCATGGACGAACCGCTGGCGGGATTGGACGCGCAGGCGGCGGGGGAAATTCTCTCGCGACTCGAACGGCTGCGCGATGCGCTTTCGATACCGATCCTCTACGTCAGCCATTCGATGGATGAAGTTGCGCGGCTGGCAGATCACTTAGCGCTCATGGAGAACGGAACAATACGCGCGTCGGGTCCGCTGCTTGAAATGGCCGCGCGACTCGATCTTCCGCTCGCCGCGATGGATGAAGGGGGCGCGATTCTCGAAACGACCGTCGCGGAACACGACGCGGAGTATTACTTGACGCGGCTCGAATTCGCCGGTGGGTCGCTTTGGGTATCGCATCGCGATTCGCCCGTTGGGCAGCGATTGCGTGTGCGTGTGCCCGCCCGCGACGTGAGTCTTGCGCTTGATCCTCCCGCGCGAACCAGCATCCAGAATGTGATCGCGGCGACGGTCGTGGAGATTTCCGCCGAGTCGCCGCCGGGGCAAGTGACCGTGAAACTCGACGCATCGGGCGCGCCGCTGCTCTCTCGCGTGACGCGCAAATCGGCGGAACGTCTCGCCCTCGCGCCGGGACTTAAAGTCCACGCTCAAATTAAAAGCGTCGCGTTGCTTAAATAAGAAACTTCAGACAGCATTAGAATTTGTAATCACGCAAATAGAAGAACTCGGTCTGGCCGGGGAAAAGATGCGCTTCCAGTGCGAACTCGCCGTTTGCTGCCGTCGTTTTATAGGGAGCAGGATTGAGCGAACCGCCCGTGAAGTGATCCACCTGATCCGAAATCCCGCTGACCCACGTCTTGACGGGAATCGGTTGATCGTAACGCGCGTCGGCGGGAGCTTCGTGCACGAGCAGCGTCTCGATCACCGACGTCCATTCCAATCCCGGAACGGGCTTCGATTCCTGATCCCACGCGAGCCACGCGGGGTAGCCCTTCACCGCTTGAAGCTCGATCACATATTGACCCGGTGGCTGAAGCTCGTCGAATTTGAGTTCCATCCAATGCCCTTCGGTCTGGAGTCCTTCAAGCTGCGAAACGCGGACGGGCGCGGTCGAGTCAATCTTGAATAAATTAGCCTTTACCGTTGCGTCGGTAAGCACCGAGCCGTGCTGATCCGAAGAAGGAGGAGCGTATCCGCCGAGATACAGCGCAAGCGCCAGATGCGTCCCCTTGACCTCGAAACCTCGCGGCATTCGGCGCGTTTTGGAAACATGCACCCATTTTGCTTCGCTCATTTTCGGGAACCAACCCGGACCCAGCGGACGCCAGATCGTCGGATCGGGACGCGACATCGCGACGATGGCCGCTCCCGAAGGCAGCACGGCGGCGCGGACCTCGACGTCCTCGATTAGCGGCGAATCAAGCCGCATCGCAAGCGGCAAACCCGATACGCGCTTAAACGCTTCTCGACGATGACGTTGGATGTTCCACTCGCGCAATGAAGGAATCTGCGCTTCGGCTTTGGGGTCGCCGATTTCGCCGAGATCGGTCGAGATCATCTCGCCCCAAATTGCGTTCCAATCGGAAGTCCCGACGGCCTCCAGATACTTGTTCGTTTGCTTGTAGAGATTGTCGCGTCCGCCGCCCACGACTTTAAATTTTTCGAGCGAGAGCACTCCCGGACCGTAATTGGCAATAGTGAACGAACTTAGGTCGCTGACGGGCCAGGTCGGCCCCCAAAGCCGCGACGCAAAAGGCTTTTTCGTCCCAATCGTAATCGCCGCCGTTTTTTCAAAATAAATGGGGGGGAGAATGACGCCGCCATCGGACGTGATGGAGATTTCCGCGCTGTCGCCCGTGACCGAAGCGGCCGTCATTTCGATCATCTGCACCGCGCGGGGCTGAACTCCCTGACGAATCACCGCCGTTTCGCCCGGACCCAAGCGCAGGATCGGCACGGCGCACGATTGGATGAGGAGCAAAGATATCAGAAATGAAAATCGGAGGAAGTTTGAAAACATCATCGAACGCAACATAGTATTTGGGCCGTGTCCTGTGGAACCAAACTGAACATGGGGAAAATAGGCTTTGGATTGGGCACAATGCAATTGGAAAATGCCACGCCATTTATAATTGAACGAAAGTGAAACCCATTTACATGAATTCCACCATCCCCGCCATCGGTCTGCTCGTCTGCAGCAACGTTTTCATGACCTTCGCGTGGTATGCCCATCTGAAAGACCTCGCGCATAAGCCTTGGATTATCGCGGCGCTCGTCAGTTGGGGGATTGCGCTCTTCGAGTATCTGCTGCAAGTCCCCGCCAATCGGATCGGGCATCGGGAACTATCGGTCGGACAGCTTAAGATCATGCAAGAGGCGATCACGCTAACGGTGTTCGTTCCGTTCTCGATTTTTTACCTTCGGGAGAAATTGACGTGGGATTATTTCTGGGCGGGATTGTGCATCCTGGGAGCGGTGTTTTTTCTGTTTCGGGCTAAGTTGATGGGGGCGTAACCTTTTTAAAAGGATCCCATTGGGCGGCCTATGTGACAAAAGTTCGAATCGTGTCTATAATAAACACGGTGGTTTCGATTCGTGATGAGATTGAAACTGAAATTCCCGACCTGGTTTCGCGCCGTGACCTTCGTGCTTTGCGCGGGAATAGTCTCTTGTTTGACTTTGGAAGTAGAGGTCTGCGCAAACGAGGCCGTCGCGCTTTCGGAAATGCAAACGCTGGCGCAGGCCGAGGATTTTTTCGCGATTGACACCAACTACTACGCCCCCTTTGAGGCTTTGAACGATCTCGATTTCATCGTCATTCCTCCGGGCAATCACGATTATCTGTTCTTCGGATCGGGAACTCATCTCATCAACACTTTGACGGGACAATTCCGTACGCCTCCATTTACGTCGTCCATTCCGGGTTGGGTCGGGCCTTACGTCAATTATCAGCCCGGCAAGACTCAAACCGGACTCACTCCTTACGATCAAGGCGCGCCGCTTGATCCGTGGGGCAATCCGTATCTCCTTTTTAGTCCGATGGGACTTTTGCGCGGCGATACGGGAGCCTTCACGCTTGAGTATTACGGTAATCAATTTGATCGGTGGACGATTGTTTCGTTCGGCATTGATCGCATGATGAGTTCCGACGATCTTTTTTATCAGTTCGGTGGAGGCATCTCGTCGCTCGGGATTCCGCGGATCACAGGGCCGGATGTGACGATGCTTCATTACAATACCGGGACCGTGTTCAAGACGGGTCCCGCGACGCTAATCGCCATTCATGGTTACTTTCTCGGCGCGACGCAGGGAACTTCGAAGGTGTATTTCAGCGGGGTCGAGTTGCCCAACATCGTCGCTTGGTCGGATGACATTGTGACGCTGACGCTTCAACCTGCGATTGCGGGAACGGGAATGATAACCGTCCAGCGGGGCGCGCAGACGAGCAATCCGCTGCAACTGACCGTCGAACAAAATGCCGCGCATGATTGGGAGTTATACGAGTAGCCGCCATGCCATCCCGATACGCCGTAAAGAACAGCATCCTTTCGCTTTTGGATCAGACGTTTCTAAGCGAGCGAACCATCGCCGCGCCTGCGGTTTATGGAATCGCTCTCTCGACCGTCTGTAATTTGAAATGCCCGCATTGTTTGCGTGAATCGCTCGGCATCCGCGAAAACGCCTTCATGCCGATTGATGAACTCAAGCGTTGCGGTGAAGCGTTGAAAAGCGCGCGGAAGATTTCGCTCTTTGGTCTTGGCGAACCGTTTCTCCATCCACAATTTTTCGAGTGCATTTCATATTTGAAAAGCCTGGGACTGGAGATCGCAACCCAATCGCACGGCATGAGTCTTAAGCCCGAAGTGCGCGAGAAAATTATTGAGACGCAGATTGACGACCTCACGATCTCGATGGACGGCGCGGATAAGAAAATTTTCGAGGAGACGCGCGTCAACGCCGTTTACGAAACCGTGATTGAGAACGTCACCGCGTTAGCCGCGCTTAAGAAAGAACGCGGCGCGCGACTTCCGGAAATCAATATCAACATGACGGTAATGCGGAAAAATATCCGCCAAACTTCCGATCTCGTCCGCCTCGCGCATCGCATGGGAGCGCAGTCGGTCTCCTTTTCGAGCGTCGTTATTTACAAAGAGGCCGATATTCCGAACAGCGTCGTGGACGAGCCGATTTTTGAAGAGTGTATGGAAAAGGCTCGTCGCGTCGCCAAAGATGTGGGACTGGGCTTCACATTCTGGCGGCAGAAACCGATCTGGTGGGAAGGCGATTTCTTCAATCCCAATTCGGCTTATGGTTGCGGCCAGCTTTGGACGACGCAGATTTTCGAGCCGGATGGAAGCGTCAAACTTTGCTGCTATATTGAAAAGGACATAGACAACGTCTTTAAGAGCGATCCGATTTCCGCGTATAATGGCGAGGAATTGCGTCGGCAAAGGCGGCTGCTTTTGGAAGGCCAAGTGCGACCGGAGTGTCAGGGGTGCATGTACTTGCGCGAGAGGTCGCCTGCATGGGTTCAAGCCATGATTAACGAGGCGACGAAGATGACGATGAGCGAAACGCTTCTAACGGATGATGATCGCCGCGAACTCCTTGCCGTCATTGCGGACTTCCAAGCACGAAAGGACGCTTTATTTCCAAGCCACTCTCATGCGCGTCCCAATGCCGATTCAAATGTTTCAGGTCAAAAATCGGCTTTTGCGGTGTGGGAAGGCTGAAGGTCTACAATAAATCCTTCAAGAGTTCCCGGAGCGATTGATGGCTCGATCTTTCGATGAGGCGAGCGTCGAATCCTGCGGCCTCGGCTCCTTCGATGTCGTCGAGTGGGCTGTCGCCGATCATCAGGAATCGAGCGAAACCGGAATTTCCCCCCGTGTGCGGATGCTGTTGCAATGCCATTTGGCGCGCGCGGTCATAAATTTCCGAGTGGGGCTTTTCGACGCCGACTTCGCCTGAAATAATGATCGTGCTGAATTTTTCCGTAAGGCGGTGGCCTTCCAAAATGGGACGCAGGCGCGGATCCCAATTTGAAATAATCCCGAGGCGATGACCCGAGGCGATGAGATCGCCCAGAACGTCATGAACTTCGGGAAAAGTTTGGTATCGCTCCGGCTTCGCGAATTCGTCGAACACCGTTTGGTAGAATGCTTCAAATCTCGGTGAATTCGCGGCTTCACCAAAGCTCGCGCGAACAACGCGCCGCCACCAGCTTCGCGCGGCTTCAAGCGAGATGGAATGGGGCGATTCCGCTCCGGTGCGGCGCGCTTCGCCGGAGAGATGCATAAACGCGGCACGCGCGGCTTTTTCGATTTCTTCCGGATCGGCGATGATGTCGAATTTTGCGGCTATCTCGCAGTACACTTGTCCCACGGAAGGCTTGGCCGTAACTAAAGTGTTCCCGACATCGAAGAAAATCGTGTGATACTTTTGCAACGGTTAGTCGCCTATTTGTTTTGCATAGCGGGCCGGATCGGCGACGCCCGCGCGTCTAAACGCCCGCCAACGCTCGTAGCATTTGTTGCAGCGTCCGCAGTGTGTTCCGGGACCGGGTCGCGCGCATGAGGTCGTATGCTCCAAGGCAAAGTGTGATCCGACGCGGATCACGTCGGTCTTATTCCATTGCGCGAGAGGGGTCTCGACGCGAATCGGCCAGCGCATCGCCTCGAAAACGGTGCGTTCGAAGGAACGAAAAAACGCCGGAGTCGCATCGGGAAAAGGATTATTCATGAGAATGCCGAGCATGATCCGCTCGACGCCCCACGCATAGGCTAGCATGGCGGCCTGAGTTAGGAGCGCCATATTGCGTCCCGGGAGGTAAACCGTCTCATCGGGTTCGGCAAGACTCGGAGGAAGCTCTCTGCGATCCATCGCCCAGCGAGCCTCGAAACCGGCAGGCGCGCCGAGCGTGACGACCGTAAGCGGTTGCGGTTTTGCTTGGGATTCGCCGTTGAACGAATTCAAGAACTGCCGCGACGTCGCGATCTCTTCTTCTTCCCAAAGAAATCCCTGCCGAACATAGAGCGGCCAGATCGTATCGCCTTGATCGAGTGCGCGACCGGTCATGACGGCGGAATCCACGCCGCCGCTTAGGAGCGCAATCGCGCCGGGTCGAATTTCTGGAAGCGGGGGAATCAAGAGGTGGAATCGCTTTTGCCGTCGGAACTCTCGGCCTGAGAAAGGGTTTCTGCCGCGGCGGGCATTTTGATCGAACCCAGTTCGTTCTTCTTCTCGATCATGACTTCATCATCGTCCGGCTCGTTCCAGCGGCTGAGAAATATTCGGATGATCGAGATCAGGGCGATGACAATGATGACAAGCAGAATGATTCGCCACAGCCATCCCATAAAGCCCTGTGGCGCGCGGTCTTTGGCCTTGGATTCGGACGGATCCAATCCCAATGCGACGCGGAGCGCCTGCCGTTCCGTTTCGAATGCAACACGAGAAGCGTCGAGAGCGGCGACCTCTTTCTTTAAGTTGTCCGCGCTCTGCGTAAGTTGCTTGATCGCCCGGTCAAGTGTTTCGAGCCTTGCGGGAGAATCGGAATCGGCGGGTCGCGCGACTGCGGGCGTGGAAGTGGGCGAAGGCGAGGCTGAACTGACGTCCGTTGTGGAGTCCGCACAGCCCAGAATGGCGACGCAAAGGAAGGCTACAAACAAAAATGCAATCTTCCGCCGCAGGGGTCGTGTGCCCGAATAAAGACTCATGAACCCATCATCGGTTCGATTGAAAAAATGTCAAGCGGATCAAGGCAGATACTCGCCGTAGCGTTTCGCGTTTATGCGGTTCGATTTGGGATTGAATACAAGCACACATTATGATTATATTTTAAAAGAACGTAAGGAGTTCTTTATCTATATACGTTTATAGTTTCTGATGGGCATGAGATTCTGCTCTAGCGCCTTTGCGTCTATCGGGGGGTGACGCGCCAATTCGATTGCGGACGGATTTCCACCTCCATGATTCCGAACGCTCAAATTCACACCGACGATCTCGAACAAAGACTGCATGAAACCCGCGAGGCTCATAAGGCCGCTGAATCCGCCAGCCGATTAAAAGGCGAATTTCTGGCGACGATGAGTCATGAGATACGGACGCCGCTCAACGCGATCATCAACATGACGGCTCTCGCTTTGGACGCCGCAGCTTCGGAACGACAACGCGGCTATCTTGAGATCGTCCGCGATTCGGCGCACTCACTCCTCCGCATCGTGAATGACGTTTTGGATTTCTCGAAAATTGAAGCGGGCAAGCTCGAAATTGAACCGCACGATTTTCGAAAAGCGTTGGAACAAGTCACACGTTCGTTCCGGGAAAGGGCGCACGAAAAGGGGATCGCATTTGGCATTCACATCGCGCCCGAAGTCGCGAATGGCTTGCATGGCGACTTCCACCGGCTCCGACAGATTCTGGTCAACCTCATTGGCAACGCGATGAAATTTACTCTCGGTGGCGCGGTGAGTCTGGAAGTATTTAAAGTCTTGCCCGATCAAACAAACTCGACAGCCAGCAGTGCTTTTTGGATTCGCTTTGTCATCAGCGACACGGGCATCGGAATGCCTCCTGAACAGGTCGCTCGGCTTTTCCAGCCCTTCACTCAGGCCGATGGTTCGATCTCGCGAAAGTTTGGCGGCACGGGGCTCGGTCTTGCCATCAGTCATCGCCTTGTTCTTCTCATGGGTGGAAGAGGAATCGAAGTCACCAGCGCGCCCGGGCAAGGTTCGCGCTTTCAGTTTGAGTTACCGTTCCATTCTGCCTCTCGCGAAACATCCGGAGTTGATGGTGGAACAGATTCGGAGTTCTCGGCGGACACACTGTATTTTGACGGCGCGCGAATTCTGCTCGCGGAGGATAACGAGACCGGTCAAATCGTCGCGTGTGAAATACTTCGGGGAAAAGGGATTGAAGTTGAAATCGCCAAGGACGGCGCCGAAGCGGTGGATATGGCGCTATCCGGCGATTTCGACGCGATTTTAATGGACTCCCTCATGCCCGAACTCAACGGCATCGAAGCCACGCAACGGTTGCGCGTAAAGGGGTGGAAAAAGCCGATCATCGCGATGACCGCGAGCGCGCTGAAGGGTGACGAGGAAATGTTCCGCGCTGCAGGTATGGACGACTATGTTTCCAAACCGATCGACCGTGCTCTGCTCTTTCAAAAGTTGGCGCAGTGGGTACAACCGAGAAGATCCCCCACGGCGATTGCGGCGGCTTCGACGGCGCACATCGCGATCCCGCGTATCGAAGGCGTCGCGTCGGAAGCGGCCATTAAACGCCTGGGGATTTCCAACAAGAGCTACGCGCGGTTGCTTATCAAGTTTGCGGAGGG
>CAZPIK010000107.1:0-12011 GCA_964586185.1 uncultured Candidatus Sumerlaeota bacterium | reverse complement strand
TTCAGTTCATCGCCGGATTTTTCGACTTTTTCGCGCAAGCCCTCTTTGAACTTATGAACGTTCCATCCGACCTTGGGATCGAACGCGCCGATGATTTGCGCGGCCAGAATTCCCGCGTTTTGTGCGCCGTTTAGTGCGACCGTCGCGACCGGAATTCCGGCAGGCATCTGCAAAATCGAAAGGGTCGAATCCCATCCGTCCATTGAGTTCGAGGACTTAATCGGCACGCCAATGACCGGTAGCGTCGTGAGCGATGCGACCATACCGGGCAAATGCGCCGCGCCACCCGCCCCCGCGATGATCGCCTTGAGTCCACGCTCGGCGGCGGAGTTGGCGTAATCGAACATCCGCTTCGGCGTGCGATGCGCGGAGACGATCCCGATCTCAAATGGAACTTCGAGATATTCGAGCGCGGCGGCGGCTTCGGACATGATCTTCAAATCCGATTGGCTTCCCATGATGATCCCGACGAGCGGCTTGGCCATGACGCGATCCTTTGGCGGCCATGATAGCCACCGGCCATGCGATTCTCCAGCGGATTGAAAAGAAAACACTTGGCCGTTTTATCCATTGGAGTATGTTGAATGAGGTTCTTGAACAAACCGAGTTTGCCGCCCTCCACGCCCACTTCGTCTCCGGAATTATTTTCGCGCCGCGCAGAGGAGAAATGAAATGATGGGGTTAGCGCATCAAAAAATCGGAGGCGCCCTTGGCGGTGTCGTGCAATGTATCGTCATTGCGACGTTTGTTTTTTGCCCCACGCCGAGTTTGCTGCAGGCGCAATCGTGTCCACCGACCGACCGCATCCTCTGGGTCGGCGATAGTTGGGCGGAAATTCAGTGGGATAATTTGATCTTGACCGATGTCCTCAATCAATTCGGATTTCATGACAAGCGGGAATACGACGACGACCCGACGGGCGGGATTGACCCCAACCAAACGGCGATTTCGGGCATGACCGCGCTCGCGGCGGCGGATCCGGGGCAATACAACTATCCGCTCCGCATTGCCAACACGCTCGCCGCCAAGCCCGAAATTGACATCGTGCTCATTAGTCTTGGCGGCAACGACATGATCGGCGGCGGATGGTTTGCGCAAGGCTATCCGACCTATCACAACAACGTCGTTGCGAATAACACGGCCATCGTCGCGAACATCAATACCATCGCGCAGGCGGCTTTGGCCGCGAGACCCGACGTCGAAGTCGTCATTTATGGATACGATTACGTCGGCCTTTGGGAGTATGTTTTGCGCAACATTGGCAATCTGGCCGATCCCATCGTCGCAACGTGGGTTTTTACTTGGGGCAATCCGCCAGCAGGCGATTTCTATGACGACTTGCTCGATCTTGAAACCCGCAAGAAAGCGTTGGCCGATGGCGATCCGCGGATCTATTACATCAATAACTTGGGAACCATGCAGAACATCCACGGCCACGACACGGCGAATTGGGGAATTGGGATCACTCCGCGTCCCGACGGAACGAATTTTCCCGCGACGCCGTCGGCTTCAATTGTCGGGCAGGGACGCGTGGGTACCGACCGCTTTGGCGAGCCGGTTGGCGTTCAAATCTGGCGGTCGAACACGGATTGGATTCATCTTTCTGACGCCGCCTACAAGGAATTGCTTATAAACGCAACCACGCAATATTTTCTCGGAAAGTTCCGCGGCGTTCCGACGGGAACATTCACTTCAATCGGCAATGACGACGGCTTTGTCCTTTCGAGCGGCGGCGTGGACAGCACGCAACTTCGCATGGGAACGCAATCGTCCGTTTCCGCGCGCAGCATTTTATCGTTCGACACCTCTACAATCCCGACGGGCGCAACGATCACGCGGGCAAGTCTCTACTATCTTCGCTCGGCGGCGTCGGGAACGAATCCGTTCACCAGCGGCGCGCAGGGTGAACCGCGCATTGACGTGAAGAATACGTTTTTTGGCGGCACGTCGCTCATGGAACCGGCGGATTGGAGCGACGCGGCGACCGCGACCGACGTCGGCTGCTTCGCTGGGACGGTTCCCTCGAACAGTTACCTAATTCGCGTGGATTTGGAAGCGACGGGGCTTGCGGCGATTGCCAAAGGCCCCGGCGCGCTCACTCAATTGCGCGCTTACTTCCAAAATACATCCGGCACGAACAATCACGTGAGCTTCGCCGATGGCACGGCGGGAAATTCGATCAAGCCACTCCTCGATGTGTTCTACACGACGGGAACACCAACCCCATCGCCCACCGCTTCACCGACCCCTTCGCCGACGCTATCGCCGACCGCTTCGCCGAACCCATCGTCGTCTCCAACGGCGACTGCAACTTCAACCGCATCTGCTTCGGCCTCGCCCACCGCGTCGGCAAGCCCTTCGTCATCGCCTGCGCCGTCAGCCACGTCCACCGCGACTTCATCTGCGACCGATTCACCGACGGCCACCGCAACAGCATCCGCTTCACCAACCCCAACGGCGACCCCGACAACAACGCCGACGAATACGATAACACCTATGTTGCCGACGGCGACCCCAAGCAGTACTCCCACGGCCACTGCTTCGCCAAGCGCGAGCCCGTCGTCAACGCCGAACGCAAGCCGTGATTGGACGCAGTACGTATAAGGAACCTCTTACGTGTTCCAGTTCACGCTGTAACTCTATGGCGGTTCTCGGAAATTGTGCCCACAGTTTAAGGACTATGACTTCGTCCGCCCAATAAACTCCAGCGCAGCGATGACGCCGAAGAGCGCGATGAGGCCACCTAAGTGGAGCGTCGCCTCCATCGGTCCCAAGTGCCGTAGCGCGAGCGAGAGCGCGCCGACTGCGCCGGTCAAAAGCCCGATGACGAGCGCGGTCTGCCGGATTGAAAATCCCATTGCGCGCAGGCGGTGTGAAAAATGATTGCGGTCGCCGACCATGAACGGCGCGCCGTTCCGCCAGCGGATGAACATCACCGAAGCGGTGTCGAAAAGAGGAACGCCCATGACGGCGAGCGGGATCAGGATCGGCAGTCCCGTCGGCTCCTCGCCGGAGTAATAGGTCGTCATGATCGAAAGGGCGGAGAGCAGATAGCCGAGCGTCAGCGCGCCCGAATCGCCGAGGAATATCGTGGCGGGGTGGAAATTGAAGAAGAGAAATCCGACGAGAATTCCAGCGAGGCAAACTGCGGCGGCGGGGAGCCAGAGTTGCCCGCCCATCCATCCGGCGAGCGCGAGCACGAGCGCGATCACCGCGCCGACCGTCGCGCAGAGGCCGTCCATGTTGTCCATAAAGTTGAGCGAGTTCATGAGCAGGACGGTCCAGAAAATTGTCAGTCCCCAACCAATGGGAAGGGGAAGAAATCCGCGAATCGAAACTCCGGCGGCGAGCAAGGGCAGCGCGGCCACGATTTGCGCGAAAAGTTTAAATCGCGGTCCGAGCGGCTTTACGTCATCCACCGCGCCGATAGCGAAAATCCACGCCGCGCCGCCCAGCACCGCCGCAAGTTGAAATCGCATTCCCTGAAGATTGCGCAAATAGGGGCCGAGCGGATCGAGCGAACTTGGAATGGAGTCGGCAAAGAACGGCGCAGTAGTCCCGCCCGCGCCAACGGCCAGCGCGAACGCCCCAAAGATCGCCCATCCGCCCGAGACCGCAATGGGCTTTGCGTGGTCTTTGCGACCTGCGGGTTTATCGAGAACGCCAAATCGCAACGCCGCCGCACGAGCCGCAAAAGTAAAACCCGCGCCCATGAGGGTCGCGAAAGCGAACACGAGGAGATAAAGCAGGAGCCAAGTCACAGGGACAATGTTGCCGTTCTCCTCTGAATTAAGAAGAAAAATACGCAAAGGCGCAAAGGCGCAGAGACGCAAAGAGGTCGCCGCACGGCCGCGAGGAATGCCCATCGAGATTCATTCAACCATCGAAAGGGCTTCAGAATGTCAAAAACGATTCTCCAAACCGTCCAAGACTTGGAAAGACATCCTTGCGCATTTGCGCCTTTGCGTCTTTGCGCATTCTTCTGTCTCATAATCCTTGCGAACTCATAAAGTCGGCGACTGCTGTCCCTTGGCTTCGGCCAGATTGACCGGCGAACGCGCCGCACAGTAAAGCCCGATAGCGACGATGGGAACGAACTGCACAAGGTGCATGACGATGGCGTAAGCGGTTGCGGGTGCGACATCCTCCTGAACCTTCAGAACTTTGAGGCCAAAGATGACTCCGGCTTCGAAGAGTCCCCAATATCCTGGCGCGGCGGGGATCATAATGAAGATCGCGATCATCGTGACAAGCGCCATGCACTGTAGAAATGAAATCTGCTCGATCCCTGTTACGCCCCACGCAAGCGTGAGATTCGAAAACGCCACCAGCAGCCAGATCAAAATGGAATAACCGACGACCTTCGCGAGGTTGAGGGGGTCCTTCACCGAAGAAAATCCGCCGATGACATCGCGCGAAATTCCGACCAGTTTTTCTTTTAGCTTCACAGGAATTCCGGGAAACGCGCGAATGATTTTTTCCACGAGGCGGTCCGCGCCGGGGATGAGCAACGAGACGACGCCCACGATCAGGACAACGCATCCGATGATCACTTTGTTCGTCAGCGGCTGGAGCATGTCCCCCTTCACGACGAATTTTCCGAAGGCGACTTCGACGGCGGGGTCAATCGGCGGAAGCATCGCGAGCGAAATCGCGAGGCAGGCCAGCAGCGTGACGCCATCGAAAATCCGTTCCGTCACGACCGTCGCCATCGAAGCGGCAAAGCCTGTGGACTCGCGCTTATCCAAATAAAACGCGCGGGCAAATTCGCCGACGCGTCCCGGCATGATGCTGTTGAACGCGAAACCGATCATGATCGGCGGAAACATTCTTGGACCGCGCAGTTCATGCCGGGGACGAAAAAGGAGCGCCCATCTGACGCCGCGCAAATACATGCTCCAATAAAAGATCGCGAGCGACGCGCAGAGCCACGGGATATCAATCGCTTTTAGCGCCGTGCCGAATTGCCGGATGTCCACGTCCTTGAAAACCCAATAAAGACATGCTCCCGATATCGCAAGGCCGAGGATCAATCCGATTTTTTTCTTCATATTTTGGGTTCAATCGTTTGAGTGGTGTAGCGATTAGATTGCATTTTAATTCCTGCTTTCACTCTGACTCCCCCTGATCCTTCATCAAGCCCATTTACTATCATCATCGCGAATCGCGCTTTCCGAGCGCCAAAGGCGCGGAATCATAGTAGCCTAGGGCAACGCCCTAGGAAAGTTGGCATAGAATTCAAGGGCTGTAAGCCCGCCCCAATTAGAACGGGCTTACAGCCCTGAAGACTTTTGGGGCAACCATTTTCCTGGGGCGATGCCCCAGGCTGGAAATGACACGCGCCTTCGGCGCTGAAGAAAGTCTTATAAAGGATCACGGTTACTCCTACTCATGTTTATGAGAATGCGGATGAGAGTGGCTATGGTCGTGGGCATGGTCGTGGGCATGGTCGTGCGAATGATGGGCATGGTGATGATGAGTAGGAGTAGGAGTAGGAGTGGGAGTGGGAGCAAAGGAATGGTGGCTGATCGCATGACGCGCGGCTTCGAGAATTTCGGCCAGCGGACGTCCCGTTGAAACCGCCAGTGCGCGGCACGATTCGTATTCCGGTTTGGCTTTGAGCAGCGCTTCGCCCCAAAAGCCCGCCTTAACGTCAATTGGACCCCATTGCGTTTGAACCTGCCCCATCTTGCGCTTTAAACAAAGCCTTTCGGCGCGAATAAGCCGCACGCCAAACGTCGGCGTTTCCCGCAGGACGATCTCCGCAAGCCGTTCCGCGTCGGCTTCAGAGCAAATCACACGCAGGTGATGTCCCGGGCGATTCTTCTTCATTTGCGCGGGAATAAAATGAACGTCAAGCGCGCCTGAAGCGAGCAGTTTTTCCATCGCGTATCCTGCTTGCTCCGACGTGATGTCGTCCATTTCAGTTTCGAGCATCACCACCATTTGGCGATCCACCGGAAGCGCGATTTCGCACGCATCGAGATGCCCCAATGCCAAGCGAAGATAATTGGGATGACCCGGAATCTCGCGCGATCCGCCGCCATAACCGTTGGCTTCGACTCGAAACGACGTGCCCGAAAAACCACTATCCCCGACAAGCACGCGCAAAATCGCCGCTCCAGTCGGAGTTGTCATCTCTTGCGCAATTTCGCCGGGATACGTTGGAACGCCTTTTAAGATTTCCGCGGTAGCAGGCGCGGGAACAGGCATGACGCCGTGTGCGCACTTGACGGTTCCGCTGCCCACGGTGACGGCGGAGGATGAAAAAGTTTCTGCGCCTAGAAGTTCGACGCCAAGCATCGCGCCTGCAACGTCGAGGATCGCATCCTTCGCGCCGACTTCATGAAAGTGAATTTTCTCGACCGTGCTGCCGTGAACGTGTGCCTCGGCTTCGGCGATTTTTCGGAAAGCCGCAATAGCTCGCTCGGTGGTCCGTTCGCTCAGCTTCGCCGCCTTCACCTTCTCGACAACATTTCCGAAATGAGCGTGCGCGTGGTGGTCTTCTTGAACTTCGACATGGACGCGCGTTCCCATAATTCCCGCGCGCTTGATTTTTTCGGCTTTCAGCTTGAAGGGACCAATGGGCAATCCTGAAAGACGCCGCTCGATCTCGGCGATATCCACGCCCAAATCCACGAGCGCGCCAAGCGTCATGTCGCCGCTGATGCCATTAAAACAATCGAAGTGGAGGTGTTTGCCCATGATCGGCCCCCGTTCGCGCCCACATTTACTTTAAGGGCAACGGTAATCTCATGCTATCTTGGAGGTGGTTTGATTGGAAGTGAAGGTTTCATGCACCCAATTACAAAATGGTCAAAGTCCGCACTGGCTCGATTTCATCGCCGCCAGCCGTTAATTTTTCTCGTTCTATGCTGCTTCGCGATGTTCGGCTGGAACTATGGTCTCTGGGATTTGAACGGACCGGACGAGGGGCGTTACGTCCAGATTTCCAAGGAACTCCTCGGACGATCCAATTGGCTCAAATTGACGGTGCACGGCGAACCTTATGATCAAAAGCCGCCGCTCGCTTATTGGTTCATGGCGCTTGCGCTAAAGCTCAATGACGGTGAAGTTTCGGCCTGGGCGGCGCGATTGCCGTCCGTGCTTTTTGGAGTTCTGGCGGTTTGCCTTACCTATTTGATTGGAAAGCAACGGCTTGGGCATCGAGCCGGAATCGTCGCCGGATGCGTCCTCCTTACGTCACCCATGTTCATCAGCCAAACTACAACCGCAAAACTGGATATCATGCTTACGGGCTGGACGATGCTCGCGGCGTGGGCCTATTTAAGCCGCGAGGAAGGAAAATCTCTTTCAACAAAGCATGCGATTCTCTTTTGGTGCGGTCTCATTGGGGGATTCTTTACCAAAGGTCCCACCATTTTCTTGCCGATCATGGGTTTAATTCTCGGCGATGCATGGCGGAATGGATTTCGGAAATCAGTTGTCGGGTTGCGCGCGCGATGGGGATTATCGGCATTCATTGGACTCGTCGTAGCGTGGCTATACTCCCAATGGCTTTGGGCAGGGGCGGGATTCGTAGAAGGGCAGGTGTCCCAAGGATTCTGGGGACGAATCTTCAAGTCGGATCACGCGAATCCCATTTGGTATTATGCGCTGCATCTGTTCACGGATAATTTCATGCCATGGACTTTGCTTCTCGTCGCGGCGTGGGTAACGGCATGGAGATCGCGAAAGAGCGATCCCAACCCCGCGCTCACGGCAATTCATGGCTGGGCAGTTGTGCCCCTCCTTTTCTTCCACGTCATGTTGGGTAAACGCGAAGCCTATTTGCTGCCCATCCTTCCGGCATTAGCGCTGACGGTCGGCTGGTATGTGGATCGTCATTTTTTGAAGTTCCGGCTACCCGCATGGAGTCGCCGCACCTTTGTTCTTACAACTTGTCTGCTTGCTGTGGCCGTGGTTTCAGGCGCAATTGCAGCGCTCCTAGAGCCTGATCTATTTTGGGACCGCGAGTTTTACGTCGAAGATATCGAAGCCTTTGCGCTCATCGGTTTTGGTTTGTTGATCGGCGTGATCGCCTATGCAAACGCCCGAATCTTCAAT
The DNA here is from genome assembly GCA_964586185.1 of uncultured Candidatus Sumerlaeota bacterium. GTDB lineage: Bacteria > Sumerlaeota > Sumerlaeia > MVZB01 > JAJFLK01 > CAZPIK01. The sequence continues at coordinate 3,944 of CAZPIK010000107.1, read as the reverse complement.
ACGAAGAGACTTGTCATTTCCGTTCTTGCCTTGGCTCTGATTGTTGGCGCGGCCAACAATGCGGTCATCAATCCCGCGCTTAACATCCGGAACAGCTCTTTCCTACTCTCACACGAAATCGAGAGGCATCTTCCCGACGACCACGCGACCATCGGCGCATGCGGGAAGGCCGCCGATTCGCGTTACCACGTTTATGGTTCTTATTCGGTGGCCGAGCTTCCCGATTCGGTTCCCAAGTTACTCGCGGAGAGCGAGCTTCCCGACTTGATCGTTCTACGCGAGAAGGACGCGGTGCGCCTGGAACCGACGCTTGCCGAAAAGGGTTTCGTTCATGTGGACGACGTGATGGCTGATTCCTTTGAGTTGGCGCTCCTGAGCCGCTTGATTCTCGTCGAACCACAACTCAAAGATCCGCTGATCGTGGCCGCGCTCGGAGATACGGGCGAAGGAGATTCCCATCAGGAACGTGTAGGAATCGAAATGGCCAAGCTCAACGCCGAAAAACCTCTGGCGGCCATATTCCATTTAGGCGACGTGCTATACGGCGATGAACCGTTCAAGAAGGCAATGTATAGTCGGTTCATCGAGCCTTACAACGATCTTCTCAAATCCCGCGTACCATTTTATGGCGCGCTCGGCAACCACGACGTAAAGACCCCGCAACGACGCAAAGAAATCCTGAAGACTCGTCTCCTCGGCATGGAGGGGCGACCCTATTATCGCAAAGTGTTAACGACGGATACCGTGAGCGCGACTTTTTTTATTCTTGATTCCAACGCCATTCGCAACGACCCGCAGCAAGTCGCATGGTTCCGCGAGGAGATGGCCTCATGCCGTTCGACTTGGCGCATCGTCATTCTCCATCATCCCATGGACGCTTCGGAAATCGGCCACGGACCCGAACCTTCGATTTATGATCTCATCGAAGAAACGCTTGTCGGCGAATCGGGCGAACCGGGCGCGCATCTCATCTTAACGGGTCACAACCACGTGTATGAACGACGCGTGGTGCGTGATGGCATTCAACATGTCACGATTGGCAATGGCGGCGCGTTATCAGGTAGCTCGAAATTCCCTGATGATCCGGGACGCGCCGTCGGGTACAACGACGCAAGTTGTTTCTCATGGATGGAAATCTCGGCGGAGTCCATTCGATTCCGAGCGATCAACGAATATGGCGAGGAAGTGGATGACTTTATCCTGAAGCAAAAACCCGCAAACACCGGGGTCATCGCAGAAGCCCCTCCGAGCGACGAGGCGGGCACTTTTACCCGGCGTCAAACAATGGCGGCCATTTCTGCGGGTGTCTTGGCGGGAACCGCCGGAAGATAAATCGTGAATGTCGAGCCTTGGCCGACTTCACTCTCGACGCCGATATGTCCATGATGATTCCGCACAATGCCGTAAATCGCGGCCAGACCCAGTCCGCGGCCTTGAAACTTCGTCGTGAAGAACGGCTCAAATGCGCGCGCCATCACTTCGGGCGTCATGCCGCATCCCGTATCCGCTACGACCAACTTGACGTGGGCTCCCGGCCTTAACCCTCGCAAACTTTCGACGTCGGCGGCTTCCATCTTGCAGTTGGAGGCGGTGATCCGTATGACTCCGGCTTCCTTGATGGACTCGATGGCATTGATGATCAGGTTCATGGCGATCTGAGTCATTTGGGCGGGATCGGCGCGAACGTTCCAAAGATCGTCGGCGATCTCCTTAATGATTTCGACACCAGCTGGCACGGTTCGATGCTGTATTTGAAGGGCCTCCTCAATGACGTCGCGAAGATTGACCGCGACCGAGACGGTTTGTCCCCCGCGCGCGAACGTGAGAAGTTGCTGCGCAAGATCGCCCCCGCGCCGCGCCGAGGTTGCAATCGTCTTGGCGCGTTTCACAAGGTCGGGACGATCCGACATCTGCATTTCCATGAGTTCCGCGTTCCCGAGAATTCCGACCATAAGATTGTTGAAATCGTGGGCGATGCCACCTGCAAGAGTCGTTGCGGCTTCCATCCGCAAGGCCGCGCGCAAGGCTTCCTCGGCTTTGTGCTGTTCCGTGACGTTCCACGCGACCCCCTGTAATCCGACGATGGCGCCTTGAGCGTCGCGCAAGGGCGTCTTGACGATTCGGACGTAGGCCGTTTCACCATTAGGCGAAGTCATCTCTTCCACGGCTTCATAGGTCTCGCCCGTTTCGAAAACTCGGCGGTCGGACGCGTCCGACTTCTCCGCAACTATACCGGGGTAAACGTCAAAGATGGTTTTACCAATGATCTCATCCAGCGAAAGGCGTGTTTCCTCAACGAACTTGCCGTTTGCAAAGGTGAATCTCCCCGCGCGATCTTTGCGAAAGACGCTTTGCTGGAGTTGTTCAACGAGCGAGGTATAGAGCGACTCGGAGTTCCTTAAGGCGTCTTCGGCCCGCTTTCGATCCATTCCGCGCGTGATCAGTTCGGTTGTTTGGCGAAGCACCGAGACGTCCGCCGCTCCCCACACCCGCGGTTTCAGCACGGCATCGAAACCGCAGAATCCTCCTATGGCGCCGCCGATGAAGATGGGGAAGATAACCCTCGATTTGACTTCCATTCGGCGCAGTTGGTCTCGCAATTGCGCCGGGAGAGTTTCGATGTTGGGGATGATCGCAGATTGTCCATGACGAATTTGATCGAGGAGCGGAGCGTATTCTGCAATGGGAACGTCCTGAAGCTCCGCGTGATGCGCGGGAACTCCATCTCGACACCATTCATAGGCGTTCGAGATGCGCGTATGATCATCCGAAAGCAGAAACACATAGGCGCGATCCGCCCCATCAAATTCGCCGCAAATTTCCAACACGGTGTTGATCGCCGTATGGATGTCCTTCCCTGTGATGAACAAGGACGAGACCGCCGCAATGATCCGACTCCCTTCTTCGGCGCGCTTGCGTTCCGTGATATCGGTGATCATCGCAAGCGTCCCAAGGTATTCGCCCTTATCATCAAAACGAGGACTCGCCGAGACAATGGCCCAAAAATCGGAGCCGTCCTTGCGTCTAAATTTGAAATCGTTGTGCGTTTTGAGTCCCTTGCGCCGCAGCTCCTCGTTGGTCTTTGCCGTCGCGCGACCTTCCAGATCAATAAACTCCGTGTCGGTTCGCCCCATCATTTCCTGGGGTTCGTAGCCCAACATTTGCGCGACCCGAGCGTTGACGAAAGACGTGCGACCTTCGGCGTCGAAGATCCATACCCCCTCGTCGGCAGTTTCGATGATGCCACGGTAAAGTTCCTCGCTCGCCCGCAACACCTCCTCAAATCGGCGGCGCTGCGTGATATCGGTTAACATGAGGAGCGTGCCGCCGTATTCGCCGGGACGGTCGAAAATCGGGCTGGCCGAGACCAGACACCAAATGCTCGAGCCATCCTTTCGCAGAAAAATCCGATCCGCGCGGGTGGAGTCACCTTTACGCCGGATGGCTTCGTCTTGCCGGGCCGCATCCACGCTGTCGGGATGCATCAACCTGTAATAGCTTTGCCCCTGCAATTCTTCGGCGCTATACCCGAGCATTTCCGTCAGCTTGGTATTGACGAATGTCGTGGCATTGTTCTTGTCAATGATCCAAATCCCTTCATCGGCCGTTTCAGTGATGCCGCGATGAAGAATTTCGCTCGCCTTGAGCGCAGCCTCAGCTTGCTTCCGCTCCGTGGCGTCACGCGTTGCCCCTTGAATGCCGATGACGCGCCCATCCGCATCCCGCATAAACGACATGGAAATCTCAGCCCAGATGTATCCCTTTGTTTTGTGGGTGATTTGAAGTTCAGTCGTGAGCGTGCGGGAGGGATTAACTCCCGGCGCGCCTTCCCGTCGCATTTCCTGCTCCAAAAGGTCGAGCGCTTTTTGGAGCGATTCAGGATGCAGTACTTCGTCCAGCTTTTGCGCGCGAGCTTGTTCGGGCGACATATAGGTCGCCGTCCC
>CAZPIK010000106.1:0-12115 GCA_964586185.1 uncultured Candidatus Sumerlaeota bacterium | reverse complement strand
GGGTCAAGTCGCATAAACTGGTTCAACAAGGCGTTGAAATTCTGGTTAACTTGCATCATCGCGGGGCGTGCGGATGCGATCCCGAAACGAGCGACGGCGCGGGATTGCTCTCGCAGATTCCCGACAAGTTTTTCCGTAGGGTTATGGGCGAAAAGGGGGTCAAGCTTCCTCCCGCCGGACGTTACGGCGTCGGGATGGTCTTTCTTCCCCGCGATCCAATGTCGCGCGAATCCATACGCGAGATGATTGACATGATCGTTGCGCGCGAAGGGGGCCGGGTTCTTGGTTGGCGCGACGTTGCGACGAACAGCGACGCTTTGGGTTTTCTCGCGAAGGAAAACGAACCGCACGTTGCGCAGGTTTTTATCGGCGGGTTCAAGAAATCGTGGGACGCCGACGCGATTGAGCGATCTCTATACGTCATGCGCAAGTGCATCTCGCCAGCGGTTCGCGGCTCGGCCATTGTGGATCGTGATTTCTTTTATTTTGTTTCTCTCTCGACGCGAACGATCATTCACAAGGGACTGATGCTCGGCATCAACGTCTCGAAGTATTACGAGGACTTGAACGATCCCGACTTTGAGAGCGCCATCGTGCTTGTTCATCAACGTTACAGCACGAACACCTTCCCTTCATGGGAACTCGCGCATCCTTATCGCTATCTTGCTCATAACGGCGAAATCAATACGCTGCGCGGCAACAGCAATTGGATGAGCGCGCGGGAACATCAATTTAAGAGCGAACTTTTTGGCGCGGACATTGAAAAGGTGAAGCCGATTATCATGGAAGGCGCGAGCGATTCGGCGGCGTTTGATAACGTGCTCGAACTCCTCATCCGGACGGGTCGCTCATTGCCTCACGCCGTCATGATGATGATTCCCGAAGCGTGGGAAAATCACGACACAATGCCCGCCGATAAGAAAGCGTTTTACGAATACCACTCGGCCATCATGGAGCCTTGGGACGGTCCCGCTTCAATTGCGTTCACCGATGGGCGGATGATCGGAGCGGTGCTGGATCGCAACGGACTCCGTCCTTCGCGCTATTGGGTGACGGAGGACGAACAGGTCATCATGGCGTCGGAATCGGGCGTGCTGAATATTCCCGATTCGAAGATCATCACCAAAGGCCGGCTCCAACCGGGACGGATGTTCCTGGTGGATACCGAACAAGGGAGAATCATTCCCGACCACGAGATCAAATCGGGCATGGCGGCGCGTCAGCCGTACGCGCAATGGCTCGAACAAAACCAGAAAACACTAAGTGATCTTCCCGAACCTGAAATGGGCGCGGTTCCCGAGGCGTTCGACGCCGATGAACTGACGCGGCAACTTCAGGCGTTCGGTTACACGCTTGAAGATTTGAAAATTATTGTGGGACCGATGGCGCAATCGGGCGAGGAGCCGATCGGTTCGATGGGGAACGACGTGCCGCTCGCGGTTTTCTCGGATCGCCCGCAACTTCTTTATAGTTATTTCCGGCAGCTTTTCGCGCAGGTGACGAATCCGCCGCTCGACGGCATCCGCGAGGAATTGGTCACGGCGCTCCGTTCGAACATCGGCGCGGAGGAAGGACTCTTCACGGAGACTCCCAACCATTGTCGAATCCTTGCGCTCAAGCAACCGATCTTGACCGACGAGGACATGGCGAAGATCAAGTCGCTGAATCAGCCGGGACTTAAGACCGTAACCTTCTCGATGCTGTTCCCGATGGGAAGCGGCGAAGAAGGCCTGCGCGACGCGATGGAAAATCTCTGCCAGCAGGCGAGTCAGGCCATCGCCGATGGAGCGACGATACTTGTTCTCTCGGATCGCGGCGTGGATCAACATCAAACGCCGATCCCCGCGCTTCTGGCATGTGCGGGTGTGCATCATCATCTTGTGCGTCAGGGCACGCGCACCAAGTGCGGCATCGTCATCGAAAGCGCCGAGCCGCGTGAGGTTCATCATTTCGCGCTGCTGATTGGTTATGGCGCGGCGGGAGTGAATCCTTATCTTGCGATGCAGGTGACGCAGGATATGGTTCGGCGCAAAGTTCTGCCCGCGGATGTGACCGCCGAAAAAGCGATTCAGAAATATATCAAGGCGATCAACAAAGGGCTGCTCAAGATCATGTCGAAGATGGGCATTTCGACGGTCGCGAGCTATCGCGGGGCGCAGATTTTCGAGGCGGTCGGAATCGCGAACGAAGTGATCCACCGGTATTTCACCTGGACGGCTTCGCGCATTGAGGGGATCGGGATGGAGGTCATCGCCGAGGAGGCGCATCGCCGCCACGTTCGCGGATTCCCGCCGCGTCATATTCCCGCCGAACTCACGCTCGATAACGGCGGCCTCTATCAATGGCGTCGCGACGGCGAGTATCATTATTACAATCCCGAAACGGTCGCTAAATTGCAGCAGGCGGTTCGCGTTGAAAAGCCCGAACAAGGCCGCGGCGCTTACAACGAATATGCGCAGAAGATCAATGAACCGGGACGCGCCGTTTCGCTTCGCAATCTTTTGGAATTCAAGAAACTCGATAAACCGATCCCGCTCGAAGAGGTCGAACCCGCGAGCGAGATTGTAAAGCGGTTTGCGACGGGCGCGATGTCGTTCGGCTCGATTTCCGCCGAAGCCCACGAAAATCTCGCCATTGCGATGAACCGCATCGGCGGAAAATCGAATACGGGCGAAGGGGGCGAAGATCCCGCGCGGTTCGTTCGTGACGAAAAGGGCGATCTCCGCAACAGCGCGATCAAGCAGGTCGCTTCGGGTCGCTTTGGCGTGACCAGTCATTACCTTGTCAACGCGCAAGATTTGCAGATCAAGATGGCGCAGGGCGCCAAGCCCGGCGAAGGGGGGCAACTCCCCGGCCACAAAGTTTCAGAGTGGATCGCGCGCGTGCGGCATTCGACTCCGGGCGTGGGACTTATCTCTCCGCCGCCGCATCACGATATTTATTCCATCGAGGATTTGGCGCAGCTTATTCACGATTTGAAAAACGCAAATCGCGACGCGCGAATCCACGTCAAGCTCGTCTCCGAGGTTGGCGTCGGCACGGTCGCGGCGGGAGTCGCCAAGGGAAAATCGGACGTCGTGCTAATCTCCGGCGATTCGGGCGGCACGGGCGCGAGTCCGCAGACCTCGATTCGCCACGGCGGGTTGCCTTGGGAATTGGGTCTCGCCGAAACGCATCAGGTTCTCGTGAAGAACCGTCTTCGCGGACGTATCGTTGTTCAAACCGACGGCCAGCTTAAGACGGGTCGCGACGTTGCAATTGCTTGCTTGCTCGGCGCGGAAGAATTCGGTTTTGCGACGGCTCCTCTCATTGCGACGGGCTGCATCATGATGCGCAAATGCCATCTGAACACTTGTCCGGTTGGCGTTGCGACGCAGGATCCCGAACTGCGCAAGAAATTCGCCGGCACGCCCGAAAATGTCATCAACTTCTGTTTCCTCGTTGCCGAGGAACTTCGCGAGATTATGGCCTCGCTCGGGTTCCGCACGATTGCCGAAATGGTCGGGCGGGTGGATAAGCTCAACGCGAAGCGCGCGGTCTCGCATTGGAAAGCGAAGGGCGTTGATCTTTCGCTACTTCTTGAGGAACCCGAAGCGCCCGCCGATGAACCGCGCCACTGCGTTGAGAAACAGGATCATGGGCTTGAGCATTCGCTCGATATGACGAAGCTGCTTGAGATTTGCCGTCCCGCGATCGAGCGCGGCGAAAAAGTGAAGGCCGAGCTTCCGATCCGCAATATCAACCGCACCGTCGGGACGATCACCGGCAGCGAGATCACGAAAAAATGGGGCGGCGATGGCTTGCCCGAAGACACCGTCGAGATCAAGTTCCACGGTTCGGCGGGTCAGAGCTTCGCGGCGTTCACACCCAAAGGGATGACCTTCATCATCGAAGGCGACGCGAACGATTACTTCGGCAAAGGGCTTTCGGGTTCCAAAGTCGTCGTCTATCCCTCGGCGAAATCGAAGTTCGTTCCCGAAGAAAATATCATCATCGGCAACGTCGCGTTCTACGGTGCGACGAGCGGCGAGGCTTACATTCGCGGCCTGGGCGGCGAGCGATTCTGCGTCCGCAATTCCGGCGTCCACGCGGTGATCGAGGGCGTCGGCGACCACGGCTGCGAATACATGACCGGCGGGCGAGTCGTCGTGCTCGGCTCAACGGGGCGCAACTTCGCGGCGGGAATGTCGGGCGGCATTGCTTACGTGCTCGACGAAGACGGAACCTTCCCGATCCGCTGCAATAAGGAAATGGTGAACCTTGAACGGATCGAGTCCGACGCCGAGATCAAGAGCGTCCGCGCGATGATCGAAAGACACGCGAAGCTGACCGGCTCGACCGTCGCCAAACGCGTACTCGATAACTGGAAGGCGACGTTGCCCAAGTTCGTTAAAATCATGCCGCACGATTACAAGCGGGTCTTGATGCAATGGGCGAAAGAGGACAACAACGGCAAGGCGGAACTGGCTCGCGCCTTGGTGGGGGCGGGGGCAAATGGGTGATCCAACCGGTTTCATGAAATATCAGCGCGCCGAGACGGTCAAACGGCCGATAGATGAGCGCGTCCGCAATTACAGCGAGTTCGAAACCGCCGCCGATGTTGCCGAACTGCAACGGCAAGGCGCGCGTTGCATGGATTGCGGCGTCCCGTTCTGCCACGGCCCGACCGGATGCCCGCTCGGAAATTTGATCCCCGTTTGGAATGATCACGTTTATCGCAACGAATGGCGCGAGGCCATCGCCGCGCTTCACGCGACGAATAATTTTCCGGAGTTTACGGGTCGGGTCTGTCCCGCGCCGTGCGAATCGGCCTGCGTCCTCGGCATTAACGAGCCGCCCGTTTCGATTAAGCAAATCGAGGTCAGTATTATTGATTATGCTTTCGCGCAAGGTTGGGTGAAGCCCGAACCGCCCGCGACGCGCACGGGAAAGAAGGTTGCGGTGATTGGATCGGGGCCTGCGGGTCTCGCCGCCGCGCAGCAGCTCAATCGCGCGGGGCACTTGGTCACGGTGTTTGAGCGCGCCGACCGAATCGGCGGATTGCTCAATTACGGCATTCCCGATTTCAAGATGGAGAAGTCGCACGTTCGACGCCGCGTCAAGCAGATGGAGGACGAGGGGATCGAGTTTCGCGTGAACGCAAATGTTGGATTCAACGTGGATGTGAGCGTTCTTCGCGCTGAATACGACGCAATCGTCCTTTGCGGCGGCTCGACTCAGCCGCGCGATCTGCCGATTCCCGGACGCGAACTCAAGGGCGTCCACTTTGCGATGGAATTCCTGCCGCAGCAGAATAAGCGAATCGCGGGCGACGTCATTCCCGATAACATCGCCATCACCGCGACCGGCAAACACGTCGTCGTTATCGGCGGCGGCGATACGGGTTCGGACTGCATCGGGACTTCGGTGCGTCAAGGAGCCAAGAGCGTCACGCAGCTTGAGCTTCTGCCCGAACCTCCTCCCGCGCGCACGAAGGATTTCCCTTGGCCGTATTGGCCGATGATCAAGCGCACGTCATCTTCGCAAGCCGAGGCGGCGGCGCTGGCGGGCGGTGAACGAATTTACGCGGTAAACACGAAGAAATTTTCGGGCGAGGGCGGCCTCGTCAAGAAGATGCACACCGTTAAGCTCGAATGGGTGAAACCCGAAAACGGCGGCCGCCCCGAAATGCGCGAGGTCGCGGGTTCGGAAGCCGAACTCGACGCCGATCTTGTGCTCCTCGCGATGGGCTTTTTGCATCCCGAACATAGTCCGATGCTGAAGGAACTCGGCGTTGAGTTCGATGAGCGCGGCAACGTGAAAACCGGCAAGACGAAGATGACGGGCGTCGAAGGGGTTTTTGCAGCGGGCGATATGCGCCGCGGCCAATCGCTCGTCGTCTGGGCCATTGCCGAAGGCCGCGACGTCGCTCACGACTGCGACGAATGGCTCATGGGTTCAACGCGATTGCCTCGCGCAACGCCAAGGTAGATGCGCAAATAATCCTTACGATTTCCTCGAACGTATGCCAGGAAAGAGGAATCGTGCTTGTGGATCTCTTTCCAAATCTTTTCTGTGTGAGTGAATCAGTAAGCTCATTTCAGTCAATTTGTGAAGTAGTTTTCTAGTTGCTGGCCAATTCGAATTTGTCAGGCGCACGGCTTCGCTTACGCTAATTGCTCCGTACTCCGCTGCAAAATTCAGAATTCGCTTTTCATTTTCAGATAGTGTTTTGGCTAGCTTTTCACCAATCAGCGATGCTACATCGGAATCAACCCACACCTTGCGTTGCTTTATATTATTGCGAAGTACAACCAGAACCGCAGTGCCATCAGAAATTTCAGAGAATTCAGGCTCCGGCAGTTCCTGACTGATCATTTCCTGCCGCATACGCCGTGCCCCTTCATGTGCCTGTCTTACGTACTTCAAGTAATACATAGCACCCATCAGCCAAGGGTTTCTGGGCTTGTGCGTCGTATAAATGTTTTTGGGCGTTACGAATGCGGGAAATCCACCTGGGCTTTCTATCTCCAGTCGGTCGTCGAACATTCGAACGAAAATATTCATCGTTCTTAATCCATTTCCGTAAGAGCGGTGCACGCATGCATTCACGATTGCCTCGTACCATGCAAACGTCGGGTATTCAGGAATTGTGTAAAATTTTCCATCCTTTCCCAGCCTAGAGAATTCCCTAAGTTGGGACTTCAATAGTTTCTCAGCTTGTTCGACTAGTGCGGCAACCCGGCCATCTATCCATTCGTCCTTGACTGCATTCCAATTCTCACCCGTTCCTTCTGTTTCTCCATCAAACCGGAGAAATCGGATTCTGCATCCTGGAACTATATCTCTGGGGTCATTTGCAAAAAGTAATCCACAAGCAACGTTTGGAACAAAATTACCGTTCTGCAGTTTTCCAAGCTTTGCCAATGTAAGGATATCCTCGGTCGTATGATCTGGATCAAGTGTTTTGGCAATCCTGAACTCACTCACGAATTCTGTAATTGAATTCAGATTGAAATCCTGTGGATACCTTAGTCTTGCCGCTTCTTCTTCGAAACTGACTTCCCCCTTGTCCTCTTGTAATTGACGTAGTTCTTCAGGATTCTTGATTTCCTTCTTAGAGTCACCCACTCTGCGATAGGCCTTCTGTTTCGTTGTCTTCACAACTTTATTCGTGGTATAGGAAACCCGAATGAGTATGAGGAAATCCTGTTGGCCGCTTGAATTGTGAATGGGCAGGCGCTTGAGCCTGATCATCGCATCGGGACAATAAACTTCGGCTACTTGAGCAATCCTGTTAAGTTGGTTTGGAGACAACTTCTGACAACCAGTGGCGGTACCGTCGTCTTCTAGACCGAGTACAATAATCCCGCCATCTGGGGGAGTATTTGCCCACATGCACACCCATTCCGAGAGTGGTTCCAAGTGGATGCCAGCAGTTTTTCGTTCGATGCGATGATCTTCGCCATAATTTTGAAGCGATTTCAAATCTGCGGTTTCAAAAATCTCATCTACCGTTCTAGTCGCCCAGATTGGTCGTTCGAACTGAAGCTCTAGTTGATCGATCTTATTAAGCATTGATTTTACACGTTTTAGAGAAAAGGGGGATTCTCGTTCGAACGGAATAAGCTATTTCTTAAGCCTCATTCGAAGGAAACCGCGAATAGAGAATATAAGTTCCATGCGATGCTGGCAAGGGATGCCTGAACGCAATTAAAGCGACAAAAGTACATTATCCGTATCACTTTTTCATTCATCTCGCAGCATCAGCGATGCGTTGGGCGTAGGCGTCGAGCGCGCGGAGGCGGGCTTCGCCTTCGGGTTTTGCGGGGTCGCCATCGGCTTGCGAGGCTTCGCGATAAGCCGTTCGCGCCGATTCCATCCATTGCGACCACGGCGCGGAATCGAATTTCCCCTGTTCGGGCGGAAAGAGCCGCGCGTAGTCTCTTGCCAGCGTTTCATAAATCTCGCCGAGTAGAAGTTGGTTCTGTCCGCGTTTGCGGCTTTCCCGATTTTCCTCCACGAGCGACTTTGCGGCTTCGAGTGCAGATTCAACTCCGCGGGGCAGTATCAAGCGATTGGAAAAGAGAAACGTCGCCTTAGCTTCAAGCGCGGATTCCATTTCGACCCGCGCAAATGAGCCGTAAGGAAAGGGCGGGTTCTCGCCCCGCATTTTCTCAAGATCAATTCGCCGGAGATCAAGCGCGTTCACGAATCCCTCGAGCGTGAGCGATCCGGTCGTCGGCGAAGTGGCGTCGGCGAAACGGCGCGACCAGTTCTTCCGAGTTTCGGCAGCTTCGGTAAGTGAAGTCCCAGCCCGCGCGGCTCGACCGAATTCGAGTTCGGCGTCGCCCCAACTTCCGAGTCGTTCGTGACATTCCCCCCGCGCAAAGGCGATCACATCATCGTACTCGCCCGGCTTCGATTTTGAGAGGAGTTCATTCAGCGAATCGAGCCGCGCGAGCGTTACGCGATAGAGATTGGCGCCTTCCAGATCGCGCGCGGGTTCGTCTTTGTAGGGATCGGATCGCAATCCAATTTTGAGTTCGGCGATGATGGAGAGCGCGGATTCATGAGGATACGGCGCGCGGTTGCTGCTTCGTGAACAGGCGACGAAAAAAGGGAAAAGGAATATTTCACAACAAAGACACAGAGGCACGGAGAACTTCAGAAATGACTTTCGAATAAAACGCATTCTCTGTGGCTCTGTGTTTGTGTGATACATATTCTTTAGTTCTGCATCTCGCGGAGTCGCCGTTTGGCCTGTCGCGCGATTCGGCGTTCCTGCGAGCGTTGGAATTTCGCCGCGTGCGGAGCCTCGGCAATGATTTTTTCAAGCAGCGCCTTGGCCGATTGGGATTCTCCAAGTTGGTGTAAGACCTCTGCGTATTCGAGTTGTGCGCCGGTATAGTGGTGGCGCGAAAGCAGGCGTTCGTAAATCTCCCGCGCGAGATTGGGGTCGCCGAGTTTCACCCGACATTTCGCCGCCTTCCATGAAAGTTCGCCGTATTCGTAATCGAATTCCTCGCCGAGCGCGGCTTCAAACCGCTTCCACGCTTCCTCGTATAGCCCAAGTCCCATGAGCGCGTATCCGAGATGGACCGACGCCTCGAACGATTTCGGATCGTGCGCGAGCGCGGCCTCGAATTCCGCCCGCGCCTCCGGCCACTTTTCCAGATCGAGATAAACGTTGCCGAGTTCCGTCCGGTGATAGGCGTTGTCAATATGATGGACCTTGTTCTTGAGTTCGACGGCGCGTTGCTTGCGATGATGCGCGTTGATCCACCGCCGGAAAATGAAAGTCGAATCCATGACATACGCAAAAAAGTAAATGACCGAACCAAGCGCCGGAAACGCGAGCATGATAAAAATCCAATAGTATCCGCGGTCGTTTCGGATGCAATCCACGATCATCCAGATGGTGAAAACTAGCATGAAAAGTGAGAGGCCAGAGGTCAAAGCGCCGAAAATCATGCCATAGCCACTCGGTTCTGGCGGCATGATCAAGTCGAAATCACTCGGATGCGGTGGGTAATAGACGTCTTCTTCCATGATGACGGCGTATTACAACCCAAGCCCGTCGCGATTTGAAGCTGTAAATCACTGGGACGCGCTCGCGGCAGTAGAGGCTGCGAAGTAAAAGTGGCGGCAATGGAAGCAAATGTAGATGATGAACGTCGGATCATGAATACGCTCATTAACATATGGCCATTAGTCATCTTCCTAATTTGCCCACTGAATGCTTACATATTACTGGAGTTATGGATTGGTGTGTTTATAGGTCCAGAGCGTAGTGTCACGTTCAATAAAAAGAAATACTGGCTCACTCTAACCTTCGTTCTTATCGCCGTGGCTTCTTTGGGTTACGCTATGTTTTTGCTGAACAAGCCATGATCTGGAATTCGGTGACGTTTACGGCAAAGAACAATTCATTTCCGATGGGCTACTTGGCTTGAATCCGCCGTTCGTGTTAAACTTTATCCGCCGATCAAGAGGCGGTGGGCATCATGACCTTTAACTCCAGAATCTCTTCCGATCCTGCGGTTTGCGGCGGCGAAGCCTGCATTGCCGGAACGCGAATACCCGCGCATGTCATCCTTGGTCACCTCGCGGGTGGAGACGACATCCCCACATTGCTCGAACATTTCCCGGAACTTGAGCGCGAGGACATTCTAGCCTGTCTCGAATACGCCCGGTTCCTCTGCGCGGAAAAAGTCATCGTGGGATGAAGTTTCTTCTCGATCAGAATATGGGCCGTCCCTTGGCGGCGTTGCTGCGAAACCAAGGGTTTGATACTTGCGACGTGCACGAACTGGGTTTGCGCGACTCCAAAGACGAGGTCATTTGGGCGAAAGCGGTCGAGATGAAGTCAGCCCTCATCACCCGCGATTTCCATTTTACGAACCGTCTTCGTTACGATCCGAGTGACTGCGGTGGGATCGTCTTTATCACACCGGGCAATTTGAAAATCGGCGACGAATACGATTTGGTCCGCAGGTTCTTGGAGGAAACATGGGATGAAAGTATGGCCGGAAAGCTCGTGCATTTGTCCCCTGGTCGGGTTCGCGTTCGATGACCTGAGTAGTGTAGAAAACGCTGATCCCGCCACGGCGATGGAAATTAGGAACGGTCGAGAGTATATTCAGGTTTGCTGGAAACAAACCGATTCGGCTCGGCGGGGGTCACGTCCACTGTAGGGCAGCAAATAGGTTCAGGAATCGCAAAGGGGAAGCAAGATCATGCGTAAATGTTCAATCATTGCCATTGCGGCGTTATGGGCCGTGGGAACTTTCTCCCATGCCGACGACGCCGATATTTCGAGCATCGTTCCCGACGCGAAGAAGGGTTTCGACATCCTGATGAACGTTCCGATGGCCGATCCGGTTGTGAAGATCAAGGATTTGGATCGGCTGTGGCAGGTATGGGAGCCAGAGGCTCGCGCCAAAGCGGAGAAGGCGACCCCCGCCGAACGCCACAACATGACCTTTGCCCGCTACGGTTTCATCGAGCGGACGTTTGACAAGACCGGCTTTCCCCTCGGCTATACCGACGACCACAAAGGCAACCTCGTCACCAATTGTTTTTCGTGCCACGGCGGCAAGGTCGCGGGCAATCCGTATCCGGGTCTCGGCAATTCGCACCACGACATTACGGCGCTCATCACCGACGTTGCGCGGCTCGATGCAATGGATCGCGGCGAGGACTACTCGAAAATAGACAGTCTGAACGCCACGTTCAACACGCCTTACAACATGGCCAAAGGCGTTTCCAACGCGACGATGTTCGCCTACATCTTGGGCGCGTATCGCAGTCCCAATCTCGACTTGGTGGATAAGCCGCTCGATCCCACCGCGCTGCTCAAGCACAACGACCTCATCGCGCCGCCATGGTGGCATTACAAGAACAAAGAAAAAATTTACTGCGACTCCTTTGGTTCCAAAGGTCATCGCACGATCATGCCGTTCACGATGTCGCCGGGCAATACGGGTGAGATGATCCGATCATGGGAAGGGAACTTCGTCCACATCAAGGCGTATATCGAATCGGTTCAGCCGCCGCGATATCCCTATCCGGTGGATGCCAAACTGGCCTCGAAGGGACGTGAGTTGTTTGAGCAGTCGTGCTCGCGATGCCACGGAACTTACGGGTCGGATAAGGTCGAGGGAACGCCGCATAATTTCCCGAACAAGGTGATTCCGATTGATGAAATCGGCACGGATCGCGTTCGTTACGACGCCCTTCCTCCGATTGCGCTCGCGGGGGGCAATCGTCTTTGGTTCAGCAATTTTGGGAAGGATCCCATTAACCCCAAAAAGACCGGTTACATCGCGCAGCCGCTCGATGGAATTTGGGCGAAGGCTCCTTATTTCCATAACGGCTCGGTTCCGACGATCCATGGCGTTTTCAATCCGACCGAGCGACCGAAAATTTGGAAGCGCGATGAAAACGGTTATGACCAAAAGAACATCGGTCTCGTTTACGAAACCGTCGAAGCGGTTCCCGAGGGACTTAGCTCGACCGAACGCCGCGCGTGGTACGATACCACAGCTTCGAGCCACGGTAACGGCGGGCATTTATTCCCCGATCAAGATTTGAAAGCCGACGAAAAAATCGCGGTGATGGAATATTTGAAGAC
>CAZPIK010000105.1:0-12162 GCA_964586185.1 uncultured Candidatus Sumerlaeota bacterium | reverse complement strand
TTTGAGTTTCGGCATGTCGCGGATATGCAAGAGTCCGCCATCCGTGACCTGACTTTGAGCCAGATAGAGCCGCTGGAATTTTTTGAGTCCCTTGGTTTCGATGAGCGTCGAATCGTTGACCGACGCGGCGTTCAAGGCCAATCGGTCTTCCTCTTTTTGCCGCATCGAACGCAAGAGCGCGGCGAGCAAAAGGAGCAGGAGAGCAATTAGCAGAAGAAGCAGGCTGACGTGTTTCAATTGGAAGTAGTAAATGAAATCGTAGAGTGGACGCGACCGCGCTGGGCGCTTGGTAACACGCTCCTTTACGACGCGGCCGATTTCATTGACTTCCCCTTCCGGCGGAAGCGGAATGCGCCGCATGGCATCATCCACGACCGCTCCTTTGTCACGATTCGCAGAATTCGGGTTCCGATTTCCATTACCCTTTCCATCGCCCGAACCATTTGCGCCCGCGCCAGTTCCTGTGCCCGAACGGGTAATCGCGTTCGAGGGTTTTGATCCGGGCGAGAAAGGTTTGGAATCGCCGAGCTGCGTCCGGATGATGTTTCCAAAACTCGTGATGCCATTGGTCGGATCGTACGGCACATCGAAGCTGTATCCCCAGGGCTTGTGTCTTGGCGGATTCTTGAGCGCGTTGAGCGGATCGCCCGGCGAGACAAAATCATCCTCGCGATACCAGAGCGTCCGATCCGGTCCCGCCGACCATTGCACCCAGCCGCCATATTTGGCAAACGCGCCGACGTTCAGATAAGGAACGGCAAAACCGGATGGCGCATCCACGGCAATGAGCGAAACGGAACGCGAAAGGAGCGCATCCCGTTTTCCGATTTCGTCCATCCATTCTGCGGCCGAGATGATCCGATAATAGCTGTAATGAATTTCGCCGGAGCGCAGTTGTCTCTCCCGTGTGTCGTAAAGATTGACTAATCCCTGCCGGAACGGATCAACGGGCAACGAGGTAAGGTAGGAAATCGGCGTCGTGATGACGAATGGAGTGACGTTCAATCCCGGACGGGTTGGACGGCCATTTGGTTTACCCCCCGTGACATTTTCCGCAATCCCCGGATTCGGCGGATAGACATTAAAATCTACATGGTAGGATTCGATGCCGATGGCGATCGTTCGCATATCGGCCTTGGCGCGGACGACCCTCGCGCGGGTCAGCGAATCCTGATAATTGACCATCGCGATGGCCGCCAGGGTCAGGATGATGGACAAGACGACGAGGAGCTCGATTAATGAAAAGCCGATGCGTTTACTTGGGATCATAGTCCGCGTCCTAAATGGTTCATAATGGAAGCACACTTTTGTCCGTCACGCCACATCGCGCTAGTGGAAGCGGCTTCCAGCCGCTTTCTTCGAGAGCAAGCGGCAAGATGCCGCTTCTACTTGTAAGTACATCTGCCGCGTTGATTATGAAGTCCGCAACCGATACGATGCCTACCCATGTTCGCGCGGTCGGCTTTTGCGGTAGATCGAGCGCGCATTGATTCTACCCAGTGGAAGCGGCTTCCAGCCGCTTTCTTTGAGAGCAAGCGGCAAGATACCGCTTCTACAGGTATCGGACGTCATGACCGATTTAGCTCCTCCGCGCGGGATGCGCGATTTTTACCCGGAAGATTTTCGCGCGCGCGAGGCAATCTTTAACGCGTGGCGCGAAACCAGCGCGCAGTTTGGTTTCCAGGGTTACGATGCCCCGGTCGTCGAGACAGAGGAGCTTCTCACCCGCAAAGGGGGAGAAGAAATCACGCAACAGATTTATACGTTTGAAGATAAGAGCGGGCGAAAACTTGCGCTGCGTCCCGAAATGACGCCATCGCTCGCGCGGATGATTATCGCGCGGCAGGGAAATCTTTCGCTGCCGATTAAGTGGTGGACGATTGCGCAATGTTTTCGTTACGAGCGAATGACGCGCGGACGCAAACGCGAGCACTATCAATGGAACCTCGACGTTATTGGCGAGAGTTCGATCATGGCCGAGGCCGAGGTCATCGGCGCGGCGGTTGCAGCCATGCGGAAGCTCGGCCTCAGCGCGGCGGATTTCAAGGTCCGCGTCGGAAGCCGCGCGTTGCTTGCGTCGCTGCTGGCGAAAAGCGGGATCGCCGATACGCGTTTTCCGGCCTGCTACCTCGCGCTCGACAAGCGAGGCAAGATCGGCGACGACGAAATCGCAAAGTTGATGGAAGCCGAAGGGCTTTCGGGCGATGAAATTCGGCGCGTGTTCGAACTTATGGGAATGGATTCCATCGAGAAAGTGGAAGCGGCCATCGGATCGGAATCGCCCGCACTGGCCGATGTAAAAACGCTCTTTAGTTTCGCGCGTGAACTCGGTTTTGCCGACGCGCTCACGTTCGATGTCTCCATCGTACGAGGGCTTGGTTATTACACGGGAATCGTTTTCGAGGCGTTCGACACGGCGGGGAAATTCCGCGCGATCTTCGGCGGCGGGCGTTACGACAATCTTCTCACTTCGCTCGGTGGGCAATCGTGTCCGTGCGTCGGACTCGGCTTTGGCGACGTGGTCATTCAGGAGTTGTTGACGGAACTCGGTCGCGCGCCGGGTCAGGATCACGGGGTGGATTTCTGCGTCGGGTTTATGAGCGAAGAAGCGCGACCGCTTGCGTTGAAAATTACCGCCGCGCTCCGCGCGAAGGGATCGTCCGTCGAGCTTGGACTTTCCGCCGAGAAACCAAAAAAATTCTTCGCCCGCGCGGATAAAATGTCCGCCGCGCGCTCGATTTTTATTGGGTCGGATGAAGCGGCGTCAGGAAAATTCAAAATCAAGGATATGCGGACGCGGGAAGAGACCGAGCGCGATCTGGCGGGGTTGTAATATGCCCGATCCTGAAATCTCACTCTTCAGCGCTTTCATATTAGGACTCGTCGAAGGGCTGACGGAGTTCCTGCCGATTTCCTCGACCGGTCACATGATTCTCGTATCGCCGCCGCTTGGATTGGATCTGAAAAGCCAAGGGGTGCAGGCGTTTGAGATCGTGATTCAAGCGGGCGCGGTGCTGGCGGTGCTTGGACTCTACGCGCCCAAAGTGAAGCTCATGCTTCAAGGCGTAATGGGGCGATCGGCAAGCGGGCTTCGGCTACTGGGATTATTGCTGACTTCTTTTGTGCCTGCAGCGGTTCTCGGAGTTTTGCTGAAGGATCATATCGAGGAACATCTATTCGGGATTCGCCCCGTGATCCTTGCGTTGGCGGTCGGCGGAGTTGCAATGATCGTGCTCGACCATCGCAAGATTCGGAGCCGATTCGTCGCCAGCGAGGGAAGCCGCGACGACTACGCGGTCTCGATGACTTTTGCGGCTGCGCTGATGATCGGTTTCGCGCAATCGCTCGCGCTTTGGCCGGGAACATCGCGCTCGATGGTGACGATCCTCGCGGCGATGATGGTCGGACTTTCGCCCAAAGCTGCGGCGGAGTATTCGTTTTTGCTGGCCTTGCCGACGCTCGGCGCGGCGTGCGCGTATGATCTGCTGAAAGAGGGGGATCACGTCGTCGCGAGCGCGGGCATGTCGGGATTGCTCGTCGGCCTCGTCGTCTCGTTCGTCGTCGCGTGGCTCACGATGCGTTATTTCATCAAGTATTTGGAACGGCGCGGGCTGGCGATTTTCGGGTGGTATCGAATTGCAATGGCAGCGGTGATTGCGTTAGCGATGCCATTGTAATTCCAATCACGTTGTTGGCGGATCGTACGCCCGTATCGGCGGTAGCGGTCCCTTCCAAAGATCAACCTCTACGAGCGCGTGCTGTCCCGCGCAGGCCTGGGCGAGACGTGAGGTTCCGCAGTCCATCGTGAGGACGTTCGGATTGCCGTGGACGCACATCGAATGCAAATCGGCGGGATCGAGCGGATCGTACCACGCGCCGGTTGCAAGTTGGATTGCGCCGGGACGAACTTTGTCCGACACGACTACGCCCGCAAGGCAGCTTCCGCGCGAATTGAATATGCGGACGACATCTCCATCGCGAATTCCACGCGCCGCCGCGTCGGCGGGATTCATCCGCATCGGTTCACGCCCTTGAATTTTTGAAGCCTGACTGTATCCACCGACATCAAGCTGACTGTGAAGCCGCGTTGTCGGATTGTTGGCGACGAGCGTCAGCGGGAACTTTTTAGCGAGAGGCGCGCCGTGCCATTCTTTGGGTTCCAGCCACGCGGGATGCCCGGAACAGTCATCGTAATTGAATCCTGCAATGGTCTCCGAAAAAATCTCAATCTTGCCGCTTGGCGTTTTGAGCGGCGCGGCTTTCGGATTCGCGCGCAGTTCCTCGAAGAGCACGACTTCCGGTTCCACGTCCTTGATTTCGAAACAACCCGCTTCCCAAAATTCATCGAACTCCAGCGCACTGCCTCCCGCCGATTCGAACCGCGTTTTCCAATCGCCATACATCCGGCGAATCCAGTCCATCTCACCCAGATTTTCGGTGAAGCGTTCGCCGATTCCCATCGCGCGAGCGAGATCGCTGAAAATGTCGAATTCGCTTTTTGCCAATCCTACTGGTTCAACCGCGCGGCGCATGGCGATCAAGACCGCGTCATTGGGCGATCCGCCGATGTCATTGCGTTCGAGCGTCATCGTCGCGGGAAGGACGATATCGGCGTGCCGCGCCATCGCTGTCCAATGCGGTTCATGAACGACAATTGTTTCGAGTCGGGCGAGAGCGCGACGGAGCTTCGCCAAATCCTGATGATGATGAAACGGATTGCCGCCGCACCAATAGACGAGTCGGATGTCGGGATAGAGTGGTCGCTGCCCGTCGAAATCGAACGGCTCGCCCGGATGCAGAAGCATTTCCGCGATGCGCGCAAACGGAATGAACGATTTAATGGGATTCGTGCCTTGCGGAAGCGTGGGAAGTCCGACGCGAATTCGCGGGCGACCCACGTAACCAAGCGATCCATAGCCGTGACCGAACCCTCCGCCGGGCAGGCCGATTTGTCCGAGCATCGCCGCGAGCACGACCGTCATCCACGGCGCTTGTTCGCCATGTTCCGCGCGTTGAAGCGACCAATTCGCATTGATGAACGTCCGCTTCTTCGCCATCCGCCTCGCGAGCGCGCGAATCGTTTCGGCGGCAATTCCGGTAATCGGCGCAGCCCATTCGGGCGTTTTTTTCTGACCGTCTTCGCGACCGAAAAGATACGATTCAAACCGTTCGTAGCCTTCGCAACAACGCGAAAGAAAATCGCGGTTTAGTAATTCTTCGTCGGCGAGCGTATGAGCAAGCGCGAGCATCAGCGCAACGTCGGTTCCGGGCGCGATGGGAAGCCACTGCGCTTCCGTAAATTCGGGCAGGTCGTCGCCGACGGGACTGATGAGCACGAACTCCGCGCCGCGCGATTTGGCCGCGAGCAAGTGATCGCGATTGGGATGACGAGCCGCTCCACCGGGCGTGACCATCGTGTTTTTGAGCGGCAGGCCGCCAAAGCAAATGAAGAGTTCCGTTTCGCGCTCCAAGACTGACCACGCTGTTCCGCGATCCAGATAATCGCGTTGCGATCCAAGGACATGCGGCATGATGACGGTCAGTGCGCCATTGCTGTAAGTGTGATCGCCCCAAACGTATCCGCCGAGGCAATTCAGAAATCGGTGAAGCTGCCCCTGCGCGTGATGGAATCGCCCGGCGCTGGCCCAACCGTAAGAGCCGCCGTAAACACTTGCCGCGCCGTGAGTGTCATACACTCGACGCAATTCGCTCGAAAGAATTTCAATCGCGCGTTCCCAACTCACGGGAACAAACGAATCCGAGCCACGCCGCGCGTCGGGACCGGGTCCGCGATCCAACCATCAGGCGCGGATCATCGGCTGCGTGACGCGTGATTTATGCCGCACGGATCCGGGAATATTTTCGATGAGTCGCGAGGGATCGGTATCGAGGGCGAAAGGCCGCGTCGCGATTACATCTCCATCCAAAGTTTCCGCATGGAACGCCCCCCAATGCGAGAAATGGAGGTGCTGAGATGTCGGCATGTGCGATTACAAAGCTTGTTCGCCGGATTCCCCGGTGCGGATGCGAATCGCGTCCTCGACCGGAAGGACGAAAATTTTTCCGTCGCCGATGTTTCCGGATCGGCTCGCGCGGATGATCGCCTCATTCGCGGCCGCGACCATTTTTTCTTCAACGACGAGTTCAATCGTGATTTTGGGACGAAACGCAATTTGGTATTCCGCGCCGCGATAAATTTCTTTATGGCCGCGTTGCCGTCCGAACCCCTGCGATTGATAAGTGGTCATCCCGAGGATGCCGACCTCCTGAAGCGCATCGCGTACGGCGTCAATGCGATGGGGCTGAACAATGGCACGGATCAACTTCATCATTTCTCAAATCTCCTCACCTCACCATTCTAGTTACAAAAGACCCCAACATTATAGTTACAAAATCCCCCAACCGTCACGATATTCCGGTTTAATAAAGGGATCAGCCTCCGGACAGTTTGTGGCTTTCATGTTCGGTCCGTCCCATTCGATTTTCTTACCAACACGTAGCGCGACGTTGCCTACCAAGACAACTTCAGTCAGCTTCCCCGCGTAATCAATGAAGTTGGACATGGAAGGACCGTTTCCTTTGCACGCCTCGATCCATTCCATGTAATGGCTCTTCGGGCGACTGTATTTGATGGCCGGAGTTTTATAGTCGGCGAAGTTTTCGCGCGGGAGCAAAACGTACTTCGCGCCGTAAGTTTCGGGGACGAAGAGCTTCCCTTTGTCGCCGATCAGGAGTGAACCATTGCCGGGGATTTCTTCGCCGTCGGCCAGCGCGGGATCGGGCTTCTTGCCGCCGTCATACCATGTCAGTCGCACAGGCGGTTGCGATCCGCGCGCCGGAAAATCGTATCGGATAATACTCCATTGCGGTCCCGTTTCGAGATGATGATCCGAGACTTCCGCTTCGACGGCAATCGGATAACCGAGATCGAGCGCCCAGAATCCGAGGTCTGTGATATGGCAAGCCATGTCTCCGAGCGGACCGGTTCCGAAATCCCACCAGCCGCGCCATTTTCTCGGGAGGTAACATTCGTGGTAGGGACGCTCAGGAGCGGGACCAAGCCACAAATCCCAATTTAAACTGGGGGGAATGGGCATGGCTTCGGTCGGGCGATCAAGCGCTTGCGGCCAACTCGGCCTATCGGTCCACGCGTGGAATTCAGTGACGTTTCCGATCGCGCCCGATTCGACAATTTCGACGGCTTCACGCAAGACCCAACCCGCGTGACCCTGATTCCCCATCTGCGTCGCGACCTTTGTTTCCGCCGCGACTTTTTGCAGGAGCCGCGATTCGTAAATCGTGTGAGCCATCGGTTTCTCGACGTAAACGTGTTTACCAAGTTTCATGGCGGTGATGGCCGCGCGCGCATGGCTGTGATCGGGCGTCGTGACGACGACGGCGTCAATATCCTTTTGCTTTTCGAGCATCTCGCGATAGTCGGTATAGCGCGTGGCTTTGGGGCGCATCTTGAACGCAAGGGCCGGTCGTTCTGTATCTACGTCGCAAAGCGCGATGATATTCTGCCCCGCAGAACTAAACGCCATTACGTTCGTCTCGCCCTTGCCCGCGCAGCCGATCATGCCGAGATTGACCTTTTCATTCGGCGAATTGCTAAACGCGCGAGGGGGAACACCGGAAAAAAATCCGATTCCCGCGAGGGCGGATTGCTTGATGAACTTTCGGCGATTGGGTTTGGTTGGCATCAGTCGGCTCCACGAAATATTTCAGCGCCATAGTAATCGCAATGCCTCCCAGAAACAACGAAGGCGAACGAAATAAAATGTGATGGCACATAAGCGAAATCAATCTGGCCGAATAAGCATGGCATCGCCATAGCTGTAAAACCGGTAGCCCTCTCGGATCGCCTCCGCATATGCGGCCAAAATATTTTCGCGTCCGGCAAAGGCGGCAACAAGCATGAGTAATGTCGAGCGCGGCAAATGAAAATTGGTGATCATAGCGTCAATGGCCCTGAATTCATCACCGGGCAATAAGAGCAGCCGCGTGGAAAAATCACCCCCCACGATCCCGCCTTTCTCGCGCATGAGCGATTCCAAAACGCGAACGACCGTTGTTCCGACGGCGACGACCCGACGTTTCGGATCATTCACAACGGCGTCAATCGCGCGAGCTTCGCCTTCTTGAATGCTAAACGATTCCTCGTGCATCGGATGCTCGCGCGGGTCGTTGCTTTTGACGGGCGCGAATGTTCCGGGTCCGACTCGCAATGTCACCCGGCGGATTTCAATTCCGCCCGCGCGCAATTCGTCGAGCAGTGATTCCGTAAAATGCAGACCCGCCGTCGGCGCGGCGACTGATCCTTCCTCGCGCGCATAGACGGTCTGGTATCGCTCGCGATCTTCACGCAAAGCCGCTTCATCTTCGTCGGCGAATTCATCGGCATCAATTTCACCGCTTTCAGTCGCGGCCTGTTTTATGGCCCGCCGCCGTTCAGCCCGCCTGGCCGCGACGATATAAGGCGGAAGCGGCATGACACCATATTGGTGAATGACTGAATTCCAATCGCTACCTTCAGCAAGACTCAGGATTCGCTCCCCTTCGGAAATCGCCTCGTCCACTCGAATGGCGATTCCCTCATCCTCATCCTGAGTCGCGATCCGAACTATACTGCCCGGCGGTAATTTGCGTCCCGGCTTGACCCACGCTCGCCAACGCCCATCGGTTTCGGGAGTGAGCAGCAGAATCTCCGCCCGACCTCCTTTGCTCCGCTTTCCCAATAACCGCGCGGGAATCACGCGACTGTCGTTAATCACCAAACAATCGCCCGCGCGAAGCAGCTTGGGCAGTTCGCTGAATGTATGATGTTCCGGTTTTCCGCCCCCGCGCGGCACAACCATTAACCGTGAGGCATCGCGTTTTTCGGCAGGATGCGCGGCGATAAGTTTCTCGGGCAGGTCGTAGTCGAAATCGTCAGTGCGCATGGAATCAGCGGTTCCCACGGCGATCATGCCTTTATTGCGGCGCAATTTTAATTTCTAATTTCCCCCCCATCGTGTAAGGGATTGAGTTCCCCCGCCAGCGGGACTTCATGACCATGACGAACCCCCTCAATAAACCGATCCGCGATATCCATCTTGGCATCGTCCAAGGGGGGCAGCTCGGTCGGATGTTCCTGCAAGTCGCCGCCAACTACGGATTCGCGACTCGCGTGCTTGATCCCGACGCCGAAGCCCCCTGCAAAGGACTCTGCGACGAATTCATTCAGGGCGATCCGCTCGATTTCGATGCGGTCGTCCGGTTCGGAAACGGTCTCGATTTTCTGACGCTCGAATATGAGCACGTCAATGCCGACGCGCTGGAGGAACTTACGAATCGCGGCGTCCTCGTTCGGCCATCGCCCAAGATTCTGCGAATCGTACAGGATAAGGGACTTCAAAAATCGTTCTACCGCGATCATGGGCTTCCCACGGCTGATTTCATCCTTGTGGAGAACAAGGCGGAAATCGAGAAGCGTCCCGAACTTTTTCCCGTCGTACAGAAGTCACGTCGTGCGGGATATGATGGTCGCGGCGTTGTGAAACTCGATTCGATCTCCGATCTTGCAAAAGCCTTCGATGCGCCCAGCGTGTTGGAAACCAAAGTTGATTTCGAAAAGGAACTCTCGGTCTTGATCGCCCGGACGGCAAAAGGTGAGGCCGCGATCTACCCCGTCGTCGAACTCGAGTTCAATCCCGACGCCAATCTTGTCGAATTGCTTTTTGCTCCGGCGAATATCGAACCAAAAATCGCCGCTCGTGCCGTCGAGATTGCGAAGGAACTCGCCGAATCGCTTGAACTCGTCGGCCTCATGGCGGTCGAAATGTTTCTCACTCCCAACGGCGAATTGCTCATCAACGAGATCGCCCCGCGCGCGCACAACAGCGGCCACCATACAATCGAAGCGAACGCGACCTCGCAATTTGAGCAGCAACTCCGCGCGGCGGTTGGACTTCCTCTGGGTTCAGTGGCGATGCGTTCACCCGCCGCGATGGTCAATCTTCTCGGCGCGTCGGGTCATCAGGGTCCCGCGCGATATGAAGGGATCGAGCGCGCAATGGAACGACCCGACGTCCATCTTCATATATATGGAAAGCGGATCACGAAGCCGTTCCGAAAGATGGGACATGCGACGGTTCTTGCCGCGACCACGGCCGAAGCCACTTCACGCGCGAGGGAGATTCAAGAAATCCTCCGCGTTGTTTCTGCGAATCCAGCCTGACGCCCCGGATCGAGCATCGCGCCATGAGTTCACGCCGATCTTCACGACGCAGAGAACCTGACACTAAGATCGAATCGCCCGAACCCGCGAAAATTATTGCTCCGACTCCTCCTCGATTGCTTTGGGCGATTTACTTGGTCCCCGCTTTGCTTGCGCTTGCCATCCGCCTCTTTTTTCAGTCGGAAATGCTCGCTCGATTTCCGTTCTACGCTACGACCACACCAGGATTTGATCAGCACACTTACAACGTTTGGGCGCAGGAAATTGCTAAGGGCGATTGGCTCGGACGCGCGCGCGGAGCTTTCTATTACGCGCCTCTTTATCCTTATCTTCTCTCCCTTGCTTACTTGATTGGCGGTGTCGGTAACATCCACGCTGGATTGTGGCTAAATACGTGTTTTGGCGTTGCAAGCGCGGTTGCGGCGGCGGGATTGGGAAAACGATTCTTCGGTCCTTGGCCCGGATTATTTGCGGGGTGCGTCATGGCCATGAACGGCTCGCAAATTGCCTACGAAGGAACGCTGCTCAACGATTCGGTCATGACCGGCATTGCGCTTACTGGATTATGGATTTACTTCCATTTATTAGACACACATACAAAAGTTTTATCCGGCTCTGTAGGTCGGCTCTCCAGAGCCGACGTCGGGTCAGGAGCCCCGACCTACCCGACAGAACAAACAACTGGAAAACAGCTTCTCGCGTGGTTCGGACTCGGACTTCTGCTCGGACTCATGATTACCGGACGCGCAAGCAATCTGTTGCCTGTTTCGGCTTTAGGCCTCTGGGCTGGATTCCTTGAGGCACGTCACGACAGAAAATGGATTCGTCCCAAGTTTCGCAAGCTACTCCCGATGCTTTTCCTCTTCATCGGCGCATTTCTTCCGCCCTCGCTATGCGTCGCGCGTAATCTTTGGCTTGGCGGGTCGTTCGCAATGACCACCAACGGTCCCATCCTTTTTTATTTGGGCAACGCTCCCGGATCATCGGGAGTCTTTAGTTACAGCAAGGAATTCCTCGCAGCGCAGGAGGAAATTAACAAACTTCCGGGCGACGAACGCAATGCGGCATGGGGCAAACGATTGCGCGACGATCTCAAAAAGCATCCCGGTTGGCTAACCCGAATCCTCGCGAGAAAAACGGCGATCTTTTTCAATTCGTGGGATGCGCCGGATAATTTGAACGTCTATTTTTTTCGGGATCAATTGCGGATCGCAAAGTTCACGCTCGGCGCGTTTCCGCTTTACGTTCTGGGGTTCATCGGCCTCGCGCTATCATGGAAACGCTGGCGCGAACTGTTTCCACTTTATCTTTTCTCGGCCTTTCTCGCGGCGTCGCTGATCGCCGTCTTCATCGTCGGCAGATACAAACTTCCCTTCATCGGAATCCTTTCGATTTTTTCCGGATTCGCCCTGCATGAAATCGTGCGCGTGACACGAAGCCGTGAATGGGGATCGCTTGCGCTTGCGTGCATTGTCGCGCTCGCAGGATCGGCGGTCTTTTATCCACGCACAGTGGAGAAGCAGGCTTACATCGGATTGCTCCGCCCTAACGAATACATCGCTAACGGTCAAGCATTGGAGAAAGCGAATCGCGTTGCCGAAGCCTCGCGACTTTACGACGACGCGCTGAGCGTCTTCCCGATGGTCCCCTCCATTCGCGAACGCGTGGCGGCGATCCGCGCGAACGATTCCAAGTGGAGCGACGTCTTCGCGATTACGCAGCCCGCCTTCGAGTCTCGCGCCCTCTCCGAAGGACTTGCGCAACTTCACCTTCAAGCCTTGCTGCAACTCGGTCGGCAGGATGAGGCCGCGCGACTTGCCGCGCAGATTGCGAAATACTTTCCCAATAATGAGTTGATCCGATTACTCTCAAGTAAAGACGCGCCCAGACCATGAGCGAACGGATTCTCATCGTCAGACTCAGCGCCCTCGGCGATATCCTCC
>CAZPIK010000104.1:0-12262 GCA_964586185.1 uncultured Candidatus Sumerlaeota bacterium | reverse complement strand
GCGTCCACTGCTCGAACGGATGGTCATGGCACTTGGCGCAATTGAACCGGACGCCGAGGAACGTCTGGCTAATGTCCTCGGTCATCTTTCCGGTATCGCGCAGAACTCGATAATAATTCGCGGCGGGGTTCTTATAGGCGCTCCCTTTCGCACCCAAAATCGAGCGGACAAACTGGTCGTATGGCGTGTTCTTCGCGACCGCATCGCGAATCCAACCCCGGAAAAGCCAGACTCCCTTTTCGCCCAAATTGGTCGAGTTGCATTGCAGGAGATCAGCCCACTTGTTCGTCCAGAACTCGGTGTAATCTTCGCTCGCGATCAAATCGCTGATTAATTTTTCGCGTTTGTCGCTCGATGATTCGGCGATGAACCGGCGCGTCCGTTCAGCCGTCGGCGGAAGCCCGGTCAGATCAAGGCTCACGCGGCGAATAAACTCGGCATCCGAGCAGGGTTGCGCGGCGCTGATCTTCATCCGTTGCAGTTTTCCATCAATGAGTTCGTCTATGTAGTTGTTCTGCTTCGCGGCGTTCCATGCGTATCCCGTGCGGTCGCCCATCACCGTAATCGGAACCGTCGCGTAATTTCCCTCGTATCGCACGAGCGCCGCCGCCTCACCGCGACGGAGCGACGCAACCGTGCTGCCCTTGACTGCGCCTACGTCAATATTGCTGACGGTCATCACGACTTCGCGCGTCACGTCGCGGGTCGCACCGTCGGGATAATGCGCAATGACCAAAATCTGCTGAGTCATCCCCGGCAGCGCGAGGTTGATTTCTTTGGGAAGGACTTCGATCTTGTTCGCGCGTCCCGTCGCTTGATCCTCCGGCTTTAATCCTTCCGAAATCCATTGGCGAAGAAGTTTGTAGTATTCCGAATCGGGCTTTAAGACTTGGCCTCCCTCATGCGGAACACTCGCCGAGGGCTTGAGCAGCATAAGACTTTGATCGGGCGCGACGCGGTTGAATCGCCGACCGGAGAGATCATCCACGAGAGCCTTGTAATCGAAATCGGCGTCGTAGCCTCGAAGCGACATCTTGAAGCCGTTTTTGCCTTTTGCCGAGCCGTGGCAGGTTCCCGAATTACATCCGACCTTGGCAAGGATCGGCTGAATTTCGCGCACAAATCGAACGGGCGACTCTTCGACGCTCTTGACCGACACCGGCAGTTCCGCCGCGACGCCGCCAAACGAAACCGAAACTTTTCCCTCGCCCGCGGCCAATCCATGGACGTAACCGTCGGCGTCAACCTTGATATTTTCCGAAGCGGCTTTGAACGCGGCATCGCCGGTCAGGTCAACGGTATCGCCCGATTCGGTGACGCCCAAGACCAGTGACTTTCGAGCATCGCGCGCACCCGTGAGTTCGAGCGTCGCGGGTTCGAGTCGAATGGACTTGATGACGGGGATCGGCGGGCGAGTGGGAGCGGCCTCAGCTTTGCCTGATTCAGCCCAAGCCGCGCCAGCTATTTGCAGGGTGCAGACTAACGTCGTAGTGAATTGCAGAAATCTTATCATCTGAACCGTCACCTTACTGCAAAAGTATTCACAGTTACTCTAAATTGCGATCCAACTTTCTAACCACCCGAATCAAAGAAGATTGTGACCTATACCAAATAATTGCACCGAAATTTATTCCGATGGTCATACCCAAGAAAAGTGCGTGCCAAAGCTTGGTGCTGCTGGCTTTTGTAAAGGGCAGTAGTCCCACCTGTATGATCAATAAGGGAAAGACGATAAGTGCGCCAACAAAGACAACCCTACTGGTGCGCTTTGCCGTCCCATTACGTATCGAATCAAGGGTTGCTTTCTCGCTGATATCTAGTTCGTCTGTTTTCATTGCCAACTCCTCTTAACAACTGGCTACTTAATCGCTTCCAAAAAATCACTTGGTTTGATTTGAGAATCCTGCCTCATAGCAACCTCTTCCGCCGCCACGTCCCCGAGCGCTTCCAAAATCTTCTCTTTCGCGATGAGGGTCACGGGATCGAACGCCTTGACAAGCTCCCCCGATGCCGGGTTATAGAGCCGCACCTTGCCGTCGAAGCCCCCTGAAGCAATGTAAGCACCCTGCGGGTGATAAGCCAATGCAAATATCGAGCCTTCGTGCCCCTTTAAGGCCAGCGTCTGCGCCCCGGTCGCGGTGTTGAAAACCTTGACCTCCGGAAACGCCCCGCCAACGGCCAAGAGCGCCCCATCGGGATTGAACGCCGTTGCGTGGACAGGACCCGGCTGGCGATCCAAAGCGCGAACCAAATTCGTGTCGTTGCGTCCCGCCGTCCGCTGCTGGTTATCGGAAATCCGGTAAAGCCTCGGAGTTCCCATGTCGCCGCCATAAGCGACGACGTTATCTATCGGATGCCGCGCGAGGCAGATCACCGCCTCCAAAGGGTTGTTGATGTCGTCAATAAACTGCCCGCTCGTCGCGTTGATGAGCTTGACCGCTTGATCTCGTCCGCCGCTCACGAGCCGGGTTCCATCCATGTTGAACGCCGTCCCCAGCACCCAATCCGAGTGGTTCTCGAACTTGAGCAACTCCTTGCCGTCATCTACGGAGATCATCCGAACGGCATGCCCAGTTCCCGATCCGAAAGCGAGCTTCTTTCCATCAGGCGAAAACGAAACGCCATAGAGTGTGTCGTTGCCGAACCGATAGGCAGCTTTCAGTTGCTTCGCGGCGACGTCCCAAACCTGAATTTCGCCATACTGAACGGGCGAGCCACCGCTGACCGCGAGCAGTTTGCCATCGGGTGAAAACGCCAGCGATTCGATTCGCGGCGCCGCTCCGACGAGCCGCGCGGCCTTACCCTCGCCATCGGAACGATGCAGCAGGACTTCATGATAACCCGAAACCGCGAGCGTCGTCCCATCGGGTGAAAACGCGAGCGAGGTAATCGTCGGCGGCGTCATATATACAGGCGGATTGGCCGCGTTGATCGGATCGCCTCCGTCTGCCGGGGTATCGTCCTTTGCCCCTTCCAATATCCATCGCTTGATAAGCTCGACTTCCGCCGGAGGAAGCGGATCGGCCTTCTTCGGCATCGGGGGATTCTCGCCGCTGATCATATCCATGAGGAGACTGTTTTCGGGATGCCCCGGCTCGAATGACTTGTCGGTTTTTCCTCCCTTGGCAAAGGCCGCGTAGGTCGTGAGGTCGAGCTCGGCGTCGGCTTTGGTTGGATTATGGCAACCTTGGCAACTGCGTGTCAGAATCGGCTCGACATCCTTGAAATAACTGACCGGCGCGTCGGCGAAAGTTTGAGCGTTGAGCGCTAATCCCGCCAAGCCAAGCCAAATAGATAGACGCGTAAGTCCGATGGATTTAGTTCGCCTAAAAATCATGAATGAATCCCTGTGCAATCCTTCGCTCCAATTTACCCTTATTCGTTTGAAGGCGTCAATGCTGGATGAACCTGAGATGCTTGACGTAGAGTCTGACTTGGATCAGAATCACTGCATGATGAGTACGATTCAAGCCATACTCGACCCTGATGCCGACGGCACACTCCACTTGCCGCTCCCGGAATCGCTCCGTCATTGCCGCGTTAAAGTCGAGGCGACGCTCGTCCCTGCGCCCCTTGCGACGCCAATGGACACTGAAACCCGGCGAAGGGAAGACCTAATTGGGATTCTCGCGCAAATTCGCAAACGGGATCCCTTCAAGCATATCGAGAATCCCGTCAACTGGCAGCGCGAGATGCGCGAAGATCGTCCGCTACCCGGACGAAGTTGATCGGCGATGATCCTGCTCGACAGTAATATACTGATTTATGCCGCGCAGCCGGAAAATGCATTTCTTGATGCGCTGATTTCCGACGCTGGGTCTTGCATATCCGCGATCAGCATTCCCGAAGTGTTCGGCTATCCCGAACTTCTTCCCGAAGACGAGGCGAACTTCAATGCGTGGTTCGCCCACCTGCGCGTGCTGGAGGTGACCGAACCCATACTCCGAGAGGCTGCGGGATTGCGCAGACTTGCTCGCATGAAACTCGGCGACTCCATCATCGCAGCTACCGCACTAGTGTACGATGCAAAATTGGCG
Organism: uncultured Candidatus Sumerlaeota bacterium; assembly: GCA_964586185.1. Taxonomy (GTDB): domain Bacteria; phylum Sumerlaeota; class Sumerlaeia; order MVZB01; family JAJFLK01; genus CAZPIK01. The sequence continues at coordinate 8,225 of CAZPIK010000104.1, read as the reverse complement.
ACCCGAAACGTGGATGACTTTCGTCATGTTCAGAAATTGAAATTGATCAACCCCTTCGATCGAACGTGATGCCACATTCTTACAAATTCCAATAAATCTCTGGTGAACGCCCCATCCACTTACTTAAGATAAAGCCGGTTGTTGCGCGTAATTTGATTTAGAGAGGCGGACGAGGCATGTATCAAGGCGTGGATTTTTACGGGGTTGAATCGTACTACAGCGAAGAGGAAATCCTGATTCGCAATACGGTGCGGAAATTCGTCGAGGAGGAAATCGTTCCGATCATCGGCGAGCATTTCGAGAACGGGACTTTCCCGCTTCATCTCCTTCCGAAAATCGCCGAGCTGGGCGTCTTCGGCGCGACGCTCCCCACGAAATATGGTTGCGCAGGAGTCAGCCAGCTCGCCTACGGCCTTATGATGCAGGAACTCGAGCGCGGCGATTCCGGTCTTCGCTCGTTCGTCTCCGTCCAGGGGACGCTCGCCATGTATCCGATTTATCAATTCGGCACCGAGGAACAAAAAAGCAAGTGGCTCCCCGAACTCGCGGCGGGACGCAAACTTGGTTGCTTCGGCCTCACCGAACCGGATCACGGCTCCGATCCCAGCGGCATGAAGACGACCGCCGTCAAGACGAACGACGGCTACGTTTTGAATGGTTCCAAGATGTGGATCACCAACGGAACCATCGCCGATGTGGGAATCATCTGGGCGAAGCTCGATGGGGAAGTTACGGGCTTCTTGGTCGAAAAGGGAACGCCGGGATTCTCGGGCGTCGAACAAAAACATAAGCTTTCTCTGCGGGCTTCGCTCACCGCTGAAATTTCCTTTAACGACTGCAAAATCCCGCTTGAGAATCGCCTGCCCGGAGCGACCGGACTCAAGGCTCCGCTCGCGACGCTGAGTCAAGCGCGGTTCGGCATTTCGTTCGGCGCGCTCGGCGCGGCGATGTCGTGCTTCGAGACCGCCGTCAATTACGCCAAACAGCGAATTCAATTCGGCAAACCGATTGCGAGTTTCCAAATCATTCAGGCCAAGCTTGCCGAAATGCTGACGGAAATCACGAAGGGACAACTTGTTTGCCTGCAAATGGCAAAGCTCAAGGATGCCGGGAAATTAAAGCCCGCGCAGATTTCTCTCGCCAAGCGGAACAACATTCATCACTCGCTGGAGATCGCCCGCATGGCGCGCGAGATTATGGGCGCGAACGGCATCATGCTCGAATATCCCGTCATGCGTCACATGTGCAACCTTGAGACGGTCAAGACTTATGAAGGAACGCACGATATCCACACGCTCGTGCTCGGCAAGGAAATCACGGGTATCGCCGCATTCTCTTGATCCGCGGGGAGTTGCTCCCATGCCTTCAAAATCCATCGAACGCGCCGATTTGCTCGCCGGAGATCACATCTACGTGCGCCGGTATCGCGCGATTTACAGTCATCACGGCATCTACGTCGGCGAGGATCGCGTCGTCCATTACTCCGACGCGGGCGGCCTGGGGAACAAGTCGGCTTCGGCGGTCGTGGAGACAAGCCTCGACGAGTTTTTAATCGGCGGAAAACTTCGCTGCCGGAAACACTCCAAACCGCTTCCCAGCGACGAAATCGTTTCCCGCGCCCGCGAACAACTCGCCCGCCAAGGGTATTCGCTCATCTGGAACAACTGCGAACACTTCGCGACCTTTTGCGCCACGGGCAAAACCCGCAGCCGCCAAGTCAAACGCGTCGCCATGGCCGCGGTTTCATTGGCGGGAGTTGTGATTGGCGGAAGAATTGTTAAATCGAAACGTGGGGCGTAAATGACTTGTACTGCTAGGTTTTGTAGAAAATGGAAATTATGTTGCCTGAAGAATTTGAAGCATTCGATGAGCTACTGAAAAGCAAGGACGTGATTTCCGCGTCCGTTGTACGCAAGTGCATGATGTCCGACGACGTCGAATTGCTTGGTTGCGTGTATGAAGAAGTCATAGATTCAAAGAAATTGGGACAAGTTGAACCCAAATTGGAGTTGGCTGAAATCATAGACTTCTTTAAACGTTACGTTGAGTTATGCATGAAGCTTAATCAGGAGGGTCATACTGATTGGCAGCATTCCCGATATGAAGTCGGATGGGATTTATGCAGGTGGTTTCTGAATTTCTGGTATGACGACGCTGTACCTCGCAATCAGCTTGCTGATCTCAAGCAGTGGATGGAAGAATTATACAAACGCAGCGACGAACCCATACGACGCTGCATTGAATGCGCGACTCTGGAACATATTCTTGAACATGAGAACATTCGACCTTTTTTTGAAAATTGGGGGAAGGACTCGATATTAAATACGGCTTATGAGCCTGCCCTCGCTTGGGGAATGGCACATAACAGACCGCGCTTACCTAACAAGTAAAGAATGCGGCTTCACTTGAGCGTTTTATTCGGCAAAAATCTCTCGTAATTTCGTCAACACTTCCAGTTGCGCCGCCTTGCCCAATCGCCCTAGCTTCTTAATCAATCGCCTTTGATCAACGGTTCGCAATTGATCCAGAACAACCTGTCCCTGCTTGCCCTGAAACCGACAAATGACACGGCTTGGATAATCGCGAACTACTGTCGTCATCGGTGCGACCATCACGGTCTTGATATGGCGGTTCATTTCATTGGGCGAAATTACTACGCAGGGACGCGTCTTGCGAATTTCGTGGCCAACGGTGGGATCAAGCGTAATGAGATAGACCTCGAAACGCTCGATCACCATTTCCATTCCGTCCGATCCCAATCGGTGGGAGTTGGATCATCAAGTAGCGCGTCATCTCCACGCTCGGCCATCAAGCGAAATTGTTCTTCCCATCCTTGACGCACTTTACCGGGAGAACGTATCACCAATTCTCCGCTTCGAGATGCGATTTCAACTTTCCCGCTCAATCGGGCCTTCTTGATCATCTCACGCGGAATCCGAACGCCTCGCGATGTTCCGATCTTGACGAGTTCTGTCGTATAGGCACTCATGGGGAAACTCACAATCATCCCAGCGCATAGACATCCTAAGCTTGGTAACCCTAGAATTCAAGAATTCGTGGTCTCGTAGAAATATCTACATAACTTCAAAGTGTTCCCGGCTCACTCTTTGCCCGCTTTCGAGCGCAGGAATTGGAGCCTTTGCATACGGATAAAGATCAACGGTCATCGGACCTTGATATCCAATCTCCTTGAGCGCGTCGGCGATTTCTTGAAAATTAATGTCTCCATCGCCGGGGAGGAGGTGCTTGTGGACGCGATCCTTGATGTCCTCCAAGTGGACATTGCGAATGATCGTTCCGAGGCTGCGGATTGAATCGCCGAGCGGTTCGCCCGCGACTTCGAGATGCCCGACATCCAAATTGCAGGCGACCTTGCCAGCCGTTTCATTGAACAAGCGAATGATCTGATCGGTCGAGCGGATGAAATGTTCCGGCTCGTGCTCGATTAGAAATTGGCATCCGTCGGGCGTGTCGTTCGTGACCTCGCGCAGAGAATTGAGGAGTCGCTCCCACGATTCGGCGTCGTCCATTCCTGCAACCGGCGCGCCCGAAGCAGTTGTTGCTAATGGACACCGCAAATGTTCCGCAATCTCGAACATCGCTCGGACGAGTTCCAAGTGAAAATTCAGTTCGCGCGAATCGCGATTCAAGAGTCGCGGCGCGGAGGGATCGGCATATAGGCGCGGATTACCGAGATGAAGGTTAGTGATCGCGAGTCCAGCGTTTTGCGCTGTAGTTGCAATTTCGCGCCAATATGCAGCATCCCCGCGTCGGGCAATTTGCGCCGGAGTCAGTGCGATTTCGACGCCGCCATATTCATACGTTTTCAGCAACGCGCATTGTTCGCTGAATGGAACATCAGGGAGGCCGAGTGTGCTGTAGCTAAGCACTACCCTTTACCTTTTCAAATGCAGCGGCAATATTTCGGTCGGTAACGGTTGCCCCCATAACCGGCGATTCCTCCGCGAATTCTCCGATTCGTTTGAGCAAGGGCAACCGTAAATTATCCCGCTCAGTTTTGTTGTTGCCGTGGAGCTTGAAGACAAAGTGATCGGCGCGAATGTGCGCTGGAATCGGTGTTTGGATTTTAAGCCGCGAGAGCAATTCGTTGTGCCGCTGGTGTTCACTTTCTTCTAGCAAACCTTGGATTCGCGCAAGCTCGCCCGAAATCCGCATGGCGTGCCAGCGCGATTCGCCGGGGAGCAGTCTTCCCTCGACCATCGCCTGAAGCGCGCGGGCGATTTCCGATCCATATCGCGCGCGTATTTCGATCCCCTTTTCTTCGGGATCGTTGCGTCCGGTTTCCAGAGAGTGTTCAAGCGCCGCACCCAAGACGGCCTCATTTCCCGCGTCCGAATCGGGATTGAATTTTTCCAACGCCTGCCGCGCGAAATCGAATTGCTTCTCTCCCATAACCAACGCGTCGCCGACGAAATCGGTCAATCCCGAAACTTTGGATCGCGTTTCCTCACTCTCCACAAACTGCGGATCAATGAGCGTGAATTCAGGCGCGCGATACACACCCAATGCATTCCGACGCCCTATAAAATTCACCGCCTGCCGCCGGGTATTGACCGACGCCCATTGCGCATGAAGCGTCGTTGGAACCTGCGCGAACCGAAATCCTTTTCCGAGCAGCGACGCGGCCATTCCTCCAAGATCGAGCGTTACGCCACCGCCGACGTTCAGTATGAGCGAGCGTTCGTTCGCCCCTTCGCGAAGCAAATCCCCGGCAACGTGTTCGAGCGTCGCGAGATTTTTGTTCTCCTCGCCCTCATTAAATACGATCGGGACCGCTTCGATTTTGTGGGGTATGTTTTCGAGAATGCTTTCGGAGTGAAGCGCTTCGACGGTGCGATCCATGACGATATAGACGCGGTCGGGAGCAAGTTTTTCAATTTCCTCGACCAACAACTCGCGGGACTCCGGACCGAAATAAATCGGCCAGTTCCCCGTAACCGTCGCGTGATAACTCTTGATCATGATTCTTCGGCACTCAGCCCTTGCAGCCCGTATCGTCCGTTAATCTCGTTGAACGGTCAAGAATGCAGCCAAGTTCGACTGTTCAATATTTCTCACGGAGACGCTTGGATGTAATGAGAGACAAGGTCTCGTAACCTGTCCCACCATTTTATGCTGGATTCCGTCCGGCGATTCTCGGATTCTCTGGGAATGAAGAAACCTCGCAAAGCTATCATTCATCGCAAAACACGCGAAACCGATCTTAAAGTCTCGATCAATCTCGACGGGCGCGGCGAATTTAAGGGTTCGCTCGGCGTCGGGTTTATGGATCACATGCTCGATCTTTTTGCCAAGCACGGTCTCTTCGATCTGCAGATTTCGGGAAAAGGCGACCTGCACATTGATCCCCATCACAGCGTTGAGGATTTGGGGATTACGCTGGGACAGGCGCTCGTTAAGGCCGTGGGCGACAAGACGGGGATGAGAAGATTCGGACGCGCCGCCGTGCCAATGGAGGAGACGCTCGCCGAGTGCGTTCTCGATTTTTGCGGCCGTCCGCATTTGGTTTTCCGCGCGAAGGTCCCGCGGCAGAAGCTCGGCGATTTCGACACGGAACTCGTCGAGGACTTCTTTCGCGCCGTTGCCATGAACGCCGGACTCACGCTCCATTTGGACGTTCCTTATGGACGCAACGCGCATCATATTGTCGAGGCGCTCTTCAAGGCGTTCGCGCGGGCGCTTTCCGAATCCGTTTCGCTTGATCCGCGCGTCAAGGGCGTGCTATCCACAAAGGGAAAACTTTAGCCCTCCATGCGAATTCATTTGCTTAGACTTCTCTGCGCCATCGGACTTGGGCTGTCGGTCTATCTCGTCTGGCAACACGCCACGTTCACCCTTTCGGGAGAAACAGGCGGGCTTTGCGGCGTCGTCCCGGCGATGCGATGCGAAGTCATTGAAGCCAGCAACTACTCCGAATGGATGGGAATCCCGACGGCCTCGTTCGGGGTCTTCTTTTTCCTCGTGTTTTTTGTTTTTCTCTTCGCCTTCGCGCCGCAGGTGGATTACCACTTCGAGGACGATGAATCCGACTCCAAAACGGATTCCGCATCGAATGAAGATGAGCCGCCGCCCGATCCGTATTGGGGGATTGCGTTAGTCTTGGCGACTGTCGGTTTGGCATCCTCGCTTGCGCTTGCTTATATTTCCGCGTTTGTGATTCACGGGTTTTGCCTCGGCTGCACTCTTGTTTATGCCGTGACACTCGCCATTATGGCCACGGTCATTCACTGGCGGCGTCCCTTCCAGTTTTTCAAATTGGCTTTTGCGGATTTGACGGCTTCGGTGGGCCATCCGGGCGATTGGCTCAAGACCTTGGATTCGAAATCAAAAAATCGGGTCATCATCGCGTTAATGGTTTTGGGTGTCGCCGCGCCTGTCAATTTCGGTCTTATACCCTATCTATTATTTGACACGCTTTGCTCAAAAGTGCGGCAGACTTTTCTGGATGCACCCGTCATCGGCGTCGAGTTCCATCCTTGGACCATCCAAAAAGGTGCGCCTGATGCCCCGCTTCAAATCGTTGTATTCTCTGATTTCGAATGTCCCGGTTGCAGGAATTTCGACAAAAGACTGAAAGAAGCGCTCGAGTCCTTCAATCCTAAAGACTACCGCCTGATCTTTAAGCACTTTCCGCTTGGAAAAGAATGTAATCCGCTCATCCAGGATAAATCGCCCATTGACCATCGTTTTGCCTGCGCCCTTGCCGCGATGGGACAAGCGGCCGCCGACATGGGGCGATTTTGGGAAGCGAAGGAACTTCTCTATCAATTCGAGGAGAAGAACACGCTGGATGGAACGATTCGCGAAATCGCGATTCGCACCGGCCTTAGCTATACGGATTGGACGACCCGCGCTCGGGATAAAGAAAACATGCGACGGGTTGTGCTCGACGTGGGTGAGGCGTTAAAACTTGGCGCGCGAGGCGCACCGGTCTTTCTTGTGAATTACAGGCCGGTTGACGTTGGGCGTGTCGCTCAAATTCGTTATGTATTAAACCTTGCCCTCGACATGGGAAAAACACAGGGGCTGACCATTCCCACTCCCTTTTTTACGCCGACTCGAACGGCGACTCCCGCCCCGACTCCAACGCCATGAAGCACAAACATGCCATCCGCCAAGCGCAACACGTGAAGAAGCAACGACGCCTGGTTGCGTCGCGTTTCACTCCGCGATGTTTTCAATTCCATCCTGAAGCATGAACTCGAAATCCTCGCGCGCGAGCGAACGATTAAACGATTCCTCTTCAAGCACGCCTTGAATGAGACCTTTCTTCTTTTCCTGCAACTCCATGATCCGTTCTTCGATCGTGCCTTCCGTAACCAGCCGGAGCGCGATGACCGTTTTGTCCTGACCGATGCGATGCGCGCGGTCAATCGCCTGCGCTTCGACGGCGGGATTCCACCACGGATCGAAAATAACGACGTGCGACGCGGCAGTAAGATTGAGTCCCGTCCCGCCCGCCTTGAGCGAAATAAGAAAGACACATGGCTCGGCGTGCTTTTCAAATGCCTCGATCAACTCCGCTCGGTTCCGCGTCCTTCCCGTCAGCATGAAATGAGGAATCGCTTCGCGTTCGAGCCGGGCCTTAACAATTTCGAGCATTGAAACGAATTGGGAGAAGACCAGAATCTTGTGGCCCGATTCCAAAATCTGCGGAAGCATTTCCATCATGGAATCGCACTTACCTGAACCCGCGCTCGCATGGCCAATCAGCGAAGGATCGCAGCAAATCTGGCGCAGTCGCATGAGCTGCGCGAGAAGTTGAATGCGTCCCGTGCTCTTGAGAGCGGTGTCGTCAATCTCCCCCAACATCATGCGCGTCTTTTTAACTTCGGCAAGGTAGAGCCGTTTCTGCTCGGCGGTCATCGCGCAATCCACGCGCTCCTCAATTCGTTCCGGAAGTTCAGGGGCAACCTCTTCCTTGAGCCGTCGTAGCGTCGTCGGACGGAGCCGCGCGCGTAAAACCGTATGAAACGCGGCAATCTCAGCATCGTCCCCTCGTCGGTCGAGCGCGCCGAGCGGATCCAGATAACCCGGCAGCGCAAACTCGAAAATGGATTCCAAATCGGCGAGTCGGTTTTCAATCGGCGTTCCAGTGAGGGCAAACCGAAACTCGGCGTTAAGCGATTTGATTGCGCGAGCAGTTTCCGATTTCTCATTTTTTATCGCCTGCGCCTCATCCGCGCAGACGATCCGCCAATCTT
>CAZPIK010000103.1:11078-12291 GCA_964586185.1 uncultured Candidatus Sumerlaeota bacterium | reverse complement strand
CCCAAGTCCTCTGCATCGCCGTTTGCGAAAGCAGATTCATGAGCGCCTTTTCACCAAAGTATTTGACGATGCCGTCTAGAGCAGTCGTTAGTGCTGCAGCGTCGGAAAGATTTGCCGTCGTTGAGACACTGCACTTTGCGCCGTTTAAGAAGCAGCCGCCGCCCTGATAGGCCGAGAGCGTTTCGCGCGTCGGCGGATACCGAACCACACCGACTTGACTTTCGCCCGCGCGTTCGACGGCGATCATCGTGCCGTACATTGCCACGCCGCGAATGAACGTCTTCGTGCCGTCTATTGGATCCAAAATCCAGCGATAACCTGAGCGTCCGGACTTCTCGCCGAATTCCTCGCCAAGGATGCCATCGTCTGGAAAACGCTTCTCGATCTCATTCCTGAGGAATTCCTCCGCAGCGCGATCGGCTATGGTCACGGGCGAAAGGTCGCTCTTCGACTCGATCTTGAGTGCCGTCCCGAAATGCTTGAGCGTGATCTCTCCTGCCTTTTCGGCAATCTCAACAGCGAAATCGTAAATGTCTTTCATGGTTGTCCTTCTGATGGTTGGATTAGATTTTGGAAAATTCTGCTCATGCAGAGGCGCAGAGGTCGCAGAGAAAAACAATTTCCTTACTAAAGACACACAGAACAATCTAGCAAGCTCGCGCGATCTTGGTTCGGCTTTTTCTCCGCGCTCTCTGCGCCTCTGCGTGAGACTAAAATTTGCGCTTAGTGTTTTCAATGAATCGTATCCGAAGATTCAATTTCGCGCGGCGGACGCAACGCGCTGGCAAGCGGTTCATCGTGCCCCCAAATTCGGATCAGCGCGGGAAGCAAAATCAGCGTCGCTACAAGATCGGCCACGACTCCCATCAAGATCACCCTTCCCATATCGCGCAAGCCTTCAAATTCGTTAAGCGCAAGCGATCCATAGAGCAGCGCGACCATGAGTGCTGAAAGTCCGGCAGCTCTGCCCGCCGCGTGAATCGCCAGCCGCACGTCGAGCGCTTGACGATCCTGAAAATGTTGAATCATCTGGATCGAATGATCCACAGCAAGGGCGGCGACCAAGGCCAGCGCCATGAGCGTAAACATGTGAAGCGGGATGTCGAAAATTCCCATCGCGCCGATGAGCCAGAGCATTTGAGCCGCGACCGCCGCAATCGCCATCCCCGCAGGCCGCTTCCGACGGAAGTGGAGCGCCATCGAAACCGCTACC
>CAZPIK010000103.1:0-11068 GCA_964586185.1 uncultured Candidatus Sumerlaeota bacterium | reverse complement strand
CACGCGAGATCGTATTGGAGCCGCTTCGATATTTCCCGTTCGACGATGGGATCGCCGATGAGCTGGACTGGCGGCCCGTCCGCAAGGATCGCCAAAAGCGCGGTCAATTGTTTGGGCGTAAATCCCCGCGCGTCCGGGAAGATTGGCGTCGCCACGCGATAGACCCCGTCGCGCTGCGTCACGAGCCGCTGCACGTCGCGTTGGAGTTCCTCGCTCGCGCCGAGGTCGTACTGCCGCGTGATATCGCGTAATGGCGAAGTCCGCGCGGTCGCCTGAAGCTTCTCCAATTGCGAAAGAAATTGACGGAAGAGCACCGGTTGAAATCCCGAACGCCAGCACGCCACCGCGACCGAATCGTTTAATTTCGCGAGATCGAGCGACTTCAGATTTTCTAGCGATCTTGCCTGCGTTTTGAGTGAAGGAAGTGTCATGCGCAAGGAATCCACGGCGAGTATGCCATAATCCCATTGTGTGTCCCCTTGTGCCGCGACCAGTCGGTCGTAAAGCGAGTCGTTCTGTTGGAGTGCACCCTCAAGCGTTGGCCATTCGACGAGAGCAACGACCGGCCGACCGGGACGTGACGCTGCCTCTGACTTTTCCGTTCGATCCAAATCGGAGCGGAAAAGATAAGCCGCGATGCTCGTGAAACGCGGATGAAGCTTGAGGCTGACGACATTTAACCCCGCCGCGCCATAATCAAATCCAAGGAAAACTGTTACGAGCAGCAGCGCGCCGAGCGTCGCCCTTGGAGTGCGCAATGCAGGCTGGCACATCCGCATGATATTGAAGCGCATGATCTCGACCGGGCTGACGATCCCACGCGCGAGGCGGCTTTTCACCGAAGCAAAAACCGGAATCGCGAGCAAGGTCGCGGCGAGATTGCACAGCACCGATACCCCCGCGAGCAGCCCCATTTCCTTGAGTCCTTCAAACGACGCAAAGTAGAGCGAAAAGAAAATCATGCTCGCAATCGCTGATGAAGCGAGGATGCCGCGCCCTGTCTCGACGTAAGCCACTTGAAGCGCGCGATAATAATTTTTTGTCTTGTAGAGTTCCTGCGTGAATCGGCTGAAGAGTTGCAAACTCTGATTCATGCCGAGTCCGAACGTGATAATCAGAAACGCAACCGTCACCCCCGTGATCTCCGTCGTCGCTTCACCCCATTCGGAAGCGGCGTCTGCACTCATCCATTGCGAGACGTAATGCGCAAGTCCGAGCGTCCATACGAGGCCCATCGCGGGAGGGACGAGCGTGAAAAGTACGGCCTCGGCTTTGCGATACGCGTGAACCAGCAACGCCAGCGCGAGCAATAATGAGCAACCTAGAATGACACCGGTTTTCCGCGCGAGAGCGCTCAGTTTCTCCGCCGTCTCGATATGGCTCCCCGCGAATTCGATGCTCCGTGATCCCTTCCATTCGGGATGCCGCTCGTGAATTACGCTATTTGCGCGGCTCAAGAACTTCGACACTCGCAACGCGAAAAATCCGTCATCCGAAGGGCGCGCCGGATAAACCAAAATGCGGAAACTCTGCTGCTCAATCGAGTAGAGGTATCCTTCTTCGGGCGTGACAGGAATCGGCGCGCGCGTCACCGCCATTCGGTCGCGAACCGAGGTCAGAACGCCCAGAGGATCGGTCTCGGTTTCCATGATCCGCCGTGGAACGAAAGGAGTAATTCTCCGCATCCGTTCCCACGTCAGTCGCTCCGTCGAGGAAGACGTTTGGATGAGATCGCGTGTCTGCGCCCAATCCGAATCGGTCAGGAGCGCCATGAGCCGAACGTCGGTCATCCCCGGCGACTTTTCGTCGAGGTCGTCCGCACGATAGACCACTTCCGAAAAATACTGCGGGTCGTCAATCAGCTCCGCAAACTCGCGAACCGTTGCCCCCATTTCTTCAGGAGTTGTTCCGCGTTCTGCGCGAACGTCCACAACGATAGGCTCAAGATTTCGATAATCGCGAATCGCTTCGCTGATGAGCCGCGCGTCGGGTGATTCGGGTGGCAGAAAATCACTTAGACCCGTATCGAGCCGGATCCGCTTGACGCCGCTGGCCGCGAGCGCCGTCGCAAGCACGAGAATCGCCAGCGCGATCCATGCGAACCGGAACGCCGTCACCGCGATACGCCTTAAGATTTTCCGCCTCACAAATGCTCCAGCCCTTCATCAAGATCACTGAGCGGACGCCCCATCGCTCCCGGCGGCGTCGTTAAAACCCACCGCCTTGGGTCATCCGCCGGATTGATCCGATACTGCTTCACTTCCGCCTCGATCCGAACCTTGGTCTTGCGGCTCGTGATCTCAAGTTTCGACGGCAGCAACCAAGACTGCTTATCAGTCTCGGAATTTTTGAACAAGGTCCAAGTCCGATACCGAACCTCCCAAGTTCCGCCTTCCCGTTTCCAAGTTGCTTTTTTCGGCAGCCCGGACGCCGGATCCATTTCCACCGACGCCAGTCCATCGGCGTTTGCAGCGTCAAATCTCAAATGGAAGGCGTCGCCCTCTGAAATCCACGACGGCTTCCCTTCGGTGAGGCGGTTGCCGAGCGCAAAAACCGACGCCAAGTCCCAAGGCTCGACGCCAAGCTTCCGCGCGAAAGGGGTCCCCTCCGGCGCAATCTCTCCCGCATAATATTGTCCCTGCTGCGGAATGTAAACTTTCATGGCCTTGCCATCGGCCAGCAGTTCAAAAAGGGTCGTTGCATCGCCGGGATGGCGTCCGGCCATGCGAAAGAGCCGCCCCTCGCCGCTCGCCGCGCTCAGGTCGAGCATTGTTTTGCCTGTGAGAAAGAACCGTCGCTTCTGCGCCACAACCCGCGCCGAGACGATGTAAGTCGTGATCTCTGGAAACGCCTCACGCAAACCTTGATCCCGATCCGGTCCCGACCGCAGCCGCTCAATCCCCGGATGCTGATCCAGATTTTCCGGCACGATCATCGGCGCCTCGCGACGAAACAACGCGCAGCCGAAGTTGGAGTAGCACCAAAGAAAAAGGAACAACCATTGGTAAGGTCGCTTCGTTAATACGAACGATGTTCTAGAGCGGTAATCGAAAGTTTTGACATGATCTATAGCGTTCCGATTGACAGCCTCAACGAGGCTGCGGCCTTCAGCCCCATGTTGGAGCGAAGCGACTACATGGGGTAAGCGAACGACATGATTCGAACCTCGAAGAGGTTCCGGCCTTGTCGCTGCGGGCCGCAACCTCGTTGAGGTTGCAGGACGTGCATATCCAAACCCAAGGTAGGCTTCGCTTCGCTCGCCAACCTTGGGCTGAAGGCCGATGCCTCTTCGAGGCATCCTCAATACTCGGAACAAACTTTCGAGAACGGCTCTATGCATCACCCGGTTCTTTCATCCATCCCTCAACCGCACCAAAGGAGCGTCGAATCGTTAGCCTAGGTCAACGCTCGGGGCGATCCTAGAGAAAACGCCGTGTCTGGAGGTTTAAGCCGAGCCACCGGGTCGGGGACTTGCAGGCAACCCGGCTTCATGAATGACTTACGAATTCGGCGGCGATACGCTCCCTTGCCTTGCGAAATTCGTCGGACTGGAACTACTTAGATCCCTCAATCGGAAGGACGAGCGGATCTCGAACAAACCGAATTATTTTACGAGTAAATATTCCGGAATTCCCAATGCATATAGATGACATTAAACAGCTTGTAGCACAGTTGCCAAGTATTAATGCGACAGATCTGGACGATTTAGTTATCTGCGATGATCGGAGGCTGACGATACATGAACTCGACGTCACAATAGATAGTCTAGAAGGGAAGATGGTTGCATGGAGGATGCTTGCATATCAATCCGCTCGGCGACTTTCTCCCGTAGGCTTATGGAAGAGTTGTTTGCTAATAGGGGACATCTTGAAACAACGAAGGCAGATAAAAAAGATGCGAGCAAGAATAAGTGACATGCGCTATATTGTTGCCGAAAATGCACAGTGCATTGTCGTAATATACTACGATGAACATACAAAGAAAATATTATCACACACTGTTGGACGCCGTCCTTTCTAAAAAGCTCATCCGCTAAAATCGTTGTCACTCACCAAGTAAATAATTCGTTCCGCGAGCGAAACATCTTCCGGTTTATTACCCCGACCATAGAACAGGTGACAGGTCCTTCTGAGAAACTCCAATAAAACCGGGATTGTGCGAGTGTTATCATTGTCACCTCCACTATGGTCGGATTAGTAATTCCATAATGCCCAACCAATAATCAGACTTTGCCCATGCCTTATTCGATCCCGCTGGAGTTTGCGCCGAGCCATGCCGAAAAACCAGCTTCGTCCAATGTGCTTTGTGTCAGCGCGAGAACTTGGGTAGTCGCGTCTGCTTGCCCGGCATGAAACCGAAAGCCATTGGTCTCAATAAACAGAACGGCAATGGCAAATCCTACACGCTTATTGCCATCAATGAAGGGATGGTTTTTGACGATACCGAATCCGTATGCGGCGGCCAGATCGAAAATATTTGGAGTGCTGTAGGCAAGGAGGTTAATGGGGCGAGCCAGCGCAGACTCAAGCAAACCTTCATCCCGCAATCCCGGATCGCCGCCAAATTGCAAGAGCAGCCGTTCGTGCAGCGCCACGGCCGTTTCCTTCAATATCCAAGTGGGCTGTTTCATTTCGCCAAATCGCGGAGTGTTTCGGGATACCGCCGAATAATATTTTCTGCTACTTCCATTTGCCGCGCCGATTCGACTTTGCTCGGAGCAATCCGAAGACTCCCATCGGCGTTTTCAGTTAGGCAAACGGAATCCCCTTCGCCCGACTTCAAGTAGGCCAAAGCTTCATCGGGCAGGATCATTCCGATGGAATCGCCAACTTTGTGGAGTTTGAGTTCCAGAACCATACCCGTATTTTATCTATACCTGCAGGCTTGCGCAAGGTTCGGCTTGAAATGGCGCGATCATTCCCCCGGATGGTAAGTCCGTTCGGTGTTGGCCGCGATCTCCTCGGGATAATACCAACCCGGCTTGAACTTCTTCTCCGAATAGAGCTTCGCCTGATCGTCGAAGTGGGACGAATTCGGATCCGCTGACTGGCCGAATTGAATGAGTGTCATCGCCTTCACTCGCTCCTTCCCGAATTCATAAACCGCCATGATCGATCCGCCGACGACGCCGTATCGACGTTTGAGCAGTTTGCTTGCGGGCGAGTAGTAAACATTATCCGACGCTCCGAGCGCGCCTGAGGTTCCAACGCACGGCACGCTGGGCTGATCATCCTTGAACGGCACCGTCAGGATATCTGAGACGTTCGGATGCCGTTGAATTCGAAACACGTCACCATAAGGGACTTTCCACGTTCCCCACAACCCCTCGATGTTTTTCGCCGCGCGGACGAGCGCCTCAAACTTTTTCTCCGGATTCTGGATGTATTCCGTTTCCAGCACTTCCGAAGGCGCGCCGCGTCCGAACATTTCTTCATACCACTCGAAGCAAAGGACGCTTTGCGTACAGGTCGCGGAGTTCACGTAATCCCAATCGAGCAGGTGCGCGAGATAAGGCTCGGCCTGCGCGGCGAGATCGGGATTTGTATTTTTGAGCGCATCGAGTTCCCGCTTGAACCTCGGCATTTGCGTCTTCGGCCAGAGCATGGTCGTGTCGGTCACGGCGCGTTGCCAATCTTCGAACGTCACGTCGCGAAGCTCGCGAAGGTGTAATCGCGAAACTTCCGCGCGGCGATTGTCGTAGTTCGCCTCCAGCGTCATGTAAGCCGGAAATTCGCGCTTATAGGGATTGTCATAATCGGTCGGAGTAAACGCCGATTGATTGCAATTCTGAAGGAATCCCGTCGCGGGATTCAATACCTGCGGCAACTCGGCCAGCGGATGCAATCCCTGCCATTCGGTTTTCGAGGTCGTGCCGTCCACGACAGCCGCGTAATCGAACGATGGATCGCGCTTCGGAACCGCCCCGTGATACGCGTACCATATATTGCCGTCGCGGTCGGCATAACCGATGTTGAACATGAGAATGTTGAGTCCCGCGACGGCGTCATAGAACTCTTGAAAGTTCTTCGCCTTGGCCATCTTCATTCCCTGCGTTAGGCGATCTCCCTCGAAAAGTTGCGCAATGCGGCAGGTGAGATAAGTCTGGTCATCCTCTTTCGCAATGACCGGACCATGATGGGTTTTCCGCATCGTGTAAGTCCGCTCCTCGTATCCCGAATCGCCATTGCCCGGTTTCTTAATCTTGATCGTTTCCTTCCATTCGGTCGCCGTTCGATATGCGCCGTCGTATTTGTAATTGAGCGGATTCGCGGGGTCGTCGAATTTTTCGCGGTAGATGTCGCCGATGTCAGGCTTGTTGGCCGTGTGAGTCCAGCCGAGATATTCGTTGTGTCCAATCGTGAGATAAGGCCCGCCGAAAAATGTCGCGCCGGAGAAATTCAAGCCCTCGCCGCTTTGGGTGTGTCCCTCCCACCACTGACCTATACCAAACCACGGCTGATGCGGATTGACGAAGAGCATCGCCGTTTTGTCTTTGGTGCGGCTGGGACCGATCATCCAGAGGTTCGATCCTTTGGCTTCGTCGCGCTTTTCTTCCAGCCACTTCGCCAGATCGCTGTCCTTCGCTCCCGTGCGCTCGAAAACCCAATAGAGCATCGTGTAGCGGCTAAACGCCAAGACCATCCACGGTTCGAATTTCGTGATGAGCCTTGGCTTCACCTCGGGATGTTTTTCCAAATAGTAATTGAGTCCCGCGACGTAAGCCTCGGCGATGGCCTTGCCTGCGGCGGGCTGCGAATCGTAATCGGCCTGCGAGCGCGAAGGGACTTCAAAGTTGCGGCAAAGCAGATCGGTCTTGAGACCGCGAATCCCCGCACCCTCAGCGCAGCGCCCGATGGACTGCATGTAAGCGTCCTCGATTTGCCAGAAGTAATCCTCGGCCTGACAATACGCGACGCCAAACGCGCAGGAAGCGTCGGTCGGCCCTTCGATATGCGGAACGCCCCACGTATCGCGCGTGATCTTGACCGACTTCGCCATTTCGGCGGCGTTAATTTCGGCAAATACATTTTCGCTGAGGGCAATGACACCCCAAACCAAAATCGCCAAGATCATCAATGGATTTCCGTTCCAATTGAACCGTGCCGTATTGCGCATCATACTTCCTCCCGCGTGAAGTCTCGTATTCCAAACAAATCTTGGGCGGCATCCTAGCCCATCAGAAGACGAATGAGAATCGAAATCCCACTGGTTTTCGCAATTTCAATTTCATCAGCCGGGCTTTTGGTGTATTTTGCCAGTCTTGCGTCATGCGGGGAAACTTTCCCAACGCGATGCCGCCGAAAGTTTCTGCCCCGTGAGTTCCAAATTCTCCTTATCTTCACTGCTGGACTTGGGTCCGCGCTACGGCCTGCTTTTTTCGGCGGGTTTGCTCTCGGACATCGGCGGGTTTTCGACCCATATCGCGCTGAACGCCCATATCTACCAATTGAGCAATCAAAATGTTTCGTACATGGGACTTGCGGCGCTCGCCTCGCTCGTTCCGTGGTTATTGGGTTCGCCCCTCGGCGGAGTTTGGGCGGAGTCGCGCAATCGCCGCCGCGTCATGATCGCGAATGATCTTTTCCGAATGCCGCTTGTGCTCGGCATGGCGATGACCAATAACATCTGGGCAATCCTCGGCATTCAGTTTTGTCTTTCCGGCTCGACGGCGGCATTCAATCCTTCCCGCCAATCCATCATCCCGGAGGTCGTGAAACCCGACCAGATCCATCTCGCGAACACCGTCAACGGCGGCATTCTTTCGGTCGTTCACGTCTTAGGTCCGATCATCGGCGCCTATATTTATGCGAAGTCGGGTTCGATGGTTTGGATTGCGATTCTGAACGCGGCGACTTACGGAATTTCAGCGTTGCTCCTCTTCATGCTCCCTTATGAAAGAATGAAAACAAAAGAGGAGAACTCCCCAAAGGAGCATTTTCTTGTCAATATTCGAGAGGGCTTTTCTTATGTGAGTCGTGAAAAGGACCTGCTTATCATCTTGTTCACGCTCATGACCTCCGGCGCGGCGATTGGCATCCTGATTCCGCTGCTTCGTCCCTTTGTCTCGGTGGCGCTGAACGGCGACGACATCATCTATGGCCAGATTATCAGCGCGTTCGGTTTCGGTGGCGTCGTCGGTCCGCTCGTGGGCTATTGGGCGGGGCGGCGATTTGGCATGGGCGGAACGATCTCGATTGCTTTTGCGCTCGAAGCGATCATCCTGATTATTTGGTCGCAGGTGACGAACATACCTTTGAGCTACTTCTTGTTATTCCTTTGGGGTGTTGTCGTATTCACCATGATTCCCTGTTACATGAGTTACGTTCATACCTACGCGCGTAAGGAATTTATGGGGCGGAGTTTCGCCTTGTTCGATCAAGGACACATCATGGCCCAGTTGCTGGGCGCGGGGGTCATCGCCTATTTCGGGAAGAGTGTCCCAACGCAGAATTTGCTCACCGCGACGGGCGTCGTGTACCTCGTGATTGTCGTCCTTATCACCCTCACGGAAGGCTCGCGGCTATTGCGGTCTAGATCGGGCATCGCGGAGACCGTCACCACAGAGGAACATGCCCAAGCGTGATATCAGGGTCGTCTTGAAGGGCGCCTATGGTTGGGGCAACCTTGGCGACGATGCGCTCATGCTCGCCGCGCTTAAAGTCTTGGAAGAAAAATATGCTCGGGATGAAATCGGAATCGTCGCGCGACCTGCGCCCTATTTAGAAAAACTCGCGCCGGGAGTTTGCGTCCTTCCCAATCACGGCTGGGGATTTCCCAAAGGCGAGTTGCTCGTCTATGGCGGCGGAACGCAGTTCTTTTCGTTTCCGAAAACCATGCGCTCGGCAACATTGACGAATCGCGCTTTACATCATCTTTCGAATCCTGTGCGCGCCAAAGAATTCATGCTTCGACGTTTGAAGCCGCTCGAATCGGCGTTTCCAAAAATCGCCGCGCTTGGGATTGGATGCGGACCCTTTGTGCCGGGATCGTGGGAGGAGCATTACGCGCGCAATCTCTTTTCAAGAATGAGTTTCGTTTCGGTGCGCGATCCCGAATCGGAAAGAATTTGTAAAGAGTGGAACGCGCCGAATTTCATATCCGGAGCCGATCTTTGCTGGCTTTCCCATATTCCAACTGCGCGCGAGAATCGAATTTCAACAAATTCCCGCAAACCTAAGATCGGCGTTATCGTGCGCAATTGGAGCAACGTCGCAGGCGGGGAATCTTATGAAACGGCGTTATTAAAGACAGTTCGACATATGAGCGACCGAGCCGAGTTTCATTTCATCTTGTTTCAATCCGCCGATTCGAATTGGCGCGAGATCGCGCAAAAGGAAAATCGGCCACTACTGGAATGGAATCCCATGACCGATTCGATTCAATCGTTTTTGGAACGAATGACGGCGTTTGATTTAATTATCACGACGCGATACCACGGCGCGCTCTTCGCGACCCAACTGGGCGTTCCTTTTATTGCGGTCGAAATCGAACCCAAACTACGCATGGCGGCAGAAACGTTTTCAGGTTCCCCCCCGGATCAAGCGAGCGAATGGATTTGGCCGCCCCCGTTCGATCAAGAATCGCTTGAACGAAAGATCAGAAACGCTTTGGAACGCCTAGATTCGATCCGAAAATCGCTCGGTCGGGCGGCGCATGATCAAACCCAATCCGCCCTTGCGATGAAAGAAAAGTTTCATCAATTTGTGCGGTCCATTCGGACGCATCAAGGTTAAACCTAGCTTTGTGCCAAGCCGATAAGGTTCAAAAGCCTTGTCATCCCGGCGTGGGGTGACCTACGCTCTTATCTGAGGGCTTTGGTGGGTTACGCGCTTTGATACAAGTTCGAGGGTTCAGATCAATTTTTATTTGTGCCTTGTTGGGTGCGGTGATCTTTCAATTGTCCACCGTGCGACTCCACGCGCAACCAACCTCGTGGACTTCCATCGGCGTTGGCGGCGGCGGCGCGCTCTTTTCGCCCAGCATCAGTCATCACGATAACGATGAGCTTTTCATGGGCTGCGATATGAGCGAGCTTTTCCACTCGACCGATTTCGGCTCGACCTGGAACCCGCTCGATTTCCGCGACATCGTCGGCAACAACGGCGCGGCGGTGCAGTTCACAAGCGATCCCAACATTTTATACTGCATAGATTTCTCCGGCGATCTTCGCACGCCAGTTATCAGCATGGACGCGGGCGCGAGTTGGTCGCCGCTCGGGGACGACCCGACATTTCAGGATGCATGGTCACTCCTTGCCGATCCCGAAGACACCGACCGCCTGTTGCTCTCCAGTTATTCGGAACTGTTTTATTCAAATGACGGCGGCGCGAATTTCAGTTCCAAATACTCCGCGCTTGGAATTGACGGACTTCATATCGGCGGCGCGTTTTTTGACGGCAACAATATCTACGTCGGAACGAACGAAGGAATGCTCGTCTCGACCGATGGCGGCGCGAACTTTTCGGATTCTGGCGTTGGTGGAATTCCCGGAAGCGAGGCTATCGTCTCCTTTGCTGGCGCAACGACGGGTAGCTTGACCCGTTTTTTCTGCGTTACGCTCGATTCCGGCAATCCCGTTTACGCGGGGATCACCGGAGCGGATCATTACGCCTATATCGGCGTTTATACTCATGATGACGGCGATGCGAATTGGACTCCGGTGACCAACGGCATTGATCCCTCCGATCATCCATTCTTCGTCGCCATGGCTCGCAACAACGTTGATATCGCGTGGCTCGCAGGCGGCGGCGACGATGGCGAACCAAGAGTTTATCGAACCGAAGATGGCGGCGCGAATTGGAATTCGGTTTTCCTGACGACGAACAATCAAAATATTTACCCCGGCTGGGCGGGACACGGCGGCGATCGTGGTTGGGGTTATCCCGAATACGCGCTCGGCTTTACCGTCGCGGGGAATAATCCCAACCGCGCGATGATCACCGACCTCGGAATGGTTCACGTCACGAGCGACGGCGGCGGCGAGTGGCATCAAGCCTACCTGAATCCCGCCGATGAAAATCCAAGCAACTCGCTCATCACCCCTAAGAATTATTATCGCGGAAACGGA
>CAZPIK010000102.1:0-12322 GCA_964586185.1 uncultured Candidatus Sumerlaeota bacterium | reverse complement strand
GGCGGGGCGGCGTCGGTCGGCGCGGCCCCGGCGGCCGCCGGGGCGGTTTCGGCGGCGGCTTGGCGCGGCGTCGGCGTCGACGGCCGGACGTGATGGGTGAATCCACAGCTATCGGAGGAAGACCATGGCCATCCTTGATCTGATCGAATGGGACAACCCCGGCCCGAACGAGATGGTGCATCGCGTGCCCGAGTGGGGCTCGGGCGAGTTCCGCCTGGGCTCGCAGCTCGTGGTGCGCGAGTTCCAAACGGCGGAGTTACACGAGATTGCATGGGTGGAGTTTTTGAAGCGCCGCCGAATTTGGGCCAGACGAACGGGAAGCCGCGTAGAGCGAGCGACATTCCCGTACCCTGGGATCGCCGATCCACACGAATGACTTGCGCGCGACGGAACGCACCCGACGGGACATCAAAAGTCAGCGCAATGTTATGATCCGTGCCATCGAACCGGAAATTGGACAGAGCGTCTTCACTGAACGCCTCGCGCATCTGGACGTTGACGCTCACTTCGTAGGTGAGTTGTCGGGAGCGAGGATCGAGAAAACCGGGGATGCGGGCTTTTCGGAGATGCTCCATCGGATCCGTCACCTTCATCCGCTCGCCGAGTTCATCCATCCAAAAGTTCCATAGGTCGCCAAAGAAATACATGCGCATCGCGCCCGTCGGAGGAACGCAAAAAGCCTTCAACATAAAATTATTGGGATCGAGGATCAGAACGGCGCGCGTGGTATCGAGGATGGCGAGATGCGCGTCAGAAAATTCATCGCCGATTTGGTAAACCCGAGGCGGAGCCGATTCGATGGCGTAAAAGACCCCGCCGCATGGATCGGCCCGCGCAAGAATGAGATTCGTGGCGTTACCGGCGGGAATCGAAACGATATCCTCGGATTCGGTTCGTTGTGAACGCGAAAGCGCGACTCCTCCGTGTGACGTATCACCCGCAAAACTCATGCAAAAAACAATGCTCCCATCCTGTCGCCCCGTGCGTACGAGGTTCTGCCACGTATATAGCAAGGTGCACAAACAGACAACGTCCCAACTTTAGCAAGTCACTCGGGTTGACTCAAATAGTTCTTGTATGTCGGGCGATGTCAGGACGCCTATCGAATAAGCGCGCGGCGATCTCCACCCGCCGAGCGTCCCGCCAGAGCGCGACGGAAAGCCGCCTCGTCGTTGACGAGCGCCAATGCTTCTTCGATGCTGATTCTCTCTGCCTTAACCCACTGAACAAGGTGCATATCGAACGCCTGCATGCCGTCCTCTTCGTTCAGAAGAACCTTTTCGAGATCCTCATAACGCATTTCGCGAATCAGTTTCGTAACGATGGGCGTATTGATCATGATTTCGCAGACCGGAAGGCGACTCTTCCCATCCAGCGCGCGAATCAGGCGTTGGCAGCAAACACCGCGAAGGTTGAGCGCCAATTGCTCGTTGATGAGCGCGTGCTCTTCTTGCGGAAAGAAGTGAAGAATACGAAGGATCGTCTGCTTGGCGTCCGGAGTATGAAGCGTGCTAAGCACCAAGTGACCCGTCTCAACGCAGTGAAGGGCGGTTTCGACGGTTTCGCGGTCGCGCAATTCACCGAGGAGGATGATATCAGGATCCTGCCGGAGGGCGCCTCGAAGCGCGCTTTTGAAATCCAAGATGTCAGGACCAACCTCAACCTGCTGAATCACCGATTTGTCGTCCTCGTAGAGGTACTCGATCGGGTCTTCGATCGTGATGATGTGTTCGCGCCGCGTCTTGTTGATGAGACTGATCATCGCCGCAAGGGTAGTGGATTTTCCGCTGCCCGTGACGCCCGTGACGAGGACAAGTCCCTTTCGCGCCTCGATGATTTTCTCCATGACGGGCGGCAGACTCAGTGATTCAAATGTCGGGACCGTTGCGTTGATGACCCGAATGGCAATGGAAATGACGCCTCGTTGATGATAGGCGCTGACCCTGAACCGTTCGAGTGGACTCAGCCCGTAAGAATAATCCGCGTTGCCGATTTTATCGAAATGCTCGCGACACCGGTCGGGCATCATGAGGTTGTTGGCCTCTTCGGTGTCCTCCTGCGCGAGGACGGGATGCTCGATGGGACGAAGAACGCCGTGGAGCCGGATCATCGGCTTGTTGCCGACTTTCAGATGGAGATCGGAAGCGCCGATCTTGACCATCCCTTCAAGGAGCTTTCGCATGTTAACGGCCATGGGAATTGAGGTTCCTTTTAACTAATTCGAGTTAACCGAAGTTTCAGACCGCTGGCAGCATAAGGTGAGGTCTTTTTTTCGGCGCAACAAAATAGCTGCGTATCATACTTCAATCCGCGGGAGTAAAGTCAAGACGATGCAACTCGCAAGTCCGACTTCACGTTACACGCGCTACGATTTTGATTTGTCACGAGGCCGGAGTTGTAATTCCTTTTTGTCGCCACTATGATCTCCGCAATTGATTGTACTCTTGCCCACATGGGTTAAAAATGGGAGTCACGACATGATCTACGCGAATTCGCGCCGAACGATCCCGAGCGCGATCCTTCTGCTTGTTTTAAGCGTCTTTACCAGCGGCTGCGCGATGCGCTGGCCTTGGGAAATCACCCGTTGGTTCAAGCCGCGAAAGGTCATGATGGCTCCCGAAGAGCGCGGAGCGATTACGCAAAGCTCCTTGCTTGCCGAAATGGCCGATTTGGATTCGCTCGCGGAGTATCCCTCTCCCGCTTACATCAACCGACAGGCGTCGAGTTACGATCGCCGCGCCGTTTCTCCCGACGAGGCGTGGTTTGCCAATGGCGACGCCGGGCAATTTGTGCGCGAGGAAGATCATTCGGGTCGCAAGGAATACGTGCTCATGGACGTCCAGGGACCGGGCGTCATTACGAGTATCTGGAGCGCGAACCCCGGCGGTAACCTCCGTTTTTATTTTAATGGCGAGGCCGAGGCCTCGTTTATGGCCGACATGAAGGAACTGCTCGGCGGCAATCACCCTTTATTTCCGGGACCTTTTGCCGGAATGAGAAGCGCGGGTTGGAATCTTTATTTCCCCATCGCTTATACCAAGGGAATTAAGGTGACCTCTGACGCTGGCAAGTTTTATTACCAAGTGAACTACCGGACGTATCCCGCCGGGACGGAGATCGAGGATTTCAACGCGGCAACGGTGGAGTCGCTTCGTAGTGAAATGGGCGGCATCGCCGAGGCGTTACGCGGCGCGCGTAAACCGGTTCTCGCGCTTACGGGTAGTCCTCAAAGCACGATTAACCCGGGCGAACGGAAACTGATTTTTGCCGATCAAGGAAATGGACGCGCCGTGGATTTAATGCGAGTGCGCGTTGAGGCCATTGACGTTGCCAAGGCGCTCCGGGGGATTCTGCTGCTTGCCTATTTTGACGATGACGCTCAGCCTGCGATCCAATGTCCGCTCGGCGATTTTTTTGGAACGGGACCGGGAGCCAATCCTTACGTAACGTATCCACTCGGGATTCTTGCCGATGGAACGATGTATTCGCGATGGGTGATGCCGTATCAGCGAGAGGCGAAGTTTTTCATCATCAACCAATCAGGAGCGCCCGCAAAGATCGCGATGGCTTTTCATGCCAAACCGATCGAAGAGGGCTGGCATACGCGCTCCATGCATTTTCATGCGGGGTTTCGCGCGGAGCGGCAAATTCCGACGCGTCCCTTCCGCGATTGGAACTACGTGAGCGTACAGGGCAAAGGTGTGTTTGTTGGCGATGCGCTCGCCGTCACCAATCCCGTGACCAATTGGTGGGGCGAGGGTGACGAGAAAATCTACATAGATGGCGAAACTTTCCCAAGTCACTTTGGAACGGGAACCGAGGATTATTACGGTTACGCGTGGTGCAGCCCGGTCAAGTTTTTCCATCCCTACCACAGCCAGCCTCGATGCGATGGTCCGGGCAATTACGGCCATACTTCCGTCAATAGATTCCACATTCTTGATGCGATTCCTTTCGAACGCGATTTTCGATTCGATATGGAAGTCTGGCATTCGACGCCGAACCAAAAAGTGGATTACGCGGCGGTTTCATATTGGTATGCGCTGCCGGGTTCGACTTCGAACTTGAAAACGCCTTCAGCGGAGGCGATGACCGTCCCCGAAGTCCGTGAGCGAGAGATTTCGCGCGTCGCGGGCGCTATCGAAGCAGAAAAACTTGTCGCGACCGTCACAGGAAAAGGAAAAGTTGATTCGCAACACTTATCAGGATTTGAGGGAAAGTGGAGCGGTGAGGCTCACGCGTGGTTCACCGAAGGTCAACCGGGGAGCATCGTCGAATTCCGGTTTGACGCTCCGGCAGAAAAGGCATACGAAGTTTTTGCACAATTCACCCGCGCACCCGATTACGGAACGGCGCAAATATCTATTAATGGCACAGCCGTCGGTTCAACAATGGATTTCTACGAGAAAGACGTTAAACCCTCGAAGGAGATTTCACTCGGCGTTCATCGGCTCAAGGATTCTGGGAATATCCTCTCGCTCAAGGTCGTTGGCGCGAATGAAAAGGCCGTGAAAAGCTATATGCTCGGAGTGGATTACATTAAACTGAGACCGGTGGACTAAAGATGAAGAAGAACATGAATAAATTTTATTTTCTCGCCTTGGTCTTGCTCTTTTCATTCGGGGCGGGCGGGTGTGCTTCGATCACAAATCTTGTGAAGGGTTCCGATCCGGTGAGCGGTTCGTGGAGCGGCGATTGGTATGTGAATAACATGCCCAAGCCAGGGGGCAAATTACGATGCGAGGTCGAGAGAATCGCACGCGACGAATGGAAGGCCGTTTTCGAAGCGGAGTTCGGTCAGACGGCGGCCTATAAGGTTGAGTTGCTCGGAAAGCGCGACGGAAAAAAAGTCGTCTTTGGCGGCGATGTGGATCTGGGCGCGGCCAGCGGCGGTGTCTTTACTTGGACGGGCGACGCGGACGGAGAGAAATTCAACGGCGTTTACAAAAGCAAATTTTACGGCGGGCACTTCGAGATGAAGCGCGTCGAAGCCAAGACTCCGTGAAGCCCGCGAATCAGGCTTTAAAATCCAAATGACCCTTCGCGAATTCATGCGTCCCGGTTTGCCGATGCGGGTGATCGCTCATCGGGGCTGTTCGGGTATTGCGCCCGAAAACACGATGGCCGCGTTCCGCAAGGCGATTCGCGCGGGGGCGGCGATGATTGAACTCGACGTGCTGCTTTCCAAGCATGGTGAGGTTGTCGTGATCCACGATGCAACGCTTGACCGAACGACGAGCGGCAAAGGAAATGTCGCCGATTTTACTCTTGCCGAATTGAAGCAACTCGACGCCGGATCATGGTTCGATCCGGAATTTACGGGTGAAACGATTCCGACGCTCGGTGAAGTATTATCGCTCGTTAAAGGGCATTCCTTGCTGAACGTCGAGATCAAATCTGAAGCGGTGACGGACGACGCCAATCACGGGATAGAGCGCCTCATCCTTGATCTTGTCGTTGCGGCTGGAATGTTGGATCAGGTTCTCATTTCATCTTTCGAGCCGCGAGCAGTAACGCGCGCAAAGTCTCTCGAACCGTCGGTCATGACGGCGATGCTTTACAATGCGGAATTGCAATCGGGAATGGAAGTAGCCGAAATTATCCGCGCGACCGGATGCGACGGATTCAACTTGAGCCGAGAAGAGGTGACGCCGGAGATTGTTAGAGCGTGTCATACATTAGGTTGTCCTGTCATGGTCTATACCGTGGATGACGCGAATGAAGCGTTTCGGCTTTCCGCGATGGGCGTGGACGCGATCTTCACCAATCATCCGGAGTCAACGATGCGCGCACTGATCAAACGGAACGAGTCGGGGCTTTAATTTGGACGATTACTACGACGAATCCTCGCTTGCCGATTACCTTTATGGGCGATTTCCCGAGCGCGGCCCGTTCGAAGTCCGTCGCTTAACGGGCGGCGTTTCGTCGCTCGTCTTCATGGCGAGGGGAATGAGCGGAATGCGCCTCGTCATCAAGCAGTCGCTGGAGCGGCTCGCCGTTGCGGAGGAATGGCTCGCGCCTCGCGAAAGAATTCTCACCGAAGCCGAAGCGATGACCGCGCTCGCGAGCGTGCTTCCCGAAGGCAGTGTGCCGTCGGTTTATTTTATTCAAGCCGCGAAATTTACTTATGGAATGCAAGCCGCGCCGCAAGATGCTGTTTTGTTCAAGTCGGCGCTTATGGAAGGACGATGGGAAGAAGCGTGGTTCGATGCGGCGGGAGAAATGCTGGCGACGCTGCACCGGGAAACCTCGTGGCGCGCCGACGAATTCGGAACCCGGTTCGCCGATCAAACCATGCTCGACGTGTTGCGGCTCGATCCCTATTACCGTCGGGCGGCGCGCGCGCATCCTGATCTCAAGGAGGCGTTCGCCCGCGCGGAAAAGTGCGCAAAATCCGACGCGCGATGCCTCGTGCATGACGATTACTCGCCCAAAAATATTTTTGTTCAACCGGCTACCGGTCGTTTGATCCTCCTCGATTATGAGGGGGCGCATTGGGGCAATCCTGCGTTTGATGTTGGATTCTTCCTGACCCATCCCCTCGCAAAGGGAATTCACTTTCCGAATGACGCCAAACGATTCGCGGAAGCGATTCGACGTTTCGCTCGGGCGTATTTTGCTTCGTGCGGTTCGGCTGGAGCGAAGTTGGAAGACGCGATACTTCAATGGGGAGCGATCTCGCTCGCTCGCGTGGATGGAAAATCACCGCTGGAATACCTAATCGCTGAACCGGAACGCCACACGCTGCGCCAATTCGGGAGAAAAATGCTGCTCGGCGGATTCTCAACGATTGAAGAAATCGCCACCGAATTGGAAGCCGTTGTTTAATGTTTTCCCTCTATGAGGGTCATTTATCAGCGACAGTTACTTGCTCTTTATCGCATACATCTCGCTGCCGTTAGCGACATAGAGCACGCCATTGGCCGCGACGGGTGTTGTATAGCTGGCGTTTTCGACGGTATTCTCACCGAGCACTTTTTCTTCACGTCCTTCGGCTAACACGACCACATCGCCGTCTTCGTCGCCGAGATAAATTTTGCCGTCAATCAGCGTTGGCGAACTCCACACGGCCGCTAAAACGTCGTGCTTCCAGAGTAGCTTGCCCGTCGCAAGTTCGAGGCAATAAAGGTATCCTGACAAATCGGAAATGTAGAGTAATCCGTCCTTGATCGAACAAGTCGAAATGGTTCGTTTAATTGCGTCGAAGTGCCATACCTTCGCTGATTCCGTAACGTCGCCTGTCTTGGTCGCATCAATGCAATAGAAGTGGCCCGGACCTTCGCCGTGTTCGGGATCCTCGCCTACGCCAACGTAAACCTTGTTCTCGAAAAAGACTGGCGTGCCGATGATGTGATTGCGGGTTCCGCGGGGGCCGAGCATATAAACGGCGTCCTTCGGATTGCAATCGAATTTCCAGATAAGTTCCCCCTTGTCGGGAGACAGCGCGTAAAGCCAGCCGTCGCCTCCCGCGAAATAGACCTGCCCTTTGCCCTTCACTTCGCCATAGGAGGGATTCGACCACTGGCCGTGCAGCGTCGCGTTGCTGGAGAGATTGTTCGTCCAGAGCACCTTGCCTGTCTTCTTGTCCACCGCAACGAAACTCGCCGATTTGGGTTGGGGAATAACGATGTGCGCTTCGTCCACGCCGTTGCTGGTGATGGCAAAAATGCGGTCGCCGACGAGCAGCGGCGAACAGTTTGCGAGATTGTGCGGGAATACTTGCAGTTCTTTCATCATGTCGAGAATCCAAACGACGTCCGCGTTCTCCGGTCCCGTCCCCTTTTCGTCCTTCACGTCGCCGTCGTTTTCGTTATCAAGAAAACCCTCGGTATCGAGGCAGACCAGTTCGCAGCGATTGCTAACGTAATAAAGTCGGTCGCCTTCAACGGCGGGCGAGGAGCAAATGCCCTGCTCCGGCCAATCGTTGACGCGCCCCGAGGGAAGCTTGTCGTGAACCTGCTGCCAGAGGAATTTTCCATCGGACTCGGCAAACGCCATCATGACTCCTTTATCGCCCTCGATCTTTGGGTCGCGCGGGTGCCCGTTGTTTGTGCCGATAAAAATCTTTCCTTTATGGACGATGGGATTGCCGTAGCTCTGCGAACCCAGTTCGGCCTTCCACTTGATGTTCTTCCCCTCCTCGATATTCCACTCGGCGGGGATCCCCTTTTCGTTGGGATTCACCATGTTGCGATTCGGCGTCCCGCCCCACATGCTGTAATCCGCGGCGGGAAGGGAGGCGCTCAACAAGGCTAAGCCTAGTGCGACGATTAGTGAGTGTTTTAGCATTTATTAACTCCGTTCAATCAGTTTCCGGCATTGCCAGAGATCATCCAATATTTCCTCCGCGCTTCGTTCGTCGGGCAGACCTCCGATGAGCACGGACAGATCGGTGGGGCCGGATGCGGGCAATTCATTCAGTATGAGATGGGCCAGTTTTTGCCGCTGAGCGTTTGGCAGTTCCTTGACCGTACTTTCATAAATCTGTTCCGCCGTCATAATTCAATTTTCCTTCAGATCAAGGAAACCAAGTCCATTCTGGATTGGCCGCGAAAAAGCGCAAAAGGCACAAAACAATTTTACTTTTGCGCCTCTTGCGCCTTTTTGCGGCCAAAATTAAGCCGCCAGTTCTCCCATGTCCTCCTAATTCTTCTCCACCTTCACGTTGTCAAAACTCGCTTCTCCAATCGGATAGCAGGTAAGTCCAGGCGCGCCTTCGCGGTAGGGCAGCGGGTCTTCCATTTCAAGCGACCAGGCCTTCGGTTCTTCCTCGCCCTTTTTCCAAACCTTGCCTCGGACGATTCCCTTGTCGCCTTCGTAATCCACCCGGCACTTAAGCGTGTACCAGACTTTCGGTTCCCATTTGAAATCGAGCGTCTTGGTCACGCGCGAGGGACGCGGAACCCACCCGATAATCCGCAACTGTTGCGTCGCGCCCATGAGATCAAAAACGTATCGCGAATTAATGAGCCCGATGTTCGGCAGCGTCGCGTGTTCGTTGAGGCCGCCTCGGACGTCCGCCTGTATCGTGTAGCCGCTCGTATGCGGTTCGGTGATGAAGATGTTCGAATTCAAGATTCGCGCGTCGGCGGTTTTCTTGAGGAATTTATTTCCGTCTTCGGCGACGACGTTGAATTTCACCTTGGTCGCGCCGACCCACGAAACGGGCGATAGCCCTTCGGGAATCTTCTCGAAGTCGGTGTTGATTGGCAGATCGGGCTTGACCCGAACGCGGGCATATCCCTTGAGATTTCCCACTTTGGCCTCGATGAGACCAAACTGCGCGACGACCGACGCGTCAGGCGCATATTCTCCGTCCGCGCTCAGCGTTCCTTTAAGCTTATCTTCAAAAAGCGCCCATTCGGATTTCGCTTCGCCGATGAGTCGTCCCTTCGCGTCGAAAGTCCTCGCCGTAAATTTTGCCTTGCCCGATTTGGCGATCTGAACGTCCGCAGGAAGCACCTGCACCCACGCTGGTTCGCCTTCGCCCTTCCCCGCGCTGGGCAGGGGATCAATCGAAATCGGCGCGGGCTTCTTCCCCTTCTCGCCGAGGCAATACATGAAATCACGCGTCATAAAATAAACGCGGCCATAAGCCACGGCGGGCGATCCGGTCAGGTCAATTCCAAAGCCGTCGGCGGCGGTGAACGATTGCTTGCTCAAAACTTTGCAATCCTTTTCGCCCGGCTCAAGGATCAGGAAGTCGCCGTTGGTGCTGGCGTAATATATTTTGCCGTCCGCGTAAACGGGCGAGCATTTTGAAACCTTGCCGACTTTCTTCTTCCAAAGCTCTTTTCCCGTCGCGGCGTCAACCCCGTGCATCGTGCCGTTATTCTCGACGAAGAAAATATTCTTACCATCGGTCGTCATTGAGGAATAGCCAACCGCTTTCTCGATTTCCCAGACGAGGTGCGTCTTGGAAACATCGCTGGTTCCCGTCGCATCAATGCAGACGACCCGTCCCGTGATATTTTCCTCGCTATACGCGACGTAAACTTTGTCGCCCATGATGAGCGGCGTGACGTTGACCGGTCCCGGACCCATCTTAAAATCCCAAACGCGTTCACCTGTCTCGGCCTTAACCGCGCGAATATAACCATCGCCGCCTCCGCCGATCAGCAACCGCTGACCATTCACAAGCGCGGGAGAGGGACAACTATAATTCGTATCGAGAACCGGATTGACCGGGGTATACCACCACCGCACCTCACCCGACTTTTTATCCATCGCGAGCAACCGGTTCATCGGTTTACCCTGATCTCCCAAACCGGAATTATTGAAACCCACGACCACCAAATCACCATCCAGCACCGGCGTAAATGTTCTACCGCCGAAGCCGGATATCTTGCCGAACTCCTCGCCAAGCGAATGTTCCCAGACGACCTTGCCGTCCTTATCGAAACATTTAAAAAATCCCTGGGCGCCATTGATGTAAATGTATCCCGTCTCGGGATCGCCGACGGGCGCGGTCCAGCCGACCCGCTCCTCCGGAATATCGCTCAGGAAAAGGTCCATCTTGTGATCCCAAAGCAGCTTGCCTGTGTCCGCGTCGAGACAGACCAATTGTTCCTGCCGCGTCGCGTCCTTACCGGTGAGGCGCAAATAGTAAACTCGCCCGCCAAACACGATCGGGGCTGAACGCCCACCAAATTCTGATTTCCAGAGCAGATTTTCGTCCTCGGTTTTCCAACTCGAGACGAGTCCCTTGGCGCGCGAAACCCCATTATTCTCGGGGCCGCGCCATGAAGCCCATTCATTGCCGTCGAGTTTGCCGCCCGCAGCCGATGCAACGCCGACTCCGCCCAGCAACATCAAACTTACGGAAAGCGCTTTGCTTAATATCCGACTTTTCATGGCATCTCCTTGCGATACGAGGGGTGAATGACGAATCTCGCGGCTTTCATTTCGTACCTCGGCAACGTTCCAGCCCCCACGATTTTAACGCGGGGACGGAAATTGAGGGCGTCTTTCACCGCCGAAGCGATCCGCTCGACCATTCCCCCGCCATTTGAATCCAACGACGCGTCGCTTTCAATCTCCAAACTGAGGACGGCCATTCCCTCGCTCATCGAAACTTCCGCGCGATACTCCTGAACCTCGGGAAACCGCCGAAGAATCGCCTCGATCGCGCCGGGATAGACATTGTTTCCACGTATGAGAACCATGTCGTCCGCGCGGCCCAAAATCCCGCCCTTCAGTCTAACTAGACTCCGTCCGCAGGGACAAGGTTCGGCGTCGGCTTCCACTAAATCGCCCGTGCGATAGCGGATAAGCGGGCTTCCCCACCTTCCGAGATTGGTCAGGACGAGTTCGCCCCGTTGCCCGCGTGGAACTGGATTGCCCGTCGTTGGATCAATAATCTCGGCAATGCACTCGGTCTCGATCAGGTGAAGTCCGCCCGGATTTTCTAAACATTCAATGCCGAGTGAACCGATTTCGGTCATCCCGGAGTGGTCAATGCACTTTGCGCCCCATGCCTCTTCGATCCGGCGTTTTGTTTCGGGGATGTTGCCG
Organism: uncultured Candidatus Sumerlaeota bacterium; assembly: GCA_964586185.1. Taxonomy (GTDB): domain Bacteria; phylum Sumerlaeota; class Sumerlaeia; order MVZB01; family JAJFLK01; genus CAZPIK01. The sequence continues at coordinate 808 of CAZPIK010000102.1, read as the reverse complement.
CCCGGTTCACCCGCGACAATGAGCATCCGGACGGGCGAATTCAGCAAATCAAGCCCCATCTCACGCGCCGATTCGGCCATGTGCAGCGCATAGGTCGGCGTGCAGCAAATGATCGTCACGCCATTATCGAGCAGAACTTTGAGCCGCGCCTGGGTCGTCATCCCCCCGCCTGCAATCGTCAGATTCCCCCTCCGAGACGCCGATTCGAATCCCGCCCAAAACCCTAAAAATGGACCGAACGAAAACGGAAAGAAAAACCGATCCTCGTCTCGAATACCAACGACCGCATAAATCTCCTTCCAAAGCCCCAACACCCAATCCCAACTCTCTTTGGTGTCGAGCCAGCGGAGCGGCCGCCCGCCCTTGGTTCCCGAACTTTGATGCAGCCGGTTGTAACGGACGACAGGATAGGTGAGATTCGTTCCGTAAGGCGGATGGCATTCTTGGTCGCCTGCAATTTCGGTCTTGAGCGTGAAGGGGAGCTTCCGAAAATTCTCCGGCGCGGCAATTTCATCGGCAGACATTAAACCCGCCGCGCGAAATTTCTCGGTATAAAAAACATTGGACGGAAAAACCTCGCGGATCATCGCCGCAAATTTCTCCTGTTGGAGCTTGCGTAACGCTTCCGCGGAAAGCATGAGGCTTCGTTCGATTGCCGCCATATCCAATTGCCGATCCTTTTCAAACGCCGACACGATAATTCAAATCCCGCATGAATGGCGATGGATTTTGTGATTTTGAAGGGTGTGGGTCGAAACGTCCTTCCGGAAATACCGAAGGGACGGTCTCCTTGGAAACCGTCCCTTCG
>CAZPIK010000101.1:457-12326 GCA_964586185.1 uncultured Candidatus Sumerlaeota bacterium | reverse complement strand
GAAAAATGACAAAGAAGCTGTTGCTGAGGGATTTAGACAACGCCTTAAACAGATTGCGGGATTCAAGTTTGTTCCGAAGCCATTGCCGATGTACAATAGCCGCTCAATAGTTTACTATTTGTTTTTTGCTTCGCCGAATAAAACTGGCGGAACAATTGTGGAGGACATCTTCGAAAATTATCGCAGGTGGGGGAAACGATAATGGCTTCCGGCTCCTCCATCGAATGGACCGAATCCACATGGAATCCTGTGACTGGCTGTTCAAAGATCAGTCCCGGTTGCAAGCATTGCTATGCCGAGCGGATGGCCAAGCGATTGCAGGCGATGGGTTCGCAGAATTATGTGAATGGGTTCAAGCTAACGCTTCAGCCGCGGACGTTGGAGCTTCCGCTTCATTGGAAGAAGCCTCAGACCATTTTCGTGAATTCCATGAGCGATCTTTTTCACGAGAAGGTCCCGCTCGAATACATTCAAAAAGTTTTCGACGTGATGCGCCGGGCGAACTGGCATCAGTTTCAAGTCCTTACCAAACGCGCCGAGCGGCTTCTTGAACTGGACTCTGCTCTCGATTGGCCGCCGCATGTTTGGATGGGCGTCAGCGTGGAGAACGCGGATTACAAATCGCGCATAGATTGCCTGCGAAAAACACACGCCAAAATCAAATTCCTCTCGCTGGAGCCTCTGCTCGGACCGCTTCGGCATCTGAACCTAAAGAAAATGGATTGGGTTATCGTCGGCGGCGAATCGGGTCCCGGTTCGCGACCGATGCAGGCCGAATGGGTCACGGACATCCGCGATCAATGCCGTAAAGTCAAAGTCCCCTTCTTCTTCAAACAATGGGGCGGCGTGAATAAGAAGCGGGCGGGCCGCGAACTCGAAAAGCGCACATGGGACGAAATGCCCGTCCGCTCAAATTGGGGCGGACTTTCAGCCCTTGGGACATTTGGGTGACCGCTCACCTGGGGCGTTGCCCCTGGCTCGAAATAGCGCGCACCTTCGGTGCTGAACAGCATGTCAAGGGACATTCGATCAATACTTCCTTGGCTTACCTCCATAGACCCGACTAAAATGGAAGTGGGATAGGATTTCTCCCAGTCGTTGACGTCTCATGTCTATCTTCTTTCCAATGAACCGATTTGTCTCTCCAACTAAACCGACGCCTTATCGTTTCAACCCCAACGGGGTTGTGGATCAAAGCCCAGGGTTGAAGCGAAGCGACTACCCTGGGATATGGGAATTTTTTTCTGCAACCTCAACGAGGTTGCGCCGTGCGGCAAATGCGCGAATTCCTTTGAATGGCGCAACCGCGTTGCGGTTGAAAATTTGGTCGCGCCTTACCCAGGGTAGGCGCTTGCTTCATGCGCGCCAACCCTGGGCTTTGTTACGAAACCCCTTCGGGGTTTCTTGGAGTTTAACAATAGCTTTCGTCTTTGCAGTCTTCGCCGCTGCAGGGGCCGTGCCGTCCGTCAAAGACAAACCCACCCCCCCCACCAAGGACAAAATCGCCTCCACCCCCGCCGATGCGTGGCCGATGTTTCGCGGCAACACCTTTATGACCGGCGTGACCGATTGCGTTCTTCCGAAAAAATTGGAAGTCCTCTGGAAATACGAAACGAAAGACGCGATAGATTGCACCGCCGCGATCGTGGACGGCGTCGTTTACGTCGGCAGTTTCGATCTGCACTTTCGCGCCGTGGATTTGGAAACGGGAAAAGAAATCTGGAAGACCAACGTGGATGGTCCCGTATCTTCTTCGCCGTGCGTTGCGAATGGCCGCGTCTTTTTCGGCGACGAATACGGAGCATTCCATGCGCTCGACATTAAGACCGGAAAAGAGATTTGGAATTTCAAGACGACCGCAGAAATTTTGGGTTCGCCCAATACCCATAAAGATCGCGTCTTTTTTGGTTCGTATGATCAATCGCTCTATTGCGCCGATCAGGCGACCGGCAAAATCATCTGGAAAACCGAAACCGAAGGTCCCGTTCACGCCAGTCCCAGCATCGTGGATGGAAAAGTCTATTGCGCCGGTTGCGATGGCTACCTCTATGCGATGGACATAGAGACGGGAAAAGTTCTGACAAAGTTCGAGATGGGGTCTCAAGTCGGCTCGGCTCCCGCGCGGTTCGGTGACAAGGTTTTCATGGGAAATTACGACAACACCGTGCTCGCGATAGATGTGGCCGCGCAGAAGCTGCTTTGGAATTACGACCCCGAACCCAAAGATTTCCCGTTCTTTTCTTCGGCGGCGATCGCTTCCGACCGAATTATCCTCGGCGGGCGCGATAAAGAAGTTCACTGCGTTTCCATCGCCGATGGGAAGGCGATCTGGCGTTACGCGACCAAAGCGCGAGTCGAATCCTCGCCCGTCATCTCCGGCAACCGTGTTTTTATCGGCTCCAGCGACGGGAATTTATATGAATTCGACCTGAAAACGGGTAAGGTCAACTGGAAGTTCACGGCGGGTGCGCCGATTGTCGCTTCGCCCGCGGTGGCGAAGGAAAAACTGGTGATCGGCACGGGTGATGGGCTTTTATATTGTTTTGGAGCCAAGCCCAAAGCCGCCAAATAGAGTCTAATAGACAGCATGACCGAGACGACAACAGACCCGGCCCCCAAGACCGAAGTCGGAAACTACTTCGTCTCGAACTACCCCCCGTTTTCGCAATGGACACCCGAACAGCTTCCGGCGGCGGTTCACGCGCTGAATCAACCTGCGCGACCTAACGATCCACTCGGCCTCTATCTGCATGTCCCCTTCTGCCGCAAGCGATGCAAGTTTTGCTATTTCAAAGTCTATACCGATAAGAACGCCTCCGAGATCGAAGTTTATCTGAACGCGCTCATTAAAGAGATGGAACTGATTGGCCGCACGCCCGCGCTCGATGGGCGGAAACTTCGCTTCACTTACTTCGGCGGCGGAACTCCTTCGTACCTTAGCGAAAAGCAACTTTCACATTTGGTCGAAAGTTTGAACAAGCACGTGAGTTGGGATGACGCCGAGGAAGTCACGTTCGAGTGCGAACCGGGGACGCTTAGAAAGTCGAAGCTTGAGACGCTGAAAGAAATCGGCGTGACGCGGCTTTCGCTCGGCATCGAAAATTTCAACGACGCGATTCTCGAAACCAACGGTCGCGCGCATCTTTCCGCCGAAGTTTATCGCGCTTACGAATGGGCGCGCGAGGTTGGCTTTGCACAGATCAACGTGGACTTGATCGCGGGGATGGTCGGCGAGACCGAAGCCAATTGGCGCGAGTGCGTTGCCAAGGCGCTCGAACTCCAGCCCGATTCGCTGACGATCTATCAGATGGAACTTCCTTATAATACGGTGATCTCGCAGGGAATTCTGAAGGAAGGGAAAGAGTCGCCCATCGCAAGTTGGGATACCAAGCGCCATTGGGTTGATTACGCGTTTGAGAAATTTCAGGAGCAGGGTTACCGCATTGCTAGCGCCTATACGCTCGCGACGACGAAGAAACCGTGCGACTTCATTTACACGCATTCGCTCTGGCGCGGGAACGATATGCTCGGCACGGGGGTTGCATCCTTCTCCCATTTCGCGGGGGTGCATTATCAGAATGCACACACTTTTGAAGAATACGTCCGGATGCTGGATGAAGGCCAACTGCCGATGGTTCGCGCGATTAAATTGACGCCGAAACAAAAACTGATTCGCGAAATGGTTCTGCAACTCAAACTCGGAAAAATTGACATCGGCTACTTCCAGAAAAAATTCGGCGTGGACGTCTGGTCGGAATTCGGCCAAGTTTACTCGCAACTTGACCGCGCCGATATGCTGCATCGGCAAAATGGCTCCGTCGCTTTGACTCGCAAAGGCCTGCTCCAGGTGGATCACTTCCTGCACGAATTCTTCGAACCGGAATTGAAAAATGTTCGCTACGCGTAACGTTATTACGCCCGAGGTGGCGCAAACCCACATGGCCGAACTTTTCGGTATCTTCGGAGAAACCGGCGAGACCGTTCCGCGATGCGAGCGGGTGGAACCGGAGGATATGCCGGAAACTCCGCGCAGACTTTTGGCGCACGAAGGTCACATGACCGTGACGCTCGAGAGTTTTCACGAAGCCCCGTCAAACTTGACCGTTCTTGCAACGGCTCGCGATGGGAACCTCTATGCGCGGAAAATTCTTCTCTCCAGTTCGCGCACGGGCGAATGCATTCAATACGGCATCATGCGATTCAATTTCAATCATTGCTCGGATGAGGTTCGTGATAAAATCGTCGAGGGCAAGACTCCGCTCGGACGGATTTTAATCGAGCATGGCGTGTTGCGCCGGGTCAGCCTCCTGGCTCCCCTGCGCGTCCACACAACCGCCGAGATGATGAAGCATTTCGCGATGGATCGTCCGACGGATGTTTACGGACGTTTCGCGACGATTTATTGCAATGACGAGCCAGCGGTGGACTTGCTCGAGATTGTGCCGCAGAACTCGTGACCATGAATTCCGAAGCCTATGATGTCATTGTGATGGGAGCGGGTCCCGCCGGGAGCTGCTGCGCGACCGTGCTCGCCCGCGAGGGACGCAAAGTTCTCATCCTTGAAAAGGAAAAGTTTCCGCGTCATCACATCGGCGAATCACTGATGACCGACACCTACTGGCCGTTCCAGCGGATGGGCATTCTCGATAAATTGAAGGCGAGTCCATTTACGCGAAAGTACAGCGTCGCGTTTGCGAATCCGCACGGCAAAGAATCGCGACCGTTTTATTTTTTTGAGGCCAATCATCACGAAAGCGCAGTGACGTGGCAGGTGACCCGTTCGGAATTCGACAAGCTTTTGCTTGATCACGCGCGCGAATCGGGCGCGACGGCGCATGAGGAATGCATGGTCAAAGAAGTTCTGTTTGAAGGTGAAAAGGCCGTCGGCGTCCGCGCGCAATTCAAAGACGGCTCGGAAAAGACGTTCTCATCTAAGGTCGTCGTGGACGCGACCGGCCAATGCGCCATTCTCTCCAATAAACTCGGTTGGCGGATGCGCGATCCAAAACTGAAAAAAGCCGTTCTTTATTCGTACTATAAAAACGCGGCTCGCGAGCCTGACCTAAACGGCGGCGCGACGCTGGTTCTGCGCACGGAAAAGGGAAGCGGCGGGTGGTTTTGGTATATTCCGCTCGAAAACGGCGTCACGAGCGTCGGCATCGTCGCCAATCCTGATTACCTCTTGAAAGGCCGCGGTAAGGACGTGGAGAAGATTCTCGCGGAGGAAATCGAGAAGTGCGATTCCTGTCGCAAACGGCTCGCCGAGGCGACCCGCGTGGATAAGGTGTATTCCATTCTCGACTATTCCTATCGCTCGCGTCGCATCGCGGGCGATGGATTTCTTTTGATTGGCGACGCCTACGGTTTCCTCGATCCCATTTATTCCTCGGGCGTGCTGCTCGCGCTTAAGATGGGTGTTCTTGCCGCCGACGCGATTCACGATGCTTTCAAGTCGAACGATTTCTCCGGCGAACGGCTCGGCGCGTTCAAGCCGATGCTCGATAAGGGAATCGAATCCATGCGAAAGCTGGTTTACGCCTATTATACCGAGGATTTCAGTTTCGCAAAGTTTCTGAAAAAATACCCCGAACACCGCGTCAACATCATCAATCTCTTGATCGGCAACGTGTTCAAAGAAGGCGTGGACGAAATCTATAAACCCATGGCCGAGTTTGCGGAAATCCCGCCTCCGCTTTATGAAACCGCTCTTCCCGAATCCGCACCCTCAAACGGCCCCATGACCGCCAAATACGAAGAGGAGGTTCTTAAGTGAGATACGTTTGCTATACGCTTGTCATTCTCATGTTCATCCTGCATCAGGATTGGTGGCTTTGGAACGATTCAACGCTCCTCTTCGGATTCATGCCCATCGGCCTCGCTTATCATGGCCTCTTTTCGATCATGGCTTCGGTGACGTGGGGACTTACCCTTTACTTCTGCTGGCCGACGCACATTGAAGAATTCGCCGACGGCAAAGATGAAGGGAACTCCCAGCCGCAATGACCCCATTCATTATTCTCAGCATTTATCTCGGATTGCTCGTCGTACTCGGTGTCCTGAGCCTGCGCGCGTCACGGAATACGTCGGAGGATTACTTCGTCGCGAGCCATTCGCTCGGCCCCGTCATGATGCTCCTTTCCCTCTTCAGCACGACGATGACATCGTTCGCGCTCGTGGGAAGCACATCGGAAGCATACAACACCGGCATCGGCGTTTATGGAATGATGGCCTCGTGGTCGGGTCTCGTCCATGCCGGGATTTTTTACATGATCGGGATTCGGCTTTGGGCGTTCGGTAAACGCTATGGCTATATGACTCAGGTTCAGTTCTTCCGCGACCGCTTTGAGAGCAATCTCCTCGGACACCTTCTGTTTCCGATACTTGTCGCGCTTGTGGTTCCCTACGTTTTGATGGGGATGCTGAGCGCTGGAACTTTCACCAGCAGCATGACCGCGGGGGCGTTTCCGGAGTTGTTCAAAGAAACTAAAGGAGGCATCCCGCCGAATCTCGCTTCGGCGGTCGTCACGCTCATCGTTCTTTTTTACATTTTCGTCGGCGGATTCCGCGGCGCGGCGTGGGCCAACGTGCTCCAGACCATCTTCTTCATGGTCGCAGCCCTGCTCACCTACGTGACCATCGCCTCCAAACTCGGCGGATTCGGCGAGGCCAGTCGCCGCGTACTCGAAACCCATCCCGACCGACTCGTCCGCGGCGACCAGATTTCGCAAATCCATTTCCTCAGCTACGGCTTTGTCCCTCTCTCCGTCGGAATGTTCCCTCATTTGTTTCAACAATGGTTAACGGCGCGTTCGGCAAAGACGTTCCGACTCACCGTCATCGCGCACCCGATCTTCATTATGATTCTCTGGCTACCCTGCGTCATGATCGGCGTTTGGGCAACGGCGGCGGTCATGCCGGACGGCTCGCTCGTCGTCCCTACCCAGCACACCCCCAACACCGAACTTGCAATCATGATTAAAAAACTTGTGCCCGCGTTTCTTGCCGGATTGGTCTCCGCCGGGATCATGGCCGCCATCATGTCCTACGATTCGCAATGCTTCGCGCTCGGAACGATGTTCACCCACGACATCATCGTCCACCACTTTGGAGAAAAGCGATTCACCGATAAACAAAAAATCCTCATGGGACGGCTGTTCATCGTATTCATTGTCATCGCAACTTGGGTCTTTTCCGTCATGGGCGAACCCAAAGGGGTCTTCAAACTCGGCGTCTGGTGCTTCAGTGGATTCGCGGGGCTATTCCCGATTGTCTTCGCATCCATTTATTGGCGTCGCGTGACGGCGGCGGGGGCTATCGCTTCGGTTGTCGCAACGGCGGTCGTCTGGCTTGTCCTCTTCCATCAGGGTAAGTACGGCGCGGACGCAGAATATCTTTTCCTCGGCATGGAACCCGCCGGTCCCGTTTTTATGGCCTCGCTCGCTGCGCTAGTTGGTGTCTCCTTGCTGACGCGGCCCCCTTCCGAAGCCACGCTCAAGAAATTCTTCCCGGCCGCCTGAGTTTGAAGTTTCTCTTCAATCGCATGGGAGTTCTCTCCGCATTCATTCGTACACTATCCAATCCTGCACGGCGTTGGGTGGTGGGGTTGGGATGAAAGTGGCGTATTTAATTGCGTAGCTGGAAACGTCAAAATACGAAATCGCCGGATTGCCGTTCACGACCGCAAGGGTGCTCCAAAATACCACGTTTCCCGTCCCGTCAATTGTGACGGGCACGCTCCAAGACGTGCCCGATGCATCGGTCGCTTGAACGTATTCCAGATCGTAGTTGGTAAAGTCCAAGTATGAAATTGCTGGTTTGCCGTTCACGACTGCAAGGTCGGTGGGTACACCCACAACTCCCGCCGTGTCAATCGCGACGGGCGCGCCCCAAGTCGTTCCCGAAGGGTTATTCGCGCGAACGTATTTCATATCGTCGTTGGTATAGTCATGATAAGAAATTGCCGGATTGCCGTTCACGACTGCAAGGGAGCTGCCGCTACTTACGACGGCCACAGAGTCAATCGCGATGGGCGTGCCCCAAGCCGTCCCCGATGCGTTAGTTGCGCGGACGAATTTTATGTCAAAGTTAGCATTGTCAAAATATGAAATCGCTGGATTGCCATTCACGACGACAAGGGAATTGCCTAAACCCGCGTACCACGACGTATCTACGATGATGGGCGCTCCCCAGGCCGTCCCCGAGGCGTTGGTTGCGCAAACATATTTCAGAACGGGATCGCCATAATACGAAACCGCAGGATTGCCGTTCACGATCGCAAGGGAGACATCCTGACGCAGTGAATACCCTGGCGTGTCAATCGCGATGGGTGCACTCCATGCCGACCCGGAGGTGTCGGTCGCGCGGATAAATCTGAGGCTTTGTAAAGGGAAATTGCCCTCGTACGAATAGGCAACTGCCGGGTTGCCATTTACGATGGCAAGGGAATTGAAATATCCCGCGAAGGGTCCCAAGCCAGTTGGTCCCGCATCCAGTAGGATCGAAGTTCCCCATGCTGAGCCAGAGGCGTTGGCCGCGCGGATATATTTCAGTCCGACGCTCTCGGCATAGTATGTGATCGCCGGGTGACCATTCACCGTTGTAAGGGAAATGTAGCTGGCTTCAACGCCGGTTTCGACAATCGTCGTCGTCCATTGCGCTGGTGCGCAGTTTCCAATGAGAAACAACGCCAAAGCCAAGATCGGCGCTGTCCTTTTGCGGCCTATGCCGACCCAATGGATTGCATTCAATGTACAGGAAGAAGAGTTCGGCGCGCGCATCATTTTTTGACCTTTTGTATTGCCCCCATGCAGGACGCAATCTTGCATTCGCCAACCAAATACGCTGGACGGAGGTCGAGTACGCACAGACGCACAAAATTTATCTTTTTCGCGCTCGTCGTATTTCTGAATAAAACCATCGAACTTGCCTCCGGTTTTCGAGTAAAAACTTTGATCCCTTGGGGAAGGGAACACATATGACGCTTCACGCTTGGATTGCCGTACTCGCCATGTTCTTCCTTCTCGTGGCGATGGCGGCGACCCGCATTCCACCCGATTTGGCCGCCTTGGCCGGACTGGTCTTTCTTCTTACGACGGGCACGCTCGACGCCAAGGAAGCCTTTTCCGGTTTCTCTAACGAGGGAATGCTGACCGTCGCCGTGCTTTTTATCGTCGCGGCGGGGCTTCGCGAAACGGGTTGCATCGGCTTTGTTTCTCAAACTTTATTGGGACGTCCCAAAACGCTGCTCGGCGCGCAGCTTCGACTCATGGTTCCGACGGCACTCTTAAGTGCGTTCGTCAACAACACTCCGCTCGTTGCGATCCTTCTTCCCGTCGTCGCCGATTGGTCGAAGAAATTCAAGCTCTCGCCCAGCAAGCTCATGATCCCGCTCAGCTATTCGGCCATTCTGGGCGGAACGATGACGCTACTCGGAACCAGCACCAACATGGTGGTCAACGGCCTCCTTACCAAACAAGCGGGATTGCCAAGTTTGGGACTATTTGAATTGGCTTGGGTCGGCATTCCCTGCTGCGCGGTAGGGCTTTCCTATCTCATGATTTTTAGTCGTACTTTGCTCCCCGACCGTAGCGCGGGAATGAATGAGCTTGCCGACCCGCGTCAATACACCATTGAGATGATGGTCGAGCCGGGCAGTCCGATCGTCGGTCAAACGGTCGAGCAAGCGGGACTTCGCCACTTGCATGGCGTTTTCCTCATCGAAATCGAGCGTGGAGAAACCCTCATCACCGCCGTCGGCCCGCAGGAAAAGCTTTATGGAGGAGATCGCCTCGTCTTCGCTGGAATCGTCGAATCGGTCGTGGATCTCCAGAAAATCCGCGGCCTGACTCCCGCGACGAATCAAGTATTCAAACTCGATTCGCCCCGCTCGCAACGCTGCCTTGTTGAAGCCGTCGTTTCCAATCAATGCCCCATCGTCGGCCAGACGATTCGCGAGGGAAATTTCCGCTCGAAATACAACGCGGCGGTTATCGCCGTCGCCCATCACGGCGAGCGTGTCCGCAAAAAAATCGGCGACATCGTCCTCGAGCTCGAAGCCGGCGATGTTCTCCTCATCGAAACGCACCCCTCTTTCGTCGAGCAGCACGGAAACTCGCGTGATTTCTTTCTCGTCCGTCGCGTCGAGGATTCCACCCCTCCCCGCCACGACCGCATGTGGATCGCGCTGGGAATCATGATCGGCATGATCACTCTTGCCGGATTTGAGATTGTCTCGATGCTTAATGCGGCGCTGCTTGCTGCGCTGGCGATGCTGGCATTACGGTGCTGCCCAATTCACATCGCTCGTAAGAGCATGGATTGGGAGTTATTGGTCGTGATCGCCGCTTCGTTCGGCATTGGTCGCGCTCTTGAAGTGACCGGCGCGGCGAAGTCCATCGCCTCTGCATTGGAACCGCTCGCGCAAGGCGACCCTTGGATCTCCCTCGCCGTGATTTACGGCCTCACCATGATCGCCACTGAGATCGTCACCAACAACGCCGCCGCCGTCCTTGCCTTTCCCATCGCGATGGCAACCGCCGCTCACTTGGACGTGAATTACAAACCTTTTGTCATCGCGGTGATGATCGCCGCATCAGCAGGTTTCTCGACTCCCATCGGTTATCAGACCAATCTCATGGTCATGGGTCCGGGCGGATATCGCTTCTCCGATTACGTCAAGATCGGCGTGCCGCTCAACATCCTCATGTGGGTCGTGACCATTGCGTTGACCCCATTAATATGGCCGTTCAAACCATGACGTTGGATGAACTGAAATCGTCGCTCGACGCGCCGAATCCACCCGGCGATTTGCCGCCGTTGATCGAAGCGCTTTGGCGCGCGGCGAAGGGCGATTGGAACGCCGCGCACGAACTCGTCCAAAATGATTCCTCTCGCGACGCCGCGTGGATTCACGCTTACTTGCATCGCGTCGAGGGCGATCACTCCAATGCGGCTTATTGGTATCGTCGGTCGGGCAAACCTATTTGCAATCAATCGCACTCACTGGAATGGGATCAGATCGCCAAAACATTGATCGAAAACCAAATCTGAGCAACATCATTTCGACACGGTTGCATCAATCTCAGGATTGAACGTGTGTCGGAATGAATCAATTTGATGCGCAACAACAAGGGCAGATTTCAGCTCATCACAGGGCGAGAAAACCTATAGGACTCATTTTGTTGAAGATAGCACATCGAAGACATTATTTTGAAGTAAAAGGCACAAATAACGCTAGTGACTCAACCGGACGTCAGTTTGTAGGCATCATCCGACGAGACCCGTGTCTCGTGGGGAGAGGGTCGCGCAAAGACTTCCAGATTCGATGAGCGAAAGGAGCGCGCGTAAATATGGCAGCGCCGTCAATCAAGCCCTTGCATGACCGAGTCCTGGTGCAACGGTTGGAGGATGAGGACTCGAAGAGCGCGGGGGGGATTATCATTCCCGATACCGCCAAGGAAAAACCGCAAAAAGGCAAAATCGTCGCCGTGGGCGACGGGAAGATTGCCGAAGACGGCAAGCGGATCGCAATGGACGTCAAGAAGGGGGATAAAATCCTCTTTGGCAAATACGCCGGAAACGAAATCAAAATCGGCGGAACCGAATATCTGATCATGCGGGAAGACGACATTCTCGCGATCTTGGACTAAGGCATAAAGGGAGGATGAGAAGAGTATTATGGCGAAGCAAATGAAATTCAGCGAAGACGCGCGCGCCGCGATTCTTCGCGGTGTGGATAAACTGGCCGACGCGGTCAAGGTCACCCTTGGCCCCCGCGGTCGCAATGTCGTCATTGACAAGAAATTCGGCGCCCCGACGACAACCAAGGACGGCGTCACCGTCGCCAAGGAAATCGAACTCGAAGATCCTT
>CAZPIK010000101.1:0-447 GCA_964586185.1 uncultured Candidatus Sumerlaeota bacterium | reverse complement strand
CGAGAATATGGGCGCGCAGATGGTTCGCGAAGTCGCGAGCAAAACCAGCGACGTCGCGGGCGACGGAACCACGACGGCCACCGTCCTCGCGCAGGCCATTTATCGCGAAGGCCGGAAAAACGTCACGGCGGGCGCGAACCCGATGTCGCTCAAGCGCGGCATTGATCGCGCGGTTGTTTCCGTTGTCGAGCAGCTTAAGAAAATGAGCACGCCGACCAAGGACCATCAGAAGATCGCGCAGGTTGCGACGATCTCGGCCAACAACGATTCCAAGATTGGCGAACTCATCGCCGACGCGATGGACAAAGTCGGCAAGGACGGCGTCATCACGGTCGAAGAAGCCAAGGGAATCGAAACGGTTCTCGACGTGGTCGAGGGTATGCAGTTCGACAAGGGCTACCTTTCGCCTTACTACGTGACCGACACCGAGAAGATGATCACCAAGTT
>CAZPIK010000100.1:0-12350 GCA_964586185.1 uncultured Candidatus Sumerlaeota bacterium | reverse complement strand
CAAAGGAAAAGCCGTCGCTCGCTTCCGAAGGCCGACGCGAGATTTCCGTCGCGCTTGTTTACCCCAATACCTATGCCATAGGCATGTCGAGTCTTGGATTTCAAATCGCATGGCGCACGATTTGCGATTGCCCCGGCGCGAAGGCCGAACGATTTTTTTGCGATACGCTGGAATTTGGCTCCATCGAATCGGGACGCGCACTCGAAACCTTCGACGTCATCGCATTTTCTGTCGCCTACGAAATGGACGCGCCGAACATGCTCGATGTTCTGGAACGCTCAGGCATCCCCATTGAAGCGCGGAATCGCACAACCCAATCGAACTGGCGCGGCGGACGCGTCTGGCCGCTCATTCTCATGGGCGGTGTGTTGGTCTCCGTCAATCATCATCCCCTTTATCCGTTCATGGATGCGTTTGCTCACGGCGACGCCGAAGTGATCCTGCCGACTCTGATGGAAACAATATCTCGCGAAGATGTTATGGAGGATCCAACCGAGCGGCTCCAATTGATTGAATCGTTGCCCGGACTGGAAATTACAGCAGGAGCGCGCGAAGCGGCCGGACTCAATATGCCGGAGAAGATGATTGAGGCCGCCGAGTTCCGTCCCGATCCTTCGCGTAGAGAATCCAATCCGATTCGAGTCTCACCTCCCCCCCGCCTGTCACTGGATGATTTGACGACGACCCATTGCACAACACAGATACTGACGCCTCATACTGAATTTTCGGACATGGCGCTGCTCGATCTCGCGCGGGGATGCCCTCATCACTGCACGTTCTGTTGGATCGGCCACAATACGCCGCCCTATCGCCAACGCAGTCTCGATACGCTCTTTGACGCCGCCCTTTCATGGAGTGGAATCACCGATCGTTTCGGTTTGGTCGCATCCGCCGTCGGCGCCCATTCTGAAATTGATGAAATTTGCCGCTGGATGATGAAACGCGACTTAAAAATCTCCTACTCTTCTCTGCGGGTCGAGGAGGTCACTCCGACCATGCTTGAAGCGCTCGCGGCGGGCGGGCAAAAAACGATTACCATTGCGCCGGAAGCTGGGAATACTCGCGTCCGACGACTGCTGGGCAAGAGTATCTCTGACGAGCAAATCTTGGGAGTCGTGGATCGCGCAATGTCTCTCGGAATCGAAAACATTAAGCAATATTACATGATCGGCGTGCCCTCGGAGACCGATGACGAGGCGATGGACATCGTTCGCTTTACTGAAAAAGTTCGCGAAGCGATGATGAAGCAGAGTCGCGCTCGGGGACGATTCGGCTATGTAGGCGTCAACCTCGGCGTTTTCGTGCCCAAACCCAATCTCCCTCTTAATCACGTTGAACCGACGCCGCTGGCTACCGTCAAAAAGCGACTGAAAAAAATTGTTCAGGCGCTGAACCGAATTCCCAATCTTCGTCTCGCGGTTTCCAGTCCCGATCTCGCGGTCGCTCAGACAACCCTTTCGATGGGCGGGATTGAAGCGTCCGATTATCTCTTCTTACTGCGCGACGCGGGCGGCGATTGGCGAGAAGCTAATCGTAAATGGCGTGGAAGGGAATCCTCTTTGTTCGACGCGCGCAAGATTTCGAGCCGATTATCCGCCTCGAACTTGAGAACCCGAACGACAGCGGCGGTTGTATCATGAAACTTAGCGCCCTCTTTACTGAAGAGACCATTCTCGTCCATCCGGCCTGCACAAACTTTATGGAAGCCGCAACCGCGCTGGCCGAAGTCTTGAAAAGCTCATTTGATGAGCTAGAACCCGAAGCTGCGGCCAAAGCCCTGTGCGAAATCGAGAAAACCAAACCCACAATCGTCGAAGATGACATCTGTCTAGGGCACCTTCGCCGCGAGGGAGTTAAAGAAGTTCGCGGCGCTCTTGCGGTGCTCAAGGACGAGATAGACCATCCGTCTGGAGCGAAAGCCCGGACGCGCATCCTTTTTCTGATTATCGCTCCCCAGGAACAAAACACGCTGATGATTCAGACTCTCGCCGGACTCGAGCGATTGCTCACGACTCAAAAGGCGGCTCAAACTCTTCGTAGCGCCAAATCTGCGGGAAAGATTCATCGCCTCATCGAAGAAAGCGGAATCGAAGTTAAACACAGCCTCACAGTCGGCGATATCATGGAACCGGTGTGCCACAGCGTCACCATGGACACTCCTCTCCGGCAGGCAACGGAAATCCTCGCGCGAGCGCGGGATGAGGGCGTCCCTGTCCTGAACGAAAAAGGAAAACTTGCCGGTGAACTCACGACGCGAGAGTTGCTCATTCTCGGAATGCCCAAGTATATGGACCTTCTGGCCAATCCGGAAATGCTGAACGCCTTCGAGCCATTCGAAAATTATTTCCGCAACGAAGATACGATGAGTGTGCGAGACATCTGTCGTCGCGATTTTGTCACCGCCGAACCCTCCGATCTCGTCGTCCGCGTCGCGCATCAAATGGTCACGGCCAACCGCCGCCGCATCTACGTTTTGGATGATGATAAACTGGTTGGCATTGTGTATCGTAAGAGTATCGTCGAAAGCGTCATGAATCGCTGACGCAATTTGAAAATCCGATCCGAGAGGTGATAGCGCATGAAGAATCTTTCTGCGTCCTACCGATGGATAGCCGCCTTGACTTTTCTGGCGCTAACCTTCGCGCTTGTCCCATCCTCCCACGCGGCCAAAACTGCAAAAGCAGACGACTCCGCTTCCGACACCATTAAAAAGCGATTGATCAGATCAACGGTTTATATCGAAAACGAACTCGCGCTGGCCTCGCGCGATTGGGAATCAATGCCGAAGGAGGCGCAAGAACAGATTGGACGGCGCCCGACGGAACCCGCATCCGGATCGGGATTCCTCATTACGGACGACGGTTACATTGTCACCAACGCGCACGTAGTCGGGGGAATTAAATTCCTGATTCAATGGAACGGAGACGCCGCGCAGGCCAAACCAGTCCCCGAGACAACCCCCTCCATCGAGTTCAATACCGAATCGCCGAAGGATCCCTTCACGCTTCAATTCAACTCGGCCTCGCTCAAGGTCGTGGTCAATAGCGGCGAGGAAGATGAGAAGGAATATCGGCCTAGCGTAATTAAAGTGGATACTAAAGTTGATCTTGCCTTGCTCAAGATCAGCGACGAGGAAAAATTCACGCATTTGGATTTGAGCAGTAGGACGGACGTCGAATCGGGAATGCGCGTAGTGATGGTCGGATTTCCCGGTGGCAAAGCGCCTGACATCGCTCCCTTTGTGGAAGACGGAAATGAAGCGGCGCTGATGAAGAAAAGTCCCCGCGCTAGCATGAATTTCGGCTCGGTCTCCGCAATACGTGAAAACGAAAAGGAAACTCGATATCAACTTTCCGTCGGCGCTAATCATGGCAACAGCGGCGGTCCGATCACCGATGAATACGGCAAGGTCATCGGAGTTCTCTACGCCGGAATTGATTATATGCAGAACATCAATTACGCGATCCCAACACGCTACCTGTCAAAAGTGTGCGGTTCGGATCTTCGCGCCAAGCTGAAATTGGAATCGGACTCCGGTTCGGACACTGCAGATTCCGAGGAAGAGAAATCCGGCGAAGGTGATCAGGACTTCAATGATTTCCTCAAATCGGGCGATTTCAAATTCGGGAAATAAACCAAGAATTCAACTGTTATCATTCATCAAGGACAAAACCTTCGAAGACCGCTCTGATGCCGTTTCAACCTAAGTTATCTCGCTTTGAGCGGGTAGTGTGGCACCGGTGCCCTCACCGGTGCAATGGGAAGAAACTTCCGATCTATTGGAAAATCCGCACAGCCGAGGGCGGCTGTGCCACACTTCCCCATGTCTGTCATTGAAAAAATCAACGACAACTTTCCTTGAAACCGCTCTAGTTATTCAAAGCTCTTCCAATCCCGTACCGTATTGGGCGTCGGCGAGGGGCTTGGCGTACGGCTGGCTGTGGGCGACACGCTGGGCGAAGCCGTTTCAGTCGGCGACGGCGTGGCCGTCCGTGTGACGCTCGGCGAAGGTGAAGACGACGGCGTCGGCGATGGCGTTGCCGTTGCGGTGGGTGAACTAGAGGGTGATTCGGTCGGCGAGGCTGAGGCCGTCGGCGATGCAGAAGGTGTGGGTGAGGCAGAAGGAGACGGTGATGCGGAAGACGTCGGCGATGCCGTGGGTGAAGGGGTCGGCAGTTCGATGGCGTAATTCAAATCGCCATTATTATCATCGTAATAGGCGATTGCGGGGTAACCGCCGACAACCCGAAGCGAGCTGTATTGGGGTATTGTAAAGACGATACCCCCCGTAAGGTCCACTGCCACGGGCGATCCCCATGCTGTTCCATCCGCGTCGGTCGCCGTGACGTAATTCAGATAGCCCGTAGTATTATTGTAATAGGATACGGCTGGGTTTCCATTGATCACCGCAAGCGAGGTTCCCACGCCCACACTATCGGGCGAGACAATCGAAATCGGCGTTCCCCATGCCGTTCCATCTATGTCGGTTGCGCGAACAAATTTAGCATTGCCGTTGGTGACATCCCAATAAGCCACGGCAGGGTTTCCATTGACCAATGCGAGCGAAGTGTGTCGCCCCACATCTCCCGTGCTATCAAGCGTGACGGGAGTTCCCCAGGTGGAACCATTCGCATTCGTTGCCCGAACATACTTCGGATTGCCGTTGGTCCCGTCAAAATATGCAATGGCCGGATTGCCATTCACCACAACAAGCGATGTATAAGACCCCACACCTCCCACGGTATCAACGGCGACGGATGCGCTCCAAGTAGAACCGTCAACGCTTGACGCGCGGATATATCTGAGGTCTCCGTTGGTGGAGTCGGAATACGAAATCGCGGGGTTGCCATTTACGATGGCAAGCGAGGTATGACGACCAACGTCATTGCTGGAAGCCAAAGTAACGGGCACGCCCCACGCCGTTCCGTCGGCGTCCGTCGCGCGGACAAAAATCAGATTGCCGAAGTCTTGGCGATAATACGAAATCGCCGGATTGCCGCTTACCACGGCGAGTGAACAGTACTGTCCCAAATCCCCGGATACGTCCACCTCAATCGGCGCACCCCAAGAAAGCCCCAACGAGTCGGTTGCACGGACATATCTCAAATGGGATTTGCTAAGGTCCTCATACGCGACCGCGGGATTGCCATTGACAACGGCCAGTGAGGAGTACGTGCCCACGTCCCCATACTGACCGCGATCAATAAAAAGCGGGCTGTTCCATGCGGTTCCGTCCGTGTCAGTTGCCGAGACAAATTTTAGATCACTTTCCGTATTTCCATAATAGGCAATGGACGGATTTCCATTGGCTATCGCCATGGAGGCAAAACGGCCGCCGTCCACCCCGTCAAGGACTAGGGGCGCACCCCAAGCCGTCCCGTTGATGTCGGTCGCACGAGCATATTGCAGATCGTTGGATGTCGAATCATGGTACGCGATGGCCGGGTTGCCATTAACCACGATAAGGCAGCTGTCGTCGCCAACATCACCCGCGGTATCCACGAGGACTGGCGAGAACCACCCCGTTCCATTGGCGTTCGAGGCACGCACATATTTCAAATCATAACCGTTGTAGTCATGATAAGAAATTGCTGGGGCGCCGTTGATCACGGCAAGCGAGGGATCAATTCCATCGGAGCTCACCGCGTCCACGGCAACGGACGCACTCCAGGCTGTTCCATTCACGTTGGTTGCGCGGATGAACCTCACTTCGACGTTCGTGGCATCGTAGTACGCGATGGCCGGGTTACCGTTGACGATCGCCATGGAGGTGTACGAACCGACGTCACCCGTGGATTCGACGGTTAAGGGCGAACCCCACGCCGTTCCGGAGGCGTCGCTCGCTCGGACATATTTCAAGTTTAAGCCCGAGTCGTCGCGATACGAAATGGCCGGGTTGCCGTTGACGACCAACAGCGAGGTATATGAACCGACGAACCCCACCGTGTCAATGGTGACGGGCGCGCCCCAAGCCGTTCCAGAGGAGTCGGTCGCGCGGATATATTTCAAATCGTCGTTGTTGCCGTCGCGATACGAAATCGCCGGGTTCCCGTTCACGACTTTCAGCGATGCGTATGTTCCTCTCGTATCAACGGTAATAGGCGCTCCCCAGGACGTCCCTGCCGCGTCGGTCGCGCGGATATAGAGTAGATTGCTGTTGGTCGAGTCATAATAGGCAACCGCAGGATTGCCGTTGACGATCGCCTGCGAGGCATCAAGCCCGACATCTGCTGAATTGAAGCCGTAATCGGGGATGGCCGTCGTCCACTGCGCGCGGGACGACGCAGCGAGAAGGAGGAACGGCGCCACCCACGCCGTTACGTTGAATCCGCAATTACGAAATGACCTCGTCATCAGAAGATTCTCCTCAATAACCTGCCTCGCTGAACTTGAATTGGCGAGAAGAGCACACTTGAGGTTCCCGCCAACTTAAATACGCGCTACAAACGCGAACATAATTAAGTGACAACCGTCAAAATATGAAGAATCAGCGACTCAATGTCAATTCCCGCCGGGACACAACTCGCATCTTTTGAATCCAACTTATCCCATACGGATTTCCCAAAGTGCCTTAAGTGCGATTCGCCGATACCCTTTTGAACGCTTCGACATGAGCCATTTTATTTCCGATGGCAGAAATCGAAAGAGCCAATCGAGTGGCGAGTAATGCTTTTTCAAATATCGCGCACGTCCACGGAAAAGCATCGTCAGGAAATTCTTGGACTGCACCTGCGCCACGGGGTCTTGATGATGAATGACTGATGCTTCGCACACGGTCGCGATTTCCCATCCGGCATTCTTGGCACGTTTACAGAAATCGGATTCCTCGTAATACGCGGGAAAGAATTGTTCATCCAATCCGCCGAGAGTCATCCATAAATCCCACCGAACGGCCATCGCCGCGCCCTGAGCATAATCGCAGGGGATAAGTCCGCGATACTGGCCGCGATCTGTTTCATAGTCGCCGATGTGATACGAAAGCGCGTTTTTCCGGAGCATTCCGCCGACGTGCTGCAAAGTCTTTCCATCCGGAAAAAGAATCTTACATCCAGCCACGCCGAGTTTGGGATGAGCGGCAAAAGCTTCGGCCAATCGCTCCAGACAGTCGGAGTGAATTTCCACGTCGGGATTAACGAGAAAAATGAAATCGCCCTTCTCCATATTCTTGACGGCGAGATTATTCCCGCCCGCAAAACCCAGATTGGCGCCACTCCGCACGAGCTTCACCCAAGAATAACGGCTCTGGACGATTTCCGCTCCGTTGTCCTTGGATTGATTGTCCACGACGACGACGCTCTTCAATTCGTAGGGACACCGAGCGATGGAATCGAGGCAGCGTTCAATCCACTCCGCGCTATTGTAAAGTACGATGGCGATTTGAAACGAAGGAGCCACGATCAATCGGATTCGCAAAATTCAAGCGCCAGATGCGCGAGCGAAAGCGCGCACGGCAGCAGCATCCCCACCTCAATAGATTCGTCCACACAATGGATGCCGAGCCGGTCGGGATCGGCTTTGGGTTCCACCAATTGGAAGCCGTAAACCGGAGTTCCAACAGGGCGCACGAACCGCGAATCGGTGAACCCTGTGCACCACGTCGGCAAAAGCTCGACCTCCTTGGTGCCGAGCGCGCGCTGAATCGCCGATTTGAAAAGCGATTCTATGGGAGGATCGTAGGGAGAAACGCTCGATCCCGCCGTTTCATCAATGGCTATCTCCACATCGGGAAATTCAGCGCGAAACTTTTGAAGCAAATCTTCCAAATCCTTGCGCGTCTGCCCCGGCACAATCCGCGCGTCGCAATGGAGTTCTGCCCGCGTCGGCACGGCATTTGATTTGTCGCCACATTGTAGAACGGTCGGAACAAATGAAATCCGGCTTTGCGCAATCAGCGAATTTCGAAACGCGATGGAGTACTTTTTTCCGGCTTCCGTGATGGTCGCGCTCAAGTTTTCGCGCGTGATCTCGCCGTCCAAAGCCATCCACTTTCGGAGGTCTTTGAAAATGGGAGACGCCGGGAACGGTTCACCCTCTAATGCTGCGGCGCGCTCAATAATTTTCGACATCGCTTCAAGCGGATTTGATTTGCTCCACGGAACCGAAGCGTGCGTGCCAGGCCCCTTGGCCGTGATGACAACTTCGTATCGTCCCTTTTCGCCGCAACCCAGCGTAAACAAATTTTCTCCTTGAGCCGCTTTTCCAAAAAATGCTCCGCCGCCTTCATTGACCGCGAGATCCGCGCGTAGGAAATCGGCTTCGCTTTGCGCAAGCCAACCAAACCCCCATTTTCCGCCCGCTTCCTCGTCCGCGCCGACTGCAATCCGCAATTCGCCCCTTCGGAGGAGTCCGTTTCTAGCGAGCGAAGCCATCGCAAAGAGTTCCGCGGCCACAAGCATTTTGCAGTCATTTGAGCCGCGACCCCATATTCGTCCATCAGCGATTTCGGCAGAGAACGGGGGAAACCTCCAAGCCGATTCGTCGCCGGGAGGCACGACATCAGAATGACTCATGAAAAGAAGCGTTTTGCCCCGGCCCTTTTTTGCGTCGCCGTGCCGGGCGAGAAAATTCGCGCGATGCGGCGAACCTTCTGTTGTTCGATTCTCAATCCCCAGCGGCGATAAATAATCGCACATCACCGCCGCGACTTCGTCTTCACGCGCCGAAGAACCATCGCCGCGATTGACCGACGGAACACTTACAATCCGACGATGGAGCGCAATCAATTCGTCTTCGCGCTTGGACATCTCCCGATGGAGGCTCGCGTGAAGTTCGTTCATGTTAGACGCCGATGATTGCGATCTTGTTGGATTCGGCAAGCGCGACGGCTTCTTTTTCGTCGAAGAAGAGAGTCTCCCCACCGGAAAACGCCAGCGCAGCGCCTTTGACCTTGATGAGTTTGTGAATCGTCGTGAGGCCGATAACCGGAACATCGAATCGGCGATCCTGCATCGGCTTGCTTACTTTAACGACAACGATCCCCTCGCCCGCAATCTCGCCCGCGCGTTCGATGGCCGCGTCGGTTCCTTCCATCGCTTCGACGGCAACAACGCTCTGGTTCTTTACGACAACGGTTTGGCCGATATCAAGTCCTGCGATCTGCTTTGCGAGGTCGTATCCAAATTCAATGTCGGTTTCGATTTCCTCCGTCGCGCGACAGCCCGGGGTTAGCAATCCCTTACCGGGCATGCAACTCCGCAAGAACATCGTCGAATCCAGCACTTCAATGTTCTCGCTTTCGAACTCCTTGATGACCACGCCAAGAATCGAATTCGCTTTCTTATTGATCATCTTCGCCATGAGTTTGAATCCGCGCATATCCATTTTCGCCAATTGAAAAATGGAGTTGTGCTTGATCCGCCCCGCCATCACCGTCTTCGTGATTCCCTCGGAATGGAAAAGCTGAATCAATTTTTCAAACTGCCCGAGTTCGAGCCAATGCATCGCGCGCACTTCAGATTCGAGTTGATCCGAAGTAACGCCGCGCAATCCGAACGCCGTGACCGCAACATCGCGCTCCTTGGCCGCGCGCGCAATGAGCAACGGAAATTGTCCCTCACCCGCGACCAATCCCAATTGGCCGATTTCGCTGAGGTTTAGGGAGGCGTGACCGTTTTCCGGCTCAGAACTGGACAATGTTGATCTCGTGATGGAACCTTGGGATCGCCGTGGGAATCGCGACGCCGCGAACCCGCACGAACACCCTTTTTTTATCAAGGATTCCGCAATATGGGCAAGTGGTTAGTGAAAAGCGATCCCGAAACTTATTCGTTTCATGATTTGAAACGCGACGGCGCCACGACGTGGGATGGCGTTCGAAATGCGCTTGCCCAAATTCACCTGCGAGAGATGAAAAAGGGAGACGCAATTCTTGTTTATCATTCCGGCGGTGACAAGGCGATCATGGGAATTGCCGAAGTGAAGAAAGCTCCCTATCCCGACGCTACGGACAAATCAGGAAAATCTGTTTGCGTGGATATTGAATTCGGTTCAGCGTTCAAGTCACCTGTTACACTCTCGGCCATCAAAGCCGACGAATCCTTCAAGGACTTCGCTCTTGTTCGTATGCCACGCCTCAGCGTCATGCCCGTAAGCGACGCCCGGTGGAAGCGGCTGATTGAAATGGGGAAATAACTCGAATCAGTCCGAATTGAGTTTGGGTTCGAGCAAGCGCGTCCAGAGGGCATACCCCACTTCGTTCATGTGCAATTTATCGGCAACGAATAATTCCTGCTTCGGCAAGCCATCTTCGCCAAGCATAGGCGTAAAAACGTCCAAGAATTCGAGCCAAGGCTTCTTGGAATTTTCATTTTTCTCTTTCGATTGTTCCTGAACAAACGCTTCAACTCTCCGATTCACTTCCTTCACTTTCTCAACAAGCTTCCATCGCGAAGGACTCGGTTTGATGCTCAATATAATGACGCGGGCGTCAGGCAACTTTTGATGAGCTTGAAGCGCGAAGGCACGAAAGTTTTCAAAAACTTTCTCGGGTGGCGTTCCGAAAGCTACGTCATTGTCGCCGGAGTAAAAGACTATGAACTTGGGACGATACGGAACCACGATCCTATCCATGAAATGGACAGCCTCCGCAGCCGTTGAACCGCCGAAACCCCGATTGATCACGGGCCGATTCGGAAAAGATTTCTCGACGTTCCATAAGCGAATGCTCGAACTGCCGACAAAGAGGATTCCATCCTTGGGCGGAAATTGCTGATTATCGCGCTCTTCAAAAGCTTGAATGTCGCGCTCCCATTTATCGAAGCCCTTTGATTCCGCCGAATAGGCTCTTGTCGCGCAAAGCGCGAAGAGTATCCAAATCCACATTCGATGACGCATGCCGCTTCGTCCATTCATTGTCCCGCTCCTTCAATGCCTAGAATTCTCAAAGCTGTCTCCAGATCGCAATCGGGTTTCAGCAGCGCCATAAAGTCCGCGATGCTCTGTTTCGTATCTGAAATTTTTCCGGATGTCACAGTAGCGGTCTGGCGCTCATTTCCAAACCAGCATACCCCGGCAAAACTCAGGCGGTGAATATCGGACGGACCCTCTACGCGCAAGGCTTCCAGATGCGCGGCGGTTCCATATCCCTTATGCTTTGCGAATCCATAATTCGGATACACTTCATCCACAAGCCGCATTAACCGATCTCGCGCGACTTTTGCGAGCACCGATGCCGCGGCGACCGCAAGGCTTGTCGAATCGCCTTTGGTAATGGCAAGAATGGGGGCATTTGAATAGCGAAGTTTCAAATAATCAGTAACGAGAAACTCGGGCGCAACTTTCAGCCGGGAAAGTGCGCGATCCGCTGCCCGATGTGTCGCTTGAAGAATATTGATTCGATCCACTTCATCGGCATTCGCAAAACCGAGCGACGCCGACTTCGCGTTAGATAGAATTCGCTCGACCATCCCCTCACGCTGTTCCGGCGTCAATTGCTTGGAATCGTTCACGCCGTCCAATTTCGCGGTTTCATCCAAAACGACCGTCGCCGCGACAACAGGACCCGCAAGCGCACCACGACCGGCTTCATCCACGCCGCCAACAAGCTGGACATTGTGTCGTTTACGCAAGTCATTGTCGAATTCGGCAAGACTCAGGACACTGCGGGACTTGTGACGGCGCGAATTGCTGCTATGATTTTTGGCGAGGGCTGTCTTCATGATCCAAACGCTTCAATTGTCCATCATCGCGATGTCGCTCTGCATGGGCGGCGGGATATTGTATTTGATTTGGCAGAAGTCGCGCAAACATCACGATGCCTTTAGCGCAGACGAAAAAGCCTTTGAGGCTCAATTGATGATGGAAATGGGTGCCACGCCCAAACGACCTTCCACTACTCAGCCCATGCTCCGAACAGTCGCGGCGGACCCGGAAGGTCTTCCCGGATCGAACCCTGCCGCCGTGACGACCGAAGATAAAGACCCTCAATTTTCCGAAGCCCTTAGTGCCGTTCTCGCGAAGCTCCGCGCGGCGAATTTGCTCTTGGAAGTCGAAGGGTCGTTACGCACGCCAAACCCCGACCTCAAGGGAACGGTTGTGCGAATTAAAGGAAACCGTAAGATCGCGATTCTCGATCAGTCTCCCGCGCAAAACGATCCCCAACTCGAAATGATTCTGAATTTACTGGATGGCGTCATTATTCCCGGACCCGGCAAGGAACCGCTCTTTGCAAAACGTCTTCAAAACTTTATTGCGGATGAAATGATGCCATGAGACAAGCGCACACCGTAAATGAAGTCCAAGCAAAACAACGCCAAGCAAGAAAAGCCCTTGATCCTTAATCAATCCCGTTCCAGCACCGAAGGCGCGTCATATTTCCAGCCTAGGGCAACGCCCTAGGAAAACGGTCACCC